>JBDSMW010000149.1:0-9822 GCA_039915665.1 Nocardioidaceae bacterium
ACTCCCGCAGCGACAAGTCCCGGCACGAGACCCGCGACCAGTTCCTCTCCCGGCGTGAGGGCGAGACGCTCGAGGAGCGCTACCAGGAGGACCTCCGCAAGCGCGACGAGCTCCCGCCGACGCACGAGACCTGAGCCCGACCTCGATTGGACGATTGGGTTTCATCGCGCCTAAAACGGGTCATACTGAGCCGCGAGACGTTTCGACACGGGGGTTCACATGGTTCATTTCGAGGTCGACCCGGACAGCCTGACGGCGGCCGGCAAGGTGGCGGACCGGCAGCAGACGCACCTGTCACGGGTCAAGGACTACGTCGGCGACGTCTGCAGCGACACCGGGGCCTTCTCCGGCGTGCTGCAGATCTTCCTGGGCAGCTACACGAGCACCCTGACGCACGCGAACAAGGGCCTCGACGACTCCGGCAAGGTGGCCGAGCGGGTGCGGGAGTGCTTCGGGTCTTCCAGCCGGACGTACGTCGAGAGCGACCACGCGTCGTACAAGACGTTTCACAAGGTGTTCGGTGACGAGATCGCGCTGCCGCCGTACGTCGCCCCTGGTGGCGGGTCCACCGACCCCGGCGGACCTCTGAGCCGCCCCGGCGACCCGGCCGACCCAAAGGACGACGAACCGTTCAAGCTGCCGAAGCTGCCGCCCTACGCCAACGACCCGCTCGACAAGGTCATGCCCGGGGAGAAGCAGGAGCTCCCCTGGTACGTCGACCCGCGTGCGGCGATCAAGGACAAGGTGCTGCTCACGATGCGGAGCAAGGCCGACTACGACGCCTACGTGGCGCTCCGGTCGCAGGGCTACACCGCCGAGCAGGCCCAGGACATGGTCCGTCCGGACGTCGACGGACTGGCCGACCGGAACGTCTACGAGAAGATGCAGGCGCGCCAGCAGGAGGCCTACCACAGCACCTACGACCAGGCGATCCTCAACGGCGACAGCCCGGACGAGGCACGCACGGCCGCGCAGAACGCCGCCTCGGAGCAGCACCACGCCGACTCGATCGACCACCAGCGCCGCAACGACATCCTCGACGCCGGCGGCACCTACAAGGGTGCCTACGACCAGACCACCTCCCTCATCAACCACGTGCAGAGCATCGACAAGCACGTCGACCAGATCAACGAGGCCGAGGACGACATCAACGACTACGAGAGCTACGAGAACCAGGACGACGACCGCAGCGCCCAGACGTGGGCCCGCTGATGACGATCGCGGAGCTCATGGACCCGGAGTCGGCCCTCGCCGGCGGCAAGCCCGACGGCGGGATGGGCGACTACATCGAGGGCCTCAAGAAGGACTGCGGCTTCATCATCAGCAAGGTCGACGCCACGGTGAACGCCATCACCGGCTTCAGCCTGCTCGAGGCCCTGTTCACGCCGATCGCGGGCGACTTCAACACCGTCTCGTCCATGCAGAAGGGCTGGGGCAACGTCGGCACCTCCCTCGGCGCCGTCGGCGAGAACTACCGCTCGCTGTCCGGACAGCTGCCGTCGGTGTGGGAGGGGCAGGCCTCGCACGCCGCGCGTCGCCGACTCGACGACATCGCCGACATGCACGACCAGCAGCAAGAGGCGACCAAGCACATCCAGGACCAGCTCGGTCACGTGATCGAGGTGGCGCAGGCGACCGCCGAGGTGGTGGCGGCCGCACTGAGCTTCATCAACGACATCATCACCGAGCTGCTCCTCGACGCCGCCGCCGGACCGTTCGGGTGGGCCAAGGGCGTGGTCAGCGCGCCCGGCAAGGCCCGCAAGGTGATCAACCTGATCCACCGCGGCATCGAGGCGATCGCCAAGTTCACCCGGGCCGTCAAGGCGGTCGTCGCCGTCCTGAAGTACGTCAACGCCGGCCTGGCCACCGCCGACACCGTCCTGCAGTTCGGGGCCGCCGTGGAGAACACCCGGGCCGGCAACCACATGGACGACACCGCCGATCACGGCTTCGGCTGACGCCGCACCGCTGCCCGTCCGACCGCCCTCCGACGACTCTGGAGACCCGATGCACGAGCAGGACCCGCGGCTGCGTGCCGCCCTGGCCGACGCCGACCGCGAGACCGCTGCCGCGGTCTCCTCGTTGCGGGCCATGACCTCCTCCATCAAGAAGGACCACGAGGCCTTCAAGAGGGAGCGCGACAAGCGCCGCGAGGAGCGGGCCAAGGAGGCTCGCGCAGGTGAGCTCGGTCGGGAGATGCAGCGGATCCAGGGCCGCGTCGACCGCAACCAGACCACCTGGGAGGACGTCGTCGAGGGGCGCGACCACGACCCCAGCGCCGTCGTGGCGCGGGAGAACGCCCGCCGCAACGTCGCCGACCTGGCGACCCGGCTGCAGGCCGACCCGGAGTTCGTCGAGGAGCAGGAGAAGCTGCGCCTCGAGGAGGAACGGGTCCGCGCCGAGCGCGAGGTCTAGCGGTCCGGACGGCTCAAGGGGTGCCGGGGGTGCTCCGCCGACGTCCTGCCGGTCGGCGCCGGGACCGGTTCGAAGAGGTCACCCGGCCCATCCACGGCCGCAGCACCACGGCGAGAGCACCGACTCCCACCGCCCCGAGGCTCCACCACAGGGCGCGCTCGCGGGTCGGGGCGAGCGTGTCGACCTCGGCCGCCAGCGGCTTGAGCGGGGCCTGCGCCGGGGCGGCCGGTGGGGTCGACCTCGCCCCGGGCAGCGGGGGCCCTGAGCGGTTCGGGTCCAGGCTCATGGTGAGGGCGACGTACGGCCGGATCTCGCCCCAGCCCTGCACGTCGTCGCGCTCGGACATCCGCGGCCGGTCGGCCGACGCGGTGATGCGGTAGGCGATCTGATCCGCCGACTCCTTCGGGAACCGCTGCCGGAGCTGGGCCGCGAGGCCGCTGACGAATCCCGCCGACCAGCTCGTGTAGGCGTGGTCCTGGCCGGCCAGGCAGTCGCCGTTGGCGTGGTAGGAGATCAGCACGTTGGCCCCCGGCGCGCTGACGTCGTTCTGCGCACCGTGGATGGACCAGTTGTCGACGTCGCCGGACAGGTTCGTGGCGGCGACCCCGATCACGCCCGGCCCACCGGCGGGGTACCTCACCTGCGTGAACGAGGAGTCCTCGGTCTGGTTCCCGCCGGACGCGACCACCACCACGTCCCGGCGGCGCGCGAGCTCGAGTGCCGCCCGGAGCTCCGGGATCGCGTCGTCGCTGGGCCGGGTGCTCATCGAGACGTTGATGACGTCGGCACCGTGCCGGACTGCCCAGGCGATGCCCTCCGCCATCCGCCCGGTGTCCGGCGGGTACGCGACTGCCTGGCTGCCGCTCGTGTCCTCGTCCTGGAACACCCGCACCGGCATGATCCTGGCCGACGGCGCCGCCCCGATGAGGGCAGAGCCGTTGACGTACCTCGCCGCGATGATGCCCGCGACGCCCGTGCCGTGCCCGAGGATGTCCTCGGTCGGCGGACCGGGCACGAAGGACGCTCCCGGCACCATGGCGCCCTGCAGGTGGGCGTTGCCGGGGTCCACCCCGGAGTCCACGACCGCGACCGTCACGCCCTGGCCCGTCGAGAGCGACCAGGCCTGCGGGACCCCGATGCTGGCGATGGCGTACGACGAGTCGTCGACGTACTGCGTCTTCCCGACCTCGCACTTCGGAGGCTCCACCGCCCCGGCCGCCGGCGTGCCAAGGGGCAGCGCGACGAGACCGACGAGGGCCGCGGAGCCGACCGCTGCTGCGCGCCTGGTCACGACTGGCCACCGGTCGGCCGGGCGGCTGCTTGGCTCGACAGGGCCGGGCCGTCCTGGAACAGCTCGAGCCACGCCGCCGGCACGGGCTGGGGCTTCTCGCCGCCGTAGCCCAGTGCGGTCAGGGCGGACCCCGCGTCCGCCTTGCTGCCGACCGCATAGCGCGTCCCGGTCGAGTCGATGAGGAAGGTGGTGCCGGAGCCGATCACGCCGCCGGCGCTTGCCTGCACCAGGGCGCCGTGGCCGCTGTCGACGCCGCGCGAGATGCCCGTCGTGACGCTGGGAGCGGTCGAGCCCTCGGTGGGCGCGGCCAGCCCTACCGTCGCGGCCGCGTCCGGGCTGGTGGTCAGCTGGAGGCACGGGCTGTCCCCCCGGTCGAACGGCGTGACGTTCTGCTCGGGCCAGTTGGACGGGTAGGGGCGCGCCCCGGGGTCGCTGACCGTGTCGAGCCGGCCCAGCTGTCCGCTCTGCACCTGCTGCTCCTGGAGGGTCGCTCCGGGACCAGCGGACCGGTAGACCGTGTAGGCGAAGTCGGTGAGCGGCAGCAGGCCCTTCTTCCCCAGGACGTAGGGCCGGTCGTCGACCCGGACGGGCGTGCCGACCGTCTCCAGTCCCCGGATCCCGGTGTTCACGCGGTCGCCCTCACCGTCGACCGTGAACGGCTCGATGGCGCGTCCCGGCTGGACGAGGTCCAGCCAGAGGCCGGGGACGGCCGCGGGTGCATCACCGTCGAGGCCCAGGGCCCGCAGGATCGCGTTTCCCTGGGCGCCGCGAGGAACGGCGTACTGCGCCTGGCCGGCAACGACGACCGTGCCGCCGTCCTGGGTGGTCACGACGAACGCGTCCGCGGGCCGCGGCGTGACCTGCTTGGCGGTCGACAACGTGACTCGGACTCCGCCCGTCGAGGCGGTGCACGCCGTCCAGCCGGACTGGATGAGGTTCGACGGGGTGGGCAGCAGGTCGGGCGCACCCGGGATGCCGATGGTCTGGCCCTGCTTCTGCTTGGCGATGTCGCCCTCGGGGACGAAGCTCACCTCGAACTTGCCGTCCGTGCCCAGGAGCAGGCGGGCCGAGGTCGTGTTGATGACGGGGTAGAGCGTCTTGTTGACGGCCACGAACCGTGAGCCGGTGTCCTTGCCGACGACCAGGCCCTTCACGTTCCAGTCCTTGGGGAGGTCCTTCTGGGTGAGCAGCGGTGTCACCGCAGCACCCGCCACGACCAGCACGGCCAGGACCAGGCCGCCCACCAGGGTGCGGCCGTAGCGGACCGGCTCGACCTCACGACCTCCGGGAGCGCCGCTCACGAAGGCCGTGATCAGGCGTCGCCGGTTGAAGGAGTGCGCCTCGACCAGGTCTTTCTTGCTCGACATGCCTCTATCGTCCCCGTCCGTGGCCTGCTGCGGGCCGGAACTCGTCGGTGGTGGAGGGCTTGGCAGTCCGAAGGGGTGCGCCCGGACGTCTGATCTCTGCGTCAGACGCCGGGCCCACCCCGGGGACCGCTCAGGCCTTGTGCCGCGCCAGGCGACGCGGGCGGACCATCAGCACTCCACCGGCCAGCAGGCCGAAGCCCACCAGCACCAGGCCCTGGGTGCCTTCCGGCGCCCCGGTCTGCGGCAGCACGTCACCGCTGGTCGTCGTCACCGTGGTCGCAGCGGTGTCGGTCGGCGTGTCCGCGGAGGCATCGACCCCGAGGATCGAGCTGTCGTTGCAGATCGCCGGGTCGCCGCAGGCGGACGTGCCGGGCGAGCTGACGCCGCGCACGTGAGCACCCGGAACGGTGCCCTCCGAGCTCGAGCCGTTGCTGCTCGCCGAGCCACCGGCACCGGTGCCGGGACCGGCGTTGCCCTTGCCGCCCTTGCCGCTGTTGCCCGAACCGGGCACGCTGCCCTGCGGGACGCCGCCGCTGAAGGGCGGCGGGCTCGTGTCCGGCGGCAGGTTGGTGCCCGGCGCGGGCGTCGTGGTGCCCCCGTTCCCGTTGCCGTTGCCGTTGCCGTTCCCGTTGCCGTTGCCGTTCCCGTTGCCGTTCCCGTTCCCGTTGCCGTTGCCGTTGCCGGGGTCGGTGCCACAGCCGTCGGCGAGCGGACCGTTGTAGTCGGTCTGACCGGCAGGACACCCGTTGTCCGTGGGCGCGGTGCCACACCCGTCCGCGAGCGGACCGTTGTAGTCGGTCTGGCCGTCGGGACACGGCTGGACGTTGTCCCCACCTCCGAGCGCGTCCAGGCAGGCCTGCAGAAGATCCGGATCGGTGATGTCCGCGCATTCCTCGGGGATGTCACCGGGGAAGTCGGCGTTAGATCCCAGCGCGGCGACGGTTATCGCAGCGAGACGTGCGTCCCGCCTGTCCAGTGCCGTGGGGCCCTGGTTCTCATCTGTCGTGGCGTCAGGACCCGTGGTGTCCACCGCGCTGGAGCCGGCGTCGGTGGTGACCGTGGAGCTGGAGGTGCCCGCCGTCCCGCTGGCGTCGCCGACGTCAGCAAGGGAGGGCGCCGCAAACCCGACGAGCAGTAGTCCCCCGGTGAGCATTCCAACTGCGGCCAGTCTGCGACCGAATTTCATGGTTCTCCTTCTCGTGGCCGTGGTGGCCGGTGCTGAGGTGCTTCTGGAACGTGATGACTGGTGGCGCCGACCCGAGAATGTCGGGATTGTTCCCTGCTCGATCAGGATCCAACCGCCCCGACGAGACCGATGGCGAAGACCAGGAGCGGGAGCATGGCGACGAGTGCGACCAGCTCCCCGATGTCCCCCAGCCGTCCCCGTCGCACCGAAGGAGCCATCGGCACGAGGGTGAACACAAGCAGGACTGCCCCCGTCACGGCAAGCAGGAGCGCCAGCGTCACGTGCCAAGTCGGCTGCTCGACGATGATGCTCACCGCGACCGCGACCAGGCCCGCGACACCGCACACGAGTCCGGTCGCCACCTCGGTGCCGACGCGGTACTGCCGGGTGCGCAGCATCAGGACGGCGCTCGCGCACACCACGACCAGGGCCCCGGTGACGCCGAGGTCGACGGCCAGCGGACTGACCAGCACGATCAGGAGACCCACCGTGGCCGTGACGGCCAGCAGGATCTCGTGGCCGAGCCGGGCGTCCTTGCGGACGTCGGCCTGGAGCACCTCGCGGGGCTCGGCGGTGATGTCGGCGTCCGAGTGGGCCTGCTCCACACGGGTGGAGGTGGTCCCGAGCGCGAGCCACGGCAGCGCGCTGCCGACCAGCACGGCCACCACCAGCGCGACCGTGTAGACGGCGCCGGCGGTGAACGTCGAGACCGTCACGATGCCGCTGGCAGCGGCGACCACGCCGCCGGTCGCGACGGCAGGCAGGAGCAAGGCGCGGCGCTCGACCAGCCCGAGCAGGGCGACCAGTCCCGCGAGCACGGCCCCGGCACCGGCCAGGGCGGCAGGTGCCTCGAGCAGCGGACCGGCCGGAGCAGCGGTCAGCCCGCTGACCACGGCGTAGGCCACGCCGGCCCAGGCGAGCGTCACCGCGGCCTCGTGCTCGCCCTGCACCCGGGCGAGGACCAGGGCGGCGGCGGCGAGCACCAGCGCCGCGACACCGGCTGCGGCGCCGGCGACGACGTCGGGTCGCTGGAGGGCGAGCGCGAGCGCGCCGAGGCCGAGCAGCAGCGAGGCGGAGGACAGGGCGGTACGGCGTCCGGCGGAGGGCTCCCACGGACGCATGTCGTTCTCGACGGCGTCCGCCATCGCCTCGACGATGTCGTCGTAGACGCGCGGCGGCTCCTCGTCGACCCCGGAGACGACGGTCAGGACCCCGCCGTCCTCGACGCCCTGGAAGGTCAGCCCGGTGTCCCCGACCAGCCGCCGGCCGTCGGAGGTGCGCAGCGAGTAGCCGCCGTACGCCGTCTGGCCGTCGAGCACGCCGACGGCCCGGGCCAGCTCCGGCAGCAGCTCGGCCACCGGAAGGGCACCCGGCAGCGCGAGGTCGACGCGGCGCTCACCGGCCACGACCGACACCCGCACGAGGCCGGCGCTGCCGGTCATCGCCGGACTGACGACGTGCGTCACCGGATCACGTCCGGTCCGGACTCGTCGTCGTCGAGCCAGGCGTCGTCGTCCTCGAAGACGAGGGACTTGCGCTTGGCAGCCTTGTCGTCGCGACCCTGCCCGGTCGAACCACCGGTGCCGCCGGCGCCGCCGCGACCGCCGGTGCCCTCGCTCGCGGGTCCGCTGCGACCACCGGACCGCATGCCGGTGGAGGAGCGACCTCCGCGTCCGCCGACCGACTCCTCCTCCGCCGCAACCGAGGCGTAGCGCCCGGAGGCCCCCCGCCCGCCGGCGCCGGTCGAGCCGGCCCGTCCCGCCGAGGAGCCGCTGCCCGGCATCATCGATCCGGGTCGCCCGGCAGCGCCAGAGGTGCCCTTGCCCGCGGCCGCCGAGGTCGCGCCCTTCGCGCCCGGGGTGCCCGGGGTGCCCGTGCTGCCCGTGCTGCCCGTGCTGCCCAGGGCACCGCCCTTGGTGGCGCCGAGCGCGGCGCCCCGTGCCGTCGTGCCGCCGAGGGCCGAGGTCGTCGAGCCGGGAGTGCCACCCGTCAGGCCGCCGAGCTTGCCGCCGAGGCGGCCGGCCACCGAGGACCCGCCGGAGGACGCACCGCCACGCAGTGCTCCGAGAGCCCCGCCGGCTCCGCCGAGCATGCCGGCGAGCCCGCCTACGGCTCCGCCGGCGAGGCTGCCGGTCGAGCCGCCCCCGATGAGGCCCGGTGCACCGTTGCCGCCGCCGGGCAGCCCGAGCGAGGAGACACCGCCGCTGCCGCCCAGCGTGCCCGGGACCGTGCCGCCGACGAAGCCGTCGGCGGTCGTGCCGTGGACGCCCTCGTAGCCCGGGAGGAACCCGGTCTCGTCGACCGGCTGGACGTGCGGCGGGTGCGGGTGGAACCCGCCGCCGGTGAGGGTGCCGATGAAGTCGCTGTGCACGTGGGTGCCGTTGGTGCTCGTGGAGTAGGCGCCGACCGGCCCGCCGCCGGTGGAACCGGGGATCGGGACGTAGGGACCGGACGTCGGACCGTCGGTCGGGACGGGCGGGTAGCCGCCGTTGCCGCCGTTGCCGCCGTCGTCGCCGCTGTAACGCGGCGGAGCCGCCGCGTTCATGGTGATCTGGGCGTCGCCGAGGCCACCCTTGAGCTCCTGGTAGGCCTGTCTCGCCGCCTGCTCGCGGGCCGCGTCCTGGGCGGCAGCGGAGTCGACCTCCTTCGAGTGCTGGATCTGGGCGTCGTGCTTCGACTCACCGTCCAGGCCTGGGCGCACCGGACCCGGCATGACACCGGGCGCGGGCAGGGTGTTGTAGGCACCCTGGGCGCTCATCAGGGTCTGGGCCGCCGTGTCCAGGGACCTGCTCGCGTCGACCATCTTCGACTGGTTCGAGCGCACGTTGCTGCTGAGGCTGCTGAAGGCCGCGGTCGCCGCGTCGGCGTCGTCCCCCTTCCAGCTCGTCGCGATGGACTGCTGGGCCGTGTCGATCTGGTCCGCCACCTTGCCGAGACCGTCGGCCGCTGTCTTCCAGGTGTCGGCGGCCTGCATGATCACGACGGGCTGGGCGTTGGTCGCCTTGTCCAGCTTCTCCTCGTAAGGACCTGCCATGTCGATCAGCCTTCCTCTCTGGTGCGACCGCTCGTGGTCGAGCGGCTCCCCCGTTTGTTCGCTGCGATCCCTGCACCCGCTATCCCGAGCAGGACGACCGCGCCGAGCGGCCAGACCCACGCCGGGACCCCGCCGCCGTCGGCGCTCGCCGCCGAGGAAGGGGTCGTGTCGTCGGATCCGGACGTCTTCGTGGCCCCACCGGACGGACTGGCCGAGGCGCTCGCCGACGGACTAGCCGACGAGCCGGCCGACGCACCAGCGTCCCGGCTGTTCATCGGGTAGTCGGCCAGCGCGGCGCGAGGACCCTTGCTCAGCGGGTTCACGTCGGGCCACGCCGTCGGGTCGGTGGCCAGCATCTTGGACATGGAGACCAGGCCGAACCCGTAGTCGCGGTCCCAGGCATACTTCCCCGACGAGGTGTTGTGGATCAGCTGCTGGACCAGCTGGTTGCCGGTCGCGTCGGGATACTTCGACTTCACCAGCGCGAGCGACCCGGCGATGATCGGGGCCGCGAACGAGGTGCCGGTGC
>JBDSMW010000151.1:0-21215 GCA_039915665.1 Nocardioidaceae bacterium
TGCGGCGCAGACTGTCGCCGAGCTGACGCCAGAGCCGGGCCACGTCGCGAGACATCTTCATCCCGGCGAGCACCGAGCGGGCCTCGCGGTAGGACTCGTCGGCCAGGTCCTCCTCGAAGCGGGCCGCACCCACGTCGCCGAGCAGGATCAGTGCCTCGGCGCGGTCGATGTGCTCGGAGGGGCCGAGGTGCTGGAGGGCGGTGGCGGCCTGCTCGGCGGCGTCGTCGTACTGCCCGAGCACCAGGTGGGCCCGACCACGGAACGTCGCGATGATGCCCTGGTCCAGCCGTGAGCTGCGCACGGAGGGGTGCTGGTCGGCCCGGTCGAGCTGGGCCAGCGCCGCGACACCGTCCGGGTAGGCGTGGTGCAGCAGCAGCCACGCGTAGTGGATTCGGAGGCGTGGAAGGTCGCTGCTCTCCTCCTCCTCGCTGAGGAGGGCGGCGGCGCGGTCGGTGAGCCGGAGGGCCTCGTCGAGGGCGCCGCGCTCGTGGGCGACGATGGCGGCGTTCCAGTAGATGGAACCGCGGGCGCGCGAGGTGCCGACCCGGTCGGCGACCTTGATCAGGCGCTGCACGACCTCGGTGGCGGTGATGATGTCGCCGCGCGCGTTCAGCGCGAACATGTAGGTCGCACCCAGGCGGATGTGCTCGTCGCTGCCGGCCAGGCCGGCGTGGTCGATCTCGCCGAGCACGCGCTCGCCGATGTCGACGGCGGCGTTCACGTCGCCGGCCTCGTAGAGCATCACGGCCAGGCTGGTCGCGGCACGCGCCAGGGCGACCCACGCGCTCTCCCTGCGGTTGCGGTCCACCACGGCACGCAGCACTCCGACTGCGCCGACGATGTCGCCGGTCTGCATGAGCCCGTCCGCGTACACAGCGGCGGCGTCGTTCGCCGTCAGGTTGTCCAGCTCGTCGAGCTCAAGTCGCGCGATGATGCGCACGGCCTCGGCAGCGTTGCCGTTGGCCAGCGACATGCGGGCGAAGTTGACGTCGACCCGTGCCTCGTCGTTCTGGCGCGACTTGCCGGACTGCTGTGCCTGCAGGAGGTCATCGACAGGGACGCCGAGACGCTGGGCGATCTCCCGGACCATCTTGTCCGAGGGAGTGCGCTTGCCCGACTCGATCAAGGACATGTAGCCCGAGCTGATTCCGTGGCCGGACAGCGCGGTCTGGGTGATGCCCTTGGCGACCCGGAGGTCACGGATACGAATGCCGATGTCGCTGCTCATGCAGCAATGTTAGGAGACTTACCCCTTCGGTAAGAACCCTTTCGCCCAAATATCCCATTTGGGCGAATCGGAAAGTGCTAGCGGCAGCAGGGAACGGCGACGTTGGTGGTGACCGAGCCGACCAGGGCGGCACCGGAGATTCCGGAGGTCACACCCAGGCTCAGGATGCTGATGACTCCGGCGACGGCGAGACGCTTGGCAGTGCGCATTTTTACTCCCAGGGTGGAATTCTTACAAAATAGTAAGAACGAGTGTAAGGAGTCTGACCGTTCGGTGGATGTGTATTTAGGTAAAGAATCACTCGAAAACGAAGAAGGTCGCAATCGTGACCAAGCCCGAATTGCGAGCTCTGCGAACCGTCAGACCCCACGAAACCGGTCATCGAGGGCTTCGCCGCCGGCCTTCAGGACCACGTGAATCGGTCTAGACCGCCGGGTGTGTCGAGACGGCCGAAACGGCGGTCAGCGGGTCTGACAGACCCCTGACGGGCTCTTACCGGGGAGTATCCGGCACTGTCACAGGGGCCGGAACAGCAGCAGGCCCTCGCACACGAAAGTGCGAGGGCCTGCTCCGGTGCCACTCGGTCGGGCTGACAGGATTTGAACCTGCGGCCTCCTCGTCCCGAACGAGGCGCGCTACCAAGCTGCGCCACAGCCCGAGGGCGGAGTCACTCTAACCGACGGGTCCGGCGCCCACGAAACCGGCTCCGCCTAGGCCGGACGGGCGGTCAAGGTCAGCAGCGTCGCCTCGGGGCGGCAGCAGAACCGGACGGGTGCGAACGGCGAGGTGCCGAGTCCAGCGGACACGTGCAGCCAGGAGGATCCGGCGCGGCCAGGAGCGGCTCCCAGGGGGTGTTGGTGCAGGCCCTTGGCGCGGCCCGTGTCGAGGTCGCAGTTGGTCACCAGGGCGCCGCGCCCCGGCAGGCACAGCTGGCCACCGTGGGTGTGCCCGGCGAGCACCAGGTCGTAGCCGTCGGCAGCGTACTGGTCCAGGACGCGGAGGTAGGGCGCGTGCGTGACCCCCAGTCGTACGTCGGACGTGACGTCAGCCGGCCCCGCGACGGCGGCCAGGTCGTCGTACTCCAGGTGCGGGTCGTCCACCCCGGCGAAGGACAGGGTCGTGCCCTGGACGGTCAGGGTGTCGCGCCGGTTGGTCAGGTCGACCCAGCCGCGGGCCTCGAACCCGTCGCGCAGGTCACCGTGGGGCAGCCGCGGGGTGTGCACTTTGCGCTGGCCGTCGGGCAGCAGGTAGCGCACGGGGTTGCGCAGCGACGGCGCGAAGTAGTCGTTGGAGCCGAACACGAAGACCCCGGGCAGGTCGAGGAGCCCGTCGAAGGCGTCGAGGACGGCGGGGACCGCGTCGCGGTGCGACAGGTTGTCGCCGGTGTTCACGACCAGGTCCGGCTCGAGGTCGGCCAGCGCCCGCACCCACGCGCGCTTGCGGCCCTGAGCGGGCGTCAGGTGCAGGTCGGAGACGTGCAGCACCCGCAGCGGCCCGTGTCCGGGGGGCAGGACCGGCACGGTGGCTCGGCGCAGGACGAACCAGCGGACCTCGACCCCGGCGGAGTAGGCCACGCCTGCGACACCGGTCGCGGCGGCCAGGCCGGTCAGCCGGGCCGTCGTGCGCAGGACGGGGTGGCGAGGGCTCGACATGGGGCCAGGCTTTCACACCGGTCATCGCGCCGGTCACCCCGCAAAGCGCTGGTGGTCGGCTGACACAATGAGCAGGTGAGTGACCTGAAGGACCGCCTCCGGACCGACCTGACCGCCTCGATCAAGGCGCGCGACGCCCTGCGCTCGTCGACCCTGCGGATGGTGCTGTCCGCGATCACCAACGCGGAGGTCGCGGGCAAGGAGCAGCGGGAGCTGAGCGACGATGACGTCATAGGGGTGCTCAGCACCGAGGCGAAGAAGCGGCGTGAGGCCGCGACCGCCTTCGACGACGCCGGCCGCGACGAGAGCGCCGCCAAGGAGCGGGCGGAGGCCGAGGTGATCACCGAGTACCTCCCCGAGCAGCTCAGCGACGCGGAGGTCGCGGACCTGGTCACGTCGGCGATCGCGACCCTCGGCGTGGCCGGCGACGGCATGCGTGCGATGGGCAAGGTGATGGGCGCTCTGCAGCCCCAGGTCAAGGGTCGTGCGGACGGCGGCGCTGTCTCCGGCGAGGTGCGGCGCCAGCTCGGCTGACCCCGCGCCACCCTCGGGTCAGCGACGACCCCGGCCGTTGCCGCGGCCCTTCTTGCCCTTGGGCTTCGTCGGGGCCGGCGGCTGCGGGGCGACGTACGGCGTGCCGTTGGAGACGTAGATCGTCACGGTGCTGCCCGTCGAGACCGAGGCCCCCGAGCCCGGGCTCAGGTAGGCCACCGTGCCGGAGGCGTAGCTGCTGTTCACGCTGGGCCCGACGACCGGGGTGAAGCCGGCCTTCCGGAGCGCCGCGGCGGCGGCGTCGGTGCTCTGACCACCCAGGGACGGCACCGTCACCGTCTGGCCGGCGATGGTCTGCGGGTTGGGCGTCGAGAAGGACTCGTCGGGCAGGTAGTTCTGCACCACCTTCATCGCGTCGCCCCACATCGGCCCCGCCGTGGTCGAGCCGTGGGCGCCCTCGATGAAGACCCCGCCGACGGTCTGGCCGTTCAGGGACAGCGGGTGACCCTTGGAGTTCGCGCCCGCGATCATCGCGACCGTGGCCAGGTTGGGCGTGTAGCCGTCGAACCAGACCGCCTTGTTGCCGCTCGTCGTGCCGGTCTTGCCGGCGGACTGCTGGCTGAGCGAGAGGCCGGCGTCGTAGCCGAAGCCGCCGGGCGCCTGGACGCCCTTCAGGATGTCGTTGACCGCGTCCGCCACGTCGGTGCGCAGCAGCTGGGTGCACCTCGGTGGGTAGTCCTCGATGGTCTTGCCGGCGGCGTTCTGGACGCTGAGGACCGGCCGCGGCTCGCAGAACTGGCCGCGGGCGCCGAAGGTGGCGTAGACGCCGGCCATCGTCAGCGGGTCGACGTCGGTGACGCCGAGCGTGAAGGGGCCGACGATGTCCTGGTCGGGGACCGTGACGCCCATCTTCTTGGCCAGCGTGGTCGGTGCGCACAGCCCGGTGCGCTCCTCGAGCTGGGCGAAGAAGGTGTTCACCGACAGCTGGGTGCCCTTGTAGAGGTCGAACGTGCCGAAGCCGGTCGAGTTCTCCGGGCTCCACACGTCGGTGCTCTGGAGGTAGCCTTCGCAGGTGCGGTAGCGGTTCTCCGGGATCGAGATCGTCTGCGGCGAGCTGATCTGCGTGGACAGCGGGATGCCCTGGGTGATCGCGGCGCTCAGCACGAACGCCTTGAAGGTCGAGCCGGCCTGGAAGCCGTTGGCGTCGCCGTACTGCTTCGGGACGACGTAGTTGAGGTAGGTCTCGCCCTTCTTCTTCTTGCTCCCCATCGGGCGCGACTGGGACAGCGCCCGCACCTCGCCGGTGCCGGGCTCGACCATCGCGAGCCCGCCGATCGCCTGGTCGGTCGGGTCGACGTGCTGGGACACCGACCTGTCGGCGGCCCGCTGGTAGCGCAGGTCGATGGTGGTCTTGATCGTCAGGCCGCCGCTGAACAGCAGCCGCCGGCGGTCGTCGACCGTCTTGCCGAGGCTCTCGTCGGCGAGGAGGTACTGCACGGCGTAGTCGCAGAAGAACGCCGCCGCCGAGGAGACGCAGCCGTTGCGGGTCGCGGTGACCCGGAGGCCGAGCCGCTGGTTCTCCGCCTGCTGCGCCTCGCTCTGGGACACCACGTTGAGCTGTGCCATCCGGGCGAGCACCGTGTCGCGGCGCTCCTTGGCCCGGTCGGGGTTGTTGGTGGGGTCGTAGCCACTCGGGTTCTTCACGAGACCGGCCAGCAGTGCCGCCTGACGCAGGGTCAGGTCGGAGGCGGACCGGGAGAAGTAGTGCCGGGAGGCCGCCTCGATGCCGTAGGCGCCGTCCCCGAAGTAGGCGATATTCAGGTAGCGCTCCAGGATCCAGTCCTTGGGGTACTTCTCCTCGAAGGCGATCGCGTAGCGCAGCTCGTTGATCTTGCGCTGGTAGGTGTCGGCGGTCGCCGCCTGCTGCTCGGCCTTGGTCTTCGCCTGGTTGACCAGGGTCATCTTGACCATCTGCTGGGTGATCGAGGAGCCACCCTGCGTCGAGCCACCGCTCGCCTGGTTGGTCACGAAGGCGCGCAGCGTGCCCCGCAGGTCGAGGGCGCCGTGCTGGTAGAAGCGGTAGTCCTCGATCGCGATGATCGCCTTGCGCATGATCGGTGCGACCTTGGCCAGCGGCACGTTCACGCGGTTCTGGTCGTAGAGCGTGGCCAGCACGGCGCCGTCCCGACCGAGCAGCCGGGTGCGCTGGGCGAGCGGGTCGGCGGCCAGGTCGGCGGGGATCTTGTCCATGCCGTCGGCGACCGTGCGGGTGGACAGCCCGGTGACCGCGGCGAAGGGGATCGCCAGTCCGGCGACGAGCACGCCCATGACGGCGGCGACGGCCACCATGACCCCGAGGTGGGACACGATGCTGGCGGGCCGGAGGCGATCGGTACGGCGCGAGGGCATGCGCTCCAGGGTACGGGACCGGGCCGGAGGGCCCGGATAGCGCACGGCGGCGGGTCTGTCACGCATTGACGCACCCGGGCGTGGCGTAGGAGGCCATCTCGGCCTAGTCCGAACGGGCCATGTGTCCGTTCACATCTGGGAGCCCTCTCGCACCATCCGTCTCTCCACCGCTCAGGAAAGGCGTTCGGCGGCGACTTGAGGGACGTTCGGCTGATCCCACTAGTCACATCGGACTATCAGAAGTTCCTCACTCTGTGTCTGTTTCGTGCAGTTCCTGGTCTTTACCTTTTACGTGGGGATTGACTCGGATGGCTCGCTGGGAGGCGGGCCCTTCTCGGAAGGGACAAGGCCGATGTGGAACGAAGACTGGGCTGTCAAGGCTCTGTGCAACCAGACGCGACCGGATGAGCTGTTCGTGCGAGGTGCTGCGCAGAACCGTGCCAAGCAGATGTGTGCCGGTTGCCCGGTGCGCACCGAGTGCCTCGCCGAGGCGCTCGACAACGAGATCGAATGGGGCGTCTGGGGCGGTATGACGGAGCGCGAGCGTCGTGCGCTCCTGCGTCGTCGTCCCAACGTCACCTCCTGGCGCCGGCTCCTCGAGACGGCGATGCTCGACCACGTGGCCGCCGTGTCGGCCTCTACCCCGGAGCTCGTGCCGGCCTGAGCTTCGCAGCTGCGCTCAGGTCCGGTCGCAGAACCGGACAACGGTCACGGTCTCCGGGAGAGAAGATCGCCGACCACCCGAAGGCCGTCGAGGTCGTGCACGTCCGTGGACAGTGCCGGCACGACGGCCGTGGGCACGTCCGGGTGCGCCGTCGCGAATCGCGACCTCAGCCGTGACTCGCGCGCCACGATGCGGGTCCGGTCCGCGTGCAGCCGGAGCAGCCCGGCGGTGGGCCCGTCGGTGCCGTCCTCCTCGAGCCGCTCGGCGGCCGCGAGGGCCCGCTCGGCGGACACCCGTCCGCCCGGCGCCCGGCTGGCCCGGTTCACGACCAGCCCGGCGAGCGGCATCCGCTCCTCGTTGAGCCGCTCCACGAAGTAAGCCGCCTCGCGGAGCGCATCGGGCTCCGGCGCTGCGACCACCAGGAACGCCGTACCGTCGGCCTGGAGCAGGGCGTAGGTCTTCTGGGCGCGCTGCCGGAACCCGCCGAACAGCGTGTCGAACGCGGCGACGAACGTCTGCAGGTCGCGCAGCACCTGCGCCCCGAGGATCTTGGTCAGCGCGTTGGTGATCACGCTCAGCCCCGCAGTCATCAGCTTGGCCGGGCCGCGGGCCGGGGCCAGCAGCAGCCGGATGAAGCGGCCGTCCAGGAACGACGAGAGCCGCTCGGGTGCGTCGAGGAAGTCCAGCGCGGACCGCGACGGGGGCGTGTCGACGACGATCAGGTCCCAGGAGCCGGTGCGGCGGGCGTCGGCGTTCAGCTGGCCGAGCTTCTCCATCGCCATGTACTCCTGGGTGCCCGCGAACGAGCTCGACAGCGCGACGTAGAACGGGTTGGCCAGGATCTGGGCCGCCTTCTCCGGGCTGGCCTGGCTCTCGACCACCTCGTCGAAGGTGCGCTTCATGTCGAGCATCATCGCGTCGAGGGAGCCACCCGAGGTCCCGGCGACGTCGGGCACCGGCCGCGGGACGTTGTCGAGCTTCTCGATGCCCATCGACTGCGCCAGCCGACGGGCCGGGTCGATCGTCAGCACGACGACCTTGCGGCCCTGCTCGGCGGCGCGCAGCGCGAGGGCCGCGGACGTGGTCGTCTTGCCGACCCCGCCGGAGCCGCAGCAGACGATGATGTTGGTGGCCCGGTCGGCGAGCAGCGCGTCGACGTCGAGCCAGGGTGAGTCGTCGTCGCGGGCGACCATCGGGCCGACCCGGCCGTGCGAGGTGGGGGTCATGCCATGCCCTGCTTGCAGAGGTCGGCGGCGAGCTCGTAGAGCGCGCCGAGGTCGATGCCGTCCGGCAGCCGCGGCAGCTCGTAGGTGGGCACGTCGAGCTCGGTGATCCGCTTGCGCTGCTGGTCCTCGAGCTCGCGCCGCTCGGCGTGCTCACGGGCCTCGTGGAGCAGACCGTCCACCAGGGTCTCGGTGGGCTTGACCCCAGCGGCTTCGAGGTCGGTCGACACGGACGCCCGGTCGAGCTCTCCGGCCATCGCAAGGTCACGCTCCTGGTCGTCGAGCGCGTGGGGGCGGGTGAGGTTCACGACCACACCGCCCACCGGCAGCTTCTGGGCCCGGAGCGCGTCGATGCCGTCGGCCGTCTCCTGCACGGGCATGTCCTCCAGCACCGTGACCAGGTGCACGGCCGTCCGCTCGGAGCGGAGCAGCGTCATCACGTTGTCCGCCTGGTTGCGGATCGGTCCCACCTTGGCCAGGCCGGCCAGCTCGCTGTTCACGTTGAGGAACTGCGAGATCCGGCCCGTCGGCGGGGCGTCGAGCACCACCGCGTCGTAGTGCCGGGCGTTCTTGGTGCGGCGGTTGCGCTGCACGGCCTCGTAGACCTTGCCGGTCAGCAGCACGTCGCGGACGCCGGGGGCGATCGTGGTGGCGAAGTCGATGACCCCGAATCGGTCGAGCGCCTTGCCGGCCCGGCCCAGCCGGTAGTACATGGAGAGGTACTCCAACAGCGCCGACTCCGGGTCGATGGCCAGCGCGTAGAGGTCGCCGCCGTCGTTCGGTCCCTGCAGGACCCGGCGCTCCTCGTAGGGCAGCGGCGGCACGTCGAACAGCTGCGCGATGCCCTGGCGGCCTTCGACCTCGCACAGCAGGACGGTCTTACCGCGAGACGCGAGGGCGAGGGCGAGGGCGGCCGCGACGGTGGACTTGCCGGTGCCGCCCTTGCCGGTCACGACGTGGAGGCGCACGTCGTGCTGTGCCTCTTGTGGGATGGCCGGGCTCATGTCTCGCACAGTAGCCCGGCCGACGTACCCGCAAACGGGGGTGTGACGGCACTCATGTGCGGCGCCGCCAACGAGCCGGCCCGGCCGTGTGGCGGCGGCCCGTGACCGCGCGCACACGGTGCTGGCTAGGGTGGCTGCGGCGGGCCACCGGGGCCCCGATCCTCAGGAGGTCCGGCGTGGACAAGGTGGTGGCGAGCGCAGCCGATGCCGTGGCCGACATCGCGAGCGGCTCGACGGTCGCGGTCGGTGGCTTCGGGCTGTGCGGCATCCCGACGGCGCTCATCGACGCGCTGCTCGAGCAGGGCGCGGACGGGCTGCAGGCGGTCTCGAACAACTGCGGTGTCGACGAGTGGGGCCTGGGACGGCTGCTGTTCGCGCACCGGATCCGGCGGATGATCTCCTCCTACGTCGGTGAGAACCAGGAGTTCGCGCGGCAGTACCTGCACGGCGAGCTCGAGGTCGAGCTCACGCCGCAGGGCACGCTGGCCGAGCGGATGCGTGCGGGCGGCTCGGGCATCCCGGCCTTCTTCACCGCCACGGGCGTCGGCACGCAGGTGGCCGAGGGCGGGCTGCCCTGGAAGTACGACGACCAGGGGAACGTCATCGTGGCGTCTCCGGCCAAGGAGGTCCGTTCCTTCGAGACCCCCGACGGCCCCCAGGAGTTCGTGCTCGAGGACGCCATCATCTCCGACTACAGCCTGGTCCGCGCCTGGAAGGGCGACCGGCACGGCAACCTCGTGTTCCGGCAGTCGGCCCGCAACTTCAACCCGCTCGCCGCGATGTGTGGTCGCGTCACCATCGCGGAGGTCGAGCACCTCGTCGATCCCGGCGACATCGCCGCGGACGACGTACACACCCCCGGCGTCTACGTGCACCGGGTGGTCGCACTGACCCCCGAGCAGGTCGACGCGAAGCAGATCGAGAAGCGGACTGTGAGGCCCCGACCGTGAGCTGGAGTCGTGAGGAGATGGCCGCACGCGCGGCCTCGGAGCTCGAGGACGGCTCCTACGTGAACCTCGGGATCGGGCTGCCGACCCTGGTGCCCAACTACGTCGACGAGGACGTCGAGCTGGTGCTCCAGTCGGAGAACGGCATCCTCGGCGTCGGGGCCTACCCGTTCGAGGGCGACGAGGACGCCGACCTGATCAACGCCGGCAAGGAGACCGTCACGCTGCGCAAGGGCGCGTCGTTCTTCGACTCCGCCACGTCGTTCGGGATGATCCGCGGCGGCAAGATCGACGCCGCGATCCTGGGCGCCATGCAGGTCTCGGCCACCGGCGACATCGCCAACTGGATGATCCCCGGCAAGATGGTCAAGGGCATGGGCGGCGCGATGGACCTCGTGCACGGCGCGAAGCGGGTGATCGTGCTGATGGAGCACGTCGCCAAAGACGGGTCCTACAAGATCGTCGTCGAGTGCTCGCTGCCCTACACCGGCAAGGGCGTCGTGCAGCGGATCATCACCGACCTGGCCGTCATCGACATCACCCCGGCCTCTGACGGAGGCGGGCTCAAGCTCGTCGAGCTCGCCCCCGGCGTCACCGAGGACGAGGTCCGCGAGAAGACCGAGCCGCCGCTCTCCTGACGCTGGGCTGGGCGGCTGTTTACCAGGTGATGTCGAGAAACTGCCCCTGACCACGGTGAACTCCCCGTGGGCAGGGGCAGTTCTCCGTGGTCAGTGCGTCGCGCTAGTACGGCGGGTGGGCGATGGCTCGTTCAGGCGGCGGCGAGCAACAGCCGACGTACCCGAGCGGCTGTCGCGGCCGGTGAGTACAGGTCGGCCCACACGATCCGGACCATCCTCCACCCGAGCTGCTCGCAGAGCCGGTCCTCGCGACGCTTCTCGCGGAACACGGCGTCCCCGGGAGCCTCGCCCGGGAGCAGCAGGCGGTTGTACTTGATCGCGCCGTCGAACTCGCCGAAGAGCCGGTGGTCGGGCCAGGCGTAGTCCGTGGTGCCCAGCAGCCGGCCCGTGTCGTCGCACACGACGTACTGGAGCTCCGGCGCCGGCAGGCCCTGCGTGTAGAACAGGTAGCGCCCGCGTGACTCGCCGACCGACTCCGACCGACCGTCGGCGAGGCGGACCGCGAGTCCCGTCCGCCGCATCCCGGGCCAGCTCTCCATGAGGGTGTGAGCGGCCAGCAGCTCCTCCGGTACGGCATCCGTCTTCCTGAGCAGGGAGTCGAGCACCACGACGCCGGCCTCGGTGGAGACCAGCGAAGCCGTCTCGACGGCCGCGCGGATGGCACCCATGACGCGGTGGCCGGCGAGGTCGACGAGGTCTGCGGGCAGGGTCATTCCCTCGTGGTGGACCACGCCCGCCTCGGTTCGGCCGGCGCCACCGTCGAGCCGCGTCACGTGCACGTCGCCCAGGTCGGCACCCCAGACGTCCAGGCCGTGCGCGAGGGCGGCGGTCGTGTGGCTGAGCGCGACCGAGTCCCCGAACCGGCGCGCCACCGCGCGGCCGGTGATGCGGTGCCGCTCGTCCGGGTGGTCCGGCCACAGATCCGGGAAGGTGTAGACGCCCGCGCGGATCCGGTGCCACAAGCGCGCCTTGAGCGCTCGCCGGATCGACTTGTCGTCGCAGCCAGTGCCGAACGCGTCCTGGCGCGTGAACGAGCCCGTCGCCGTCGCGATAGCCCTGAGTCGGTCCATCAGGAGACCATCGAGCACGCCGTTGTCGAGCGGGGGGTCGGTCTCGTGTGGCTGTGGAGCAGTCGCGGCCCAGTCCCGCAGTGGACGGTTCCTGGACGACGTACGGCGGTGGCCGCTCGTCCGTGCTCCCCACGGAGAACTGCCGCCTCCCACGGGGAGTTCACCGTGGGCAGGGGCAGATTCTCGACATCACCTGGTAAACGGCGGAGGAAGCGGGCGGGCGAGGAGGTCAGAGGTCGGGGTGCTTGGTGGCGAGCCGATAGAACCCGGAGTGGAAGACGAGCGGCTCGCCGCCGGACGCGTCGTAGGACTCGATCTCGCCGAGGAACAGCACGTGGTCCCCGGCGTCGAGGCGGCCGCGGTCCCCGGGGAGGCGACGGCAGACGAAGTGCGCGACCGTGCCCTCGAGCAGCGGCAGGTCGCCGAGCGGCAGCAGGCGGACGCCTTCGAACTTGTCGCCGCCGGACGTCGAGAACTGCCGCGACAGGTGGTGCTGGTCGGAGGCGAGCACGTTGACGGCGAAGCGGTCGGAGGCCTCGAAGGCGGCCAGCGACGGCGAGTCCTGCGCGGCCGCCCAGAGCACGAGCGGCGGATCGAGCGAGACCGAGGTGAACGAGTTCGCGGTCATCCCGAACCGTTGGCCGACGGCGTCGACGGTGGTGACGACGGTGACGCCGGTGGCGTACTGCCCCAGGGCGCGGCGCAGGTCGCGCCGGTCGAACACCGACTGCTCGGAGCGGACGGCGGAGGCCACGAAGGCCGCGGCCGCGTCGGGGTCGAACCACCACGGGCTGAACAGCCGGGCGTCGTCGAAGCCGGCCGCCACCTGGAAGGCGATCGCGTCGTGCCGGGCCGCCGCGTCGACGACGAGCCGTTGGTGTACCGCCGCGGGCCGCAGCCACGAGTTGGTCCACTCGGTCGCCCACTGCGCCCAGCCGCGCCAGAAGTTGTCGAAGGTCCGCTGCATCCAGCCCGCGTCGAACGGGCCGTCGTGCGCGGTGATGGCCTCCAGGTAGAACGACGCCGACTTCAGCGCGTTGTTCGAGCCCTGGCTGGTCAGCGGGTCGTTGAGCACCACGACGTCGGCCATGCCGAGCACGGGAGCACCGCTCGGGAGGGTGCCGACCGGACGGCGTACGGCGGGGGAGATCCGGCCGTGCAGCACCGAGCCCTCGTCGACGAGAGTGGCGTCGGCCAGCCGCACCGCCTCCGAGGGGAAGTGCTCGGCGAGCGCGGAGTTCAGCACGCGCAGGTGGTCGGCCGGGGAGGTCACGTCGTCCCAGCAGTCCAGCGGGCCGCCGGGCACGCCCTCGACGACGACGATGTCGCACGGCCCGTCGACCGTCAGCGCGGGCGAGGTGAAGCACTCACCGACGCCCTCGACGCAGTAGTAGCGCAGCCCGGGCCCGTCGGGGTCCGGCGTCATGCCGTGCAGGTAGGTCAGCGCCGCGACCCGCTGCGGGGAGGAGTACGGCGTCCGGGCCGGGTCAACCGAGAACAGGGAGGCCAGCCCGCCCCGGCCGGTCGAGACGACGACCAGGTCGTGGTCGCGGGCGAGGTCCTCGAGGTCGTCGACGCCGGCCGTGCGGACGACGACCTTGCCGCCGCGGCGCTCGATCTCCTCGAGCAGCAACGGCACGCGCACCCGCTGGTCGAGCGAGCGGGCCGGCGTGGAGAGCCGGGTCGTGAACGCAGCGGTCGTCCCGTCGGCCCGCGAGGTCGTGTAGCTCATCTGCTCGATCGGCGGGGACGACGGCAGCAACGGCGTGATGCCCAGTGCACCCTCGGCCTCGAGCGCCGACTCGAACGTGATCTGGCTCGACATCACCGAGCCGTCCCGGATCTCCTCGGCGGTCCGGTCCGACACCAGCGTCACGTCGTACCCCTGGCGCACCAGGCCCAGGCTCAGCGCCGTCCCCGCGGGACCGGCGCCCACGACGGCGATGCGACGGGGAGAGCTCATGCCCGCAAGCGTCTCACCCGCGTACGGCGTCCAGCACGGCCGACCACGCAGGGGACAGCGGGTCGATCACGTCGAAGTGGTCGGCCCCGGAGAGCTCGCGGTAGTCGAGCCAGTCGAACCGGCCCTGCAGCCCGCGGCTGCTCTCGACGGGGACGGCCTGGTCGCGGTCGCCGTGCACGACGACCACGTGACCGGGAGGTCGCTGGCGCATCCGCGTCGCGGGGTCGGCCGCGTCGTACACCGCGGGGATCTCCTCCGGCGTCCCGCCGAGGAAGTCGACCGCCGCCCCGGACCCCATGCCGTGCTCGACGGCCTTACGGAGGTTGCCGACCGGTGCGAGCGCGACCACCCGGTCGTAGGGGTGCCGCTCGTTGGCCAGCCACAGCACGAGGTGCCCGCCGGCCGAGTGCCCGACGAGGGTCGTGGTCGTCGTGCGGACCCCAAGGCCGTCGAGCAGCCCCGGCAAGGCGGACAGCGCGGCGTCGAGGTCGGCGGAGGTGTCGGGCCAGGCGCCGGCGCCGCGCCGGTACTCCACCGACGCGACGACGAAGCCCTCGCCCACCAGACCGTAGGCGAGCGGTCGGGCGTGGGTCCGGTCGTACTCCTCGCGCCAGAAACCGCCGTGCACGTAGACCACGAGCGGTCGCGGCCGTGACGGTCCCGCCGGCAGGTGCACGTCGACCAGCCCGTCCTCGTGCGGGGCGTAGCGCAGCACGGCGTCGGGCGGCTCGGAGGCGCGGGTCATCACGGGGTCGGGCTGCACGGCGCCCACCTTAACCTTCGGCAGTAGAGTCCCGGCATGACGAAATGGGAATACCTCACGGCGCCGGTGCTGGTGCACGCCACCAAGCAGATCCTGGACAACTTCGGCCAGGACGGCTGGGAGCTCGTGCAGATCGTGCCCGGTCCGGGTGGCAACGAGAACGTCGTCGCCTACTTCAAGCGTCCGCTGGCATGAGCACGCCGGAGCAGCGTCTCGAGGAGATGGGCCTCGCGGTCCCCGAGGTGGCCAAGCCCGTCGCGTCCTACGTGCCGGCCGTCCGAAGCGGGAACCACGTCTTCACCAGCGGCCAGCTGCCGATGCGTGAGGGCCGGCTGATCACCACCGGCAAGGTCGGCGGCGAGGTCACCGCCGAGGAGGCCGTCGAGTGCGCCCGCCAGTGCGCGCTCAACGCGCTGGCCGCCGTGCGCGCCGAGATCGGTGAGCTCTCGAACATCAAGCGGATCGTCAAGGTCACCGCGTTCGTGGCCTCGACTCCGGACTTCACCGGCCAGCCGGGGGTCGCCAACGGCGCCTCGGAGCTGTTCGGCGCGGTCTTCGGCGAGATCGGCCAGCACGCCAGGAGCGCCGTCGGCGTCCCCGTGCTTCCCCTCGACGCACCCGTCGAGGTCGAGCTGGTCGTCGAGATCTAGGCGGCCCGGGCATGGACCCGACCCGGCGGCTGCCGGCGGACCTCGTCGAGCACGCGCGCGCCTTCACCGACGGCGGCCGCGAGCCGGTCGACGCCAAGAACGCCTCGACCGTCGTGCTGCTGCGCGACGGGGACGGCGAGCCGGGCGGCCTCGAGGTCTACCTGCTGCGCCGCCACGTCGACATGGCGTTCGCGGCGGGCATGTGCGTGTTCCCGGGCGGCGGGGTCGACCAGCGCGACTTCGACGCGGACATCGGCTGGGTCGGCCCGACGCCGGCCGCGTGGGCGGGCCTCCTCGACACCGACGAGGCGTTCGCCCGCGCCCTGGTGTGCGCCGCGGTGCGCGAGACCTTCGAGGAGTCCGGCGTGCTGTTCGCCGGGCCGACCGAGGACACCGTCGTCGGCGACACCACCGGCGACGACTGGGAGGAGGACCGCCGGGCGCTCGAGGGCCGCGAGGTCTCCTTCACCTCCTTCCTGGACCGGCGCGGGCTCAAGCTGCGCACGGACCTGCTGCGGCTGTGGGGCTCCTGGGTGACGCCGGTCTTCGAGCCGCGGCGCTTCAACGCCCGGTTCTTCGTGGCCGAGCTGCCCGCCGGGCAGGTCACCCGCGACGTGTCGACCGAGTCCGACGAGGTGGTGTGGCTGCCGCTGCGCGAGGCGATCACGTCCGTCGACGCGCACGAGATGATGATGCTGCCTCCGACGTACTGCACGCTGCTGGAGATGTACGACCTCGCGCACCCCGCCGACGTGCTCGCGGCCGCCGAGGGCCGCGACCTGACCTCGGTGGAGCCGCAGGCCGTGGTCGACGACGACGGTGCCTACCTGTCGATCCCCGACCGGCTGGTCCGGCTCGGCGAGGACGTCGCGGCGCGGCTGCACCCGTGAGCGGCTGGTCCGGTGGGTCCTTCGGCGAGCGGGCGCGCTGCCTGCTGGCGCCGAACCCGAACATGATGACGCTCGACGGCACGAACACCTGGGTGCTGCGCGAGCCCGGCGCCCGTCGGTCGGTCGTGGTCGACCCGGGGCCCGAGATCGAGGAACACCTGGACACCGTCGCGGAGCACGCCGGCGACGTCGCGGTCGTGCTGCTGACTCACGGCCACCTCGACCACTCCGAGGCGGCCCGGTCGTTCGCGGAGCGCGTCGGCTGCGGCGTCCGCGCGCTCGACCCGCAGCACCGGCTGGGCGGCGAGGGGCTCGGGGACGGCGACGTGGTCGCGGTCGACGGCCTCGAGGTGCACGTCGTCGGCACCCCCGGCCACACGTCCGACTCGCTGTCGTTCGTGCTGCCGGCCGAGCGGGCGGTGCTGACCGGAGACACCGTGCTGGGCCGGGGTACGACGGTCGTGGCGCACCCTGACGGGCAGCTGGGGGCCTACCTCGACTCGCTGCACCGGCTGCGCGCGCTGGCCGAGGAGCAGGACCTGGCCGCCGTGTGGCCAGGCCACGGCCCCGTGATCGACGACGCCCTCGGCGTGCTGGACTTCTACCTCGCGCACCGACGGGACCGCCTCGAGCAGGTGCGTGAGGCGCTGCGGACCCTGGACGCGGCGGTCGCCCCGGACGACGTACCCCGGCGGGTGGTGGAGACCGTCTACGCCGACGTCGACCCGGTGCTCTGGGGCGCCGCCGAGCTCAGCGTGCGGGCGCAGATCGACTACCTGCGCCGCTGACCAACGCCTGAGCGGTCAGCGGGCGCGGCGGGACAGCCGCTCGATGTCGGTGATCACCACGGAGCGGGGCTCCAGGCGCATCCAGCCGCGGGACACGAAGTCCGCCAGCGCCTTGTTGACCGTCTCGCGGGAGGCGCCGACCAGCTGGGCGAGCTCCTCCTGGGTGAGGTCGTGGTGCACGTGCACGCCGTCGTCGGCGGTGCGGCCGAAGCGGTCCGCGAG
This sequence comes from Nocardioidaceae bacterium, assembly GCA_039915665.1. Lineage (GTDB taxonomy): Bacteria > Actinomycetota > Actinomycetes > Propionibacteriales > Nocardioidaceae > Nocardioides_B. The sequence goes on from JBDSMW010000151.1 coordinate 16,604, forward strand.
GTCGAGCAGCGCCTTGGCCACGCGGCCGGGGACGTCGGAGAACACCAGGTCGGCGACCACGTCGTTCGCGCGGCGCAGCCGGCCGGCGAGCTGGGCGAGCAGGCCGCGGGCGACCGCGGGGCGGCCGTCGAGCCAGCGCAGGAGGTCCTCGTGGGAGAGCGAGGAGAAGACCACGTCGGTCACGGCGGTGACGGTCGCGGAGCGGGGGCCGGGGTCGAACAGCGACAGCTCGCCGAACATCTGGCCGGGGCCCTGGATGGCGAGCAGATTCTCGCGGCCGTCGGAGGAGGTCCGGCCGAGCTTCACCTTGCCCTCGGTGACGATGTAGAGCTTGTCGCCCTCGTCGCCCTCGCGGAACAGCACCTCACCCCGGCGCAGCCGGGTCTCCGCCATCGACGCGCGCAGCGCGGTGGCCGCCTCGTCGTCGAGGGCGCTGAAGAGCGGTGACTGGCGAAGTACGTCGTTGTCCACGAGATGTCCTCCTCATCGGCCCGACCGGACACGCTCGCCGTCGGTGCTTCCTCCTCACAGTCTGTCGTATGACCCCGCACAAGCGCCAAGAACACCCCGTTTACGCTGGGCAGGTGCCCGACACCTCGCTCGTACGACGCGCCCGCAAGATCGACCGGGTGCTGGCCGAGACCTACCCCGACGCCCGGTGCGAGCTCGACTTCGACAACGCCTTCGAGCTGCTCGTCGTGACCGTCCTGTCGGCCCAGACCACGGACCGCCGGGTCAACGCGGTGCGGCCGACGCTGTTCGCGGCATACCCGGACGCCACCGCGATGGCCGCCGCCGAGCGCGAGAAGCTCGAGCAGATCATCCAGCCCACCGGCTTCTTCCGGGCCAAGACCGAGTCGCTGCTCAAGCTGTCGGCGGCGCTCGTCGAACGGCACGGCGGCGAGGTGCCGCCGCGGCTCAAGGACCTCGTCGAGCTGCCGGGCGTGGGCCGCAAGACCGCCAACGTCGTGCTCGGCAACGCGTTCGGGATCCCCGGCATCACCGTGGACACGCACTTCGGCCGGCTCTCCCGACGCTTCGGGTTCACCGAGCAGACCGACCCGGTCAAGGCCGAGCACGAGGTCGGCGCGCTGTTCCCCAAGAAGGACTGGACGATGCTGTCGCACCACCTGATCTGGCACGGCCGCCGGGTCTGCCACGCGCGCAACCCCGCGTGCGGGGCCTGCCCGGTCGCGAAGTGGTGCCCGGCGTACGGCGAGGGGCCGACCGACCCGGTCGCGGCCGCCAAGCTCGTGAAGACGGAGGGGCGGGCGTGAGACGCGTCGTCGCCGCCGTGGCGGCCTGCCTGCTGCTGGCGTCCTGCACGTCCGGCGGCGGCACCGGGGGGAAGACCGGCCCGGACTCCAACGTCGACGTGGACACCCCGCACCTCCGGGTGATCAAGGCCGAGGCGCGCATCGCGCCCTGCCGGCCGGGGACCGGTGCCAGCGAGCTGCCCGCGGTGACCCTGCCCTGCCTGGGCGGCGGCCCCGCGGTCGACCTGAGCAAGCTGGAGGGCCCGCTCGTCGTCAACCTGTTCGCGCAGTGGTGCGGCCCCTGCCGCAAGGAGCTGCCGTTCTACCAGGAGCTGCACCGCAAGGGCCGGGGCGTGGTGACGGTGCTCGGCGTCGACTATCTCGACGTCCAGCCGGAGCAGGCGCTCGAGCTGGCCAAGGGCGCCGGCGTGACCTACCCGCTGCTGGCCGACCCCGGCGGTAAGCTGCGCGTGCCGCTCAAGGCCCGCGCCCTGCCCGGCGTGGTCTTCGTCAAGGCCGACGGCAGCATCGACACGCAGCTCCGGGTCGTCGGCTCCTACGCCGAGCTGCGCGCCCTGGTGCAGGACCAGCTCGGCGTCCGGCTCCCGGCTTGATGACGCAGCCCTGGACCGTGACGGTCGACTGCACCTCGCCCGCGCTGGTCGACCCCGAGGGCAACGAGTTCTGCGTCGTCTGAGACCCCGGCTCGGCCCGCCTCGGTAGGCTCCACCCGTGCCCGACCGCCCCGACTCCGAGCCCGCGTTGCCGGAGTGGCTCGAACCGGTACGCCGCGGTGCGCAGGCGATCACGGCCGACGAGCTCACCCGCTTCGTGCCCCCGGAGGGCGCCGACGTCCGCGACGGCGCCGTGCTGCTGCTCTTCGGCGAGGGCCCGTCCGGTCCCGACCTGCTGCTGACCGAGCGCGCCCACGACATGCGGTCCCATCCCGGGCAGGTGTCGTTCCCCGGCGGATCCACCGACCCCGAGGACGGGTCGCCCGAGGTCACGGCGCTGCGCGAGGCCGAGGAGGAGACCGGCCTCGACCCCTCCGGCGTGCAGGTCTTCGCGACCCTCCCGCAGCTGTACCTCCCGCCCAGCAACTTCGCCGTCACCCCGGTGCTGGGGTGGTGGCGTGCGGAGAGCTCCGTCGGGGTCGTCGACCCGGCCGAGGTGCACGCCGTCTACCGCGTCCCGATCGAGGAGCTGCTCGACGCGGAGCACCGGGTCTCCGCGCGGCACCCCTCCGGTTGGACCGGCCCGGCGTTCCTCATCGGGGACGACAAGGACCTGCTGCTCTGGGGCTTCACCGCCGGCATCATCGCCCGGCTCTTCGACTTCCTCGGCTGGACCCGCCCCTGGGATGTCGAGGTCCTGGCGGACCTGCCCGACCATATGCTGACGGCTCGGCGCGAGGTGGAGACCGCGTCCCCACCGCCGAACACGAACTTCCGCGACCGGTGAGGGCCTCCACGTGAACGTGCTCGACTGGTTCCTGGTGGTGCTGGTCATCGCCTACGCGGTGTCGGGCTACTGGCAGGGTTTCATCGCCGGGGCGTTCGCGACCGGCGGGCTGCTGCTCGGCGGGCTGCTCGGTGTCTGGCTCGCCCCGAAGCTCCTGGGCGACGCGAAGCCGGCCCTCTGGGTGTCGCTCGCCGCCCTGTTCGTCGTGCTCGTGTGTGCGTCGTTCGGCCAGGCGATCCTGCAGTACGTCGGTGCGAAGATCCGCTCCCGCATCAAGTGGCAACCGGTGCGCGCGCTGGACGCGATCGGCGGAGCGGCGCTGAGCATGGCCGCCGTCCTGGTGGTGGCCTGGGCCCTCGGCGTCGCGGTCAGCGGGGCCAAGCTGCCCTGGGCCAGTCGCGAGGTGCGCGGCTCGGCGGTGCTCGAGCGGGTCAACGGCGTGATGCCGGCCGACGCCGTCGAGGCGCTGAACTCCTTCAACGACGTCGTGGGCTCGAGCTTCTTCCCGCGCTACCTCGAGCCGTTTGCTCCCGAGCGGATCATCGACGTCGGCCCGCCCCCGGGACGCATCGCTCGGGATCCCGACGTGCAGCGGGCCGCGCGCAGCGTGGTCAAGGTGCGTGGTGAGAACGACTGCGACCGCGGGGTCGAGGGCAGCGGCTTCCTCTACGGACCCGGCCGCGTGATGACCAACGCGCACGTGGTCGCCGGTGTCGACAAGCCGGTGGTGCTCGTGGGCGAGTCCGAGAACCCGGCCACGGTCGTCTACTACGACCCCGAGACGGACATCGCGGTCCTTGCCGTCGACGAGACGGGTCCCTACCTGCGCTTCGACCGGACCGGCCGTTCCAACCAGCCCGGCGCCGTCCTCGGCTACCCCCAGGACGGCCCCTACAACGTGCAGGCTGCCCGCATCCGTGGCGAGCAGCGGCTGCGCAGCCCCGACATCTACGGCAACGGCACTGTCGTGCGCGAGGTCTACTCGCTGCGCGCGCTGGTGCGGCCAGGCAACTCCGGCGGTCCGGTGGTCTCGTCGGCGGGCAAGGTGCTCGGCGTGATCTTCGCGGCGTCGGTCACCGACGGCGACACCGGCTACGCGCTCACCGCCGACCAGGTGGCCGAGGCCGCGGCCGGCGGTCTCACGCGCAGCAAGGCCGTCGACACCGGCGACTGCGCCTGAGCCGACTCAGAGCGCGGCGAGCCAGTCGCCGAGCACCCGGTTGAACGCGGCCGGGTCCTCCTCGTGCGGGAAGTGCCCGACCCCGGGCAGGACCTGCTCGGCCAGCTCCCCGACGACGTGGGCGCGCGACCGTCGTACGCCGTCGGGAGGCAGCGCCGGGTCGTCGGCCCCGGTGACCAGCAGCACCGGCTGCGAGACCGGGGGACGCATCAGCCGGCGGAGGCGGCGGCCGTCGGCGCGCAGCCGGGAGCGGAACAGCCAGCGGTGGTACTCCAACGCGCAGTGCGAGGCCGGCCACAGCGCGATCGCCTCCTGGTACGTCGCGACGGTGGCCTCGTCGGGGAACCCCGATGCGTCGGCGCTCCACGCGGTCAGGTGGTCGCGCAGGAAGCCGCTCGCTGGATCGGCCAGCCGGCGCTCGGGGCGCCACGGGACCTGCATCGCGAGCACGTGCCGGACGGCGAGGTCGTCGGGGCGCAGGCCGGCGAGCATGGCGGTGGGGTGCGGCGCGGAGACCGTGACGAGGGCGGAGACCTCGCGGGCGTGCAGCACGGCGGTGGCCCAGGCGACGTACCCGCCCCAGCCGTGCCCGACCAGCACCGCGCCCCGGCCGCCGAGCGCCTTGACCACCCCGGAGACGTCCTGGGCCAGGGTCAGCGGGTCGTACCCGTCGGGGGTCTTGTCCGAGCCGCCGTAGCCGCGCAGGTCCATCGCG
>JBDSMW010000155.1:0-12649 GCA_039915665.1 Nocardioidaceae bacterium
TCGACCACCTGGTCGTGCACGTTCTCCTGGACGAGCAGGCGTGACCCGGCGCAGCACACCTGCCCCTGGTTGACGAAGATGCCGTTCACGATGCCCTCGACCGCCTGGTCGATCGGGGCGTCGTCGAAGACGATGTTGGCGGCCTTGCCGCCGAGCTCGAGAGTGACCTTCTTCTTCGTGCCGGCGGTGGCACGCGCAATGGCCTTGCCGACATCGGTCGAGCCGGTGAAGGCGACCTTGTCGACGTCGGCGTGGGCGACGAGGGCCTGGCCGGTGGAGCCGGCGCCGGTGACGATGTTGACGACGCCGGGCGGCAGGTCGGCCTGCTGACAGATCTCAGCGAACAGCAGGGCGGTCAGCGGGGTCGTCTCGGCCGGCTTGAGCACGACAGTGTTGCCGGCGGCCAGGGCGGGGGCGATCTTCCAGGCCAGCATCAGCAGCGGGAAGTTCCACGGGATGATCTGACCGGCGACGCCGAGCGCCTTCGGGTCGGGGCCCAGCCCGGCGTACGACAGCTTGTCGGCCCAGCCGGCGTAGTAGAAGAAGTATGCGGCGACGACCGGGATGTCGACGTCACGTGACTCCTTGATCGGCTTGCCGTTGTCGATCGACTCCAGGACGGCCAGCTCACGGCCGCGCTCCTGGATGATGCGGGCGATGCGGTAGAGGTATTTCGCGCGCTCGCTGCCGGGCATCCGGCCCCAGACGCGGGAGTGCGCGCGACGGGCCGCCTTGACGGCAAGGTCCACGTCGGATTCGTCGGCCTCGGCGATCTCGGCGAGCACCTCCTCGCTGGAGGGGTTGATCGTCTTGAAGCTCTTGCCATGGCCGTCGACGAACTCGCCGTCGACGAAGAGTCCGTAGGACGCCTTGATGTCGACGATCGCGCGCGACTCGGGAGCAGGGGCGTAGTCGAAGAAGGGGGTCGCCTTCTCGGGAACCTTGACCATCTGTGTGTTCCTCAGTCCAGGGTGAAGTAGTCGGGACCTGAATAGCGGCCGGTGACCATCTTGGTGCGCTGCATCAAGAGGTCGTTGAGAAGTGTGGAGGCGCCGAAGCGGAACCAGTCCGGGTCGAGCCAGTCAGGGCCGGCGACCTCGTTGACCATCACGAGGTACTTGATCGCGTCCTTGGTGGTCTTGATCCCACCCGCGGGCTTCACGCCGACCATCTGGCCGGTGGCCTCGCGGTAGTCGCGGACGGCCTCGAGCATCACCATCGTCACCGGCAGCGTCGCGGCCGGCGCGATCTTGCCGGTGGAGGTCTTGATGAAGTGGGCGCCGGCCATCATCGCCAGCCAGGAGACCCGGCGGACGTTGTCGTAGGTCTGCAGCTCGCCGGTCTCGAAGATGACCTTCAGATGGGCCGCCGATCCGTCCGGTCTGTCACAGGCCTCGCGGACCGCGACGATCTCCTCGAAGACCTCGAGGTAGCGGCCTGACAGGAACGCACCCCGGTCGATGACCATGTCGATCTCGTCGGCGCCGGCCTCGACGGCGTCGCGCGTGTCGGCGAGCTTGATGTCCATCGCCGCGCGCCCGGACGGGAACGCGGTGGCCACGGAGGCGATCCGCACGTCGCTGGCGGCCAGCGCCTGCTTCGCGGTGGCGACCATGTCGGGGTAGACGCAGACCGCGGCGGCCGGCGGACAGGTCTGGTCGGCCGGGTCGGGACGCATCGCCTTGGCGCACAGCGCCCGGACCTTGCCGTGGGTGTCCGCCCCCTCGAGCGTGGTCAGGTCGACCATCCGGATCGCCAGGTCGAGAGCGTAGGCCTTGGCCGTGGTCTTGATCGACCGGGTGCCGAGAGAGGCGGCCCGCGCCTCGGCGCCGACCTGGTCCACGCCGGGCAGTCCGTGCAGGAACCGGCGAAGGGACGCGTCGGTGCCGGTCGCCTCGGCCAGGTGGCCGGGGAGCGGGGATCCGGGCGTCGAGCTCGCCGTTGAGCTCGCAGTCGCAGTCACGGCCCCCAGCATAGGTGCGGGCCACGGGTTGCGGAGAATCGCCTGTGCCGGTGCAGAATCAAGCATGGCCTCCTCAGCACAGCCCCCCGCGGACGAGCAGGTGCTGGAGCGGTTCAAGCCGACCACCGGCCTGTTCATCGGCTGGGCCGGGATGGCGGTGGCGGCCTTCGCGCTGGCCTACGTCGCGATCGACGTGCACACCGTCGTCGGTCTCCGGATCGGTCTCGGAGCCCTCTTCGTCATGGCGCTGGTCTGGGCGACCCAGCTGCGGCCGCGCGTCACGGCGTACACGAGTGACCTGCGCCTGTGGGGCTCGCTGCGCGACGTGCGGGTGCCGTACGTCGCGATCGACCAGGTCACGCTGGGGCAGACCCTGAACGTGTTCGTGGGCGAGCGGAGGTTCGTCTGCATCGGCATCGGCAAGTCGCTGGCCGCGGACGTCAAGCAGCGGGCCAAGAAGGCGAGCCAGGGGTCGCTGCTCGGCAAGAGCCGCCTGCGCGAGCTCTCGGAGAAGGCCGACCTCGCCGGGCTGGACCAGACCGCGATGGACTACCAGACCTTCGTGGTGACCCGGATCGAGGAGCTGGTGGACCGGGCGAAGCGCCAGCGCAAGCAGACTGGTGACACGAGCGAGGTGCCGCCGGTGCGCCGGCCGTACGCCGTGCCGGAGATCGTCGCGCTGGGTGCGACGGGACTGGCCTTCGTGGTCAGCCTGTTCGTCTAGAACCCGGCGGCCGCGGCCAGGTCACCCCGGATCGCGTCGAGCCGGCCCGCCGCCGAGATGCGTGCAGCGTCCACCCCGTCCTGCTCGGAGGCGTCGACCGGGACGACTACCTCGAGGTAGCACTTGATCTTGGGCTCGGTGCCGGACGGCCGCACGATCACCCGGGCGTGGTCGGCCAGCCGGAAGCGCAGCCCCTCGGTGGGCGGCAGGTCAGTGCTGCCTTCGGCCAGGTCGTCGACCTGCTCGACGGCGAGCCCGCCCAGCGTGGCCGGCGGGGACGTGCGCAGCCGGGTCATCGCGTCGGCGATCAGCGACAGGTCGCTCACCCGCACCGACAGCTGGTCGGTGGCGTAGAGCCCGTGCTCGCGCGCGATGTCGTCGAGCCGGTCGGTCAGGGTGCGGCCCTCGGCCTTGAGGCGGGCGGCCAGGTCGACGACCAGCAGCAGCGCCGAGACGCCGTCCTTGTCGCGCACGAGCGTCGGCGCGACGCAGTAGCCGAGCGCCTCCTCGTAGCCGAACGCCAGTCCCTCGACGCGGCCGATCCACTTGAAGCCGGTGAGGGTCTCCTGGTGCGGCTGCCCGTGCGCTGCGGCGAGCGCGCCGAGCAGCGAGGACGAGACGATCGAGTTGGCGTAGACGCCCTCGGCGCCGTTGCGGATCAGGAAGTCGCCGAGCAGCGCACCGACCTCGTCGCCGCGCAGCATCCGCCAGCCGTGCGCGTCGGGCACGGCCACCGCGCACCGGTCGGCGTCGGGGTCGTTGGCCACCACGACGTCGGCGCCGACCTCGGCGGCGAGGGCCATCGCGAGGTCCATCGCGCCCGGCTCCTCCGGGTTGGGGAAGGCCACGGTCGGGAAGTCCGGGTCGGGCTCGGCCTGCGCGGGGGCGACGTGCGGCACGGCGAAGCCGGCGCGCTGCATCACGGCGGCGACGGTCTCGCCGCCCACCCCGTGCAGCGGCGTGTAGACGGTGACGAGGTCGCGGGGGCCGTCCGGGTCGACCAGGGCGCTGACGTCGGCCAGGTAGGACTCGACCACCTCGTCCCCGAGCCGCGACCAGCCCGCGTCCCGGCGTACGTCGGCGAGGGGACCGACCGCGTCGATCGCGGCGGAGATGTCGGCGTCGGCGGGCGGCACGATCTGGCTGCCGTCGTCGAGGTAGACCTTGTAGCCGTTGTCCTGGGGCGGGTTGTGCGAGGCGGTCACCATCACGCCGGCGACACAGCCGAGCGAGCGGATCGCATAGGCCAGAAGGGGCGTCGGCAGCGGGCGGGGGAGCAGCACCGCCTGGAGCCCGGCGCCGACCATCACGGCGGCGGTGTCCTCGGCGAAGACGTCGGAGTTGTGCCGGGCGTCGTAGCCGACGACGACCTTGCCGCCGACATGGCCCTCGCCGCGGAGGTAGGTCGCGAGACCGGCCGCCGCCCGGATCACGACGGACCGGTTCATCCGGTTGGACCCGGCGCCGAGTGCACCGCGCAGCCCGGCCGTGCCGAACTCCAATCGGCCGTCGAACCGGTCCGCGAGGTCCGCGGCGGCGTTCGCGTCCGTCTCGGCCGCTGCGACCAGCGCCTCGAGCTCGGCCCGGGTCCGGTCGTCGGGGTCCTCGGCGGCCCAGGCGGCCGCGCGGTCGGTGAGCTCGCTCATGCCGGTGCCTCCGCGCCGTCGAGGGCGGGGCGATGGAACTGCTCGGTGGCGTAGGGGCCGCCGACGTGGGCGCCCTCGACCGCGTCCCGCTCCTCGTCCCGGGAGACCTGGTCGACGAAGTCCTCGGCGTCATCCTGCGGGTCGTAGCCCAGGGTGCGGCCGGGCGCTAGGTCCCACCAGCCGCGGGTGTTGGCCGAGACGCCGTAGAGCACCGCGAAGCCCGGGTCCGGCGCGGTGAGCGCGGCTACGAACATCCGCACCGCGTCGTCGTGCGAGAGCCAGGTGGCCAGGTTGCGGGTGGTCTCAGGTGCGGGCAGGAAGCTCCCGATCCGGGTGGACACGGCGTCGATCCCGTAGCGGTCGACGTACAGGCTGAGGAGTCCCTCGGCGGCAACCTTGGCCACGCCGTAGAACGTGTCCGGCCGTGGGCGGACGTCGGCGGTCAGCAGGCCGCCGGCGGGACGTGGGGTGCGGCCCACCGCGTGGTTGCTGCCGGCGTAGACGATCCGGGTCACGCCGTGCGCCACCATCGCGTCGAGCAGGGCGGCCGTCGTGATGACGTGGGACGTGAGCTCGTCGGGCAGCGAGGCCTCGGTCGGGATGCCCGCGAGGTGGACGACCGCGTCGAGCCCGCCCGCTCGGGACGCGGCGACGAAGACCGCCTCGACGGCGTCGGGGTCCGTGCAGTCGACGCCTGCCCACTCGCCGGGGAACCCCCCGGGCTCCGGGGTGAGGTCGAGACCGACGACGGTGTGGCCGCGGTCGACCAGGCCGGCGCAGAGGACCTCGCCGATGCTGCCGGCAGCGCCGGTGACCAGGACGCGCATCAGATCCTCGGCACGATCGCGCCGAGCAGGTCGCCCATCTTCGAGGCGGCGGCCTGGCCGGCCTCGAGCACCTCGGCGTGGTTGAGCGGCTCCCCGGTGATGCCGGCCGCGAGGTTGGTGACCAGGGAGATGCCCAGCACCTCCAGCCCGGCCTCGCGGGCCGCGATCGCCTCGAGCACCGTCGACATGCCGACCAGGTCGCCGCCGATCGCCCGGACCATCCGGATCTCGGCCGGGGTCTCGTAGTGCGGCCCGGTGAACTGGCAGTAGACGCCCTCGTCCAGGGACGGGTCGACCTCCCGGCAGAGCGCCCGGAGCCGGGGGGAGTAGAGGTCGGTGAGGTCGACGAAGTTGGCGCCCTCGATGGGGGAGGTCGCGGTCAGGTTGATGTGGTCGCTGATCAGCACGGGCGTGCCCGGCGTCCAGGTCTCCTTGAGGCCGCCGCAGCCGTTGGTCAGCACGATCGTGCGGCACCCGGCGGCGGCGGCGGTGCGCACGCCGTGCACCACGGCGGCCACGCCGAGCCCCTCGTAGAAGTGCGTGCGGCCCAGGAACACCAGCAGGCTCTTGTCCCCGGAGCGGACCGAGCGGATCTTGCCGGCGTGCCCCTGGACCGCGGGCGGCGCGAAGCCGGGCAGGTCCGTGGTGGTCAGCTCGGCGGTCGCCTCACCGAGCGCATCGACCGCGGGCAGCCAGCCGGAGCCCATCACCAGGGCGATGTCGTGGGACGCGACGCCGGTCTTCTCGGCGAGGACGGCGGCGGCCTCCGCGGCGAGCTCGGCAGGTGTGCTGGTCATGCCGCGCACCCTATCCGCCGTACGACGTCCGGTCAGAGCCCGATCGACCGGCAGGGCCGGGCGCGCAGCGCGGCGACATAGTCCTCGGGGGCGTCGGCGGCCTGCGCGGCCTCGGCCAGGATGCCGAGGTAGCTGGCGGAGGGCAGCCCGCCCTCGTAGGCGTCCAGGACGTAGGCCCAGGCCAGCTGCTCGCCGTTCATCGTGGCGACCCGGACGCGCGTCTTGCGGTAGAGCCCCGTGTCGGCGCTCTCCAGCTCGTCGAGGTGCTGCTCGTCGTCACCGGTCACGTCGTACACCGCCACGAACACCTGCTCGAGCGGGTCCTCCACGATCGTGGCGAGCGCGCCGTCCCAGCCGTGCTCCTCGCCGCCGAACGTCAGCCGCCAGCCGGTGAGCCAGCCGGTGTTGCGCAGCGGGGAGTGCGGGCACCGCGCACCCATCCGACGCGGATCCATGTTCGACCCGAAGGCGGCGTAGAGGGGCACGGCCGCAGACTACCGATGGAGGGTGCGATTCCCCGTGCACGTCCAGGTTTGCGAGGATGGTGGCGTGAATCGTGTGGTGGTGGTCGGTGGCGGTCCCGGCGGGTACGAAGCAGCGCTCGTCGCGGCCCAGCTCGGGGCCGACGTGACGGTGGTCGACACCGACGGCGTGGGCGGCTCCGCGGTGCTCACCGACTGCGTGCCCAGCAAGACCTTGATCGCGACGGCCGAGCTGATGGCCGACATGACCGACGCCAAGGAGCTCGGCATCCGCTTCGAGGGCTCCCTGGTCACCGACCTCAAGCAGGTCAACGAGCGCGTCCTGCGGCTCGCGCTGGCCCAGTCAGCGGACATCGAGCGCCGGCTGACCCGCGAGGGCGTCCGGGTGCTCCGGGCGCGTGGTCGCCTCACCGACGCCCAGACCGTCGTCGCGACCCCGGTCGGCGGGGGCGACGAGGAGACACTCGAGGCGGACGCCGTGCTGCTGGCCACCGGCGCCGCCCCGCGCACCCTGTCGTCGGCCGTGCCTGACGGCGAGCGGATCCTGACCTGGGAGCAGGTCTACACCCTCGACGAGGTGCCCACCCACCTGATCGTGGTCGGGTCCGGCGTCACGGGTGCCGAGTTCGCCAGTGCCTACAACGCGCTCGGCATCGACGTCACCCTGGTGTCGAGCCGCGACCGGGTGCTGCCCGGCGAGGACGCCGACGCCGCCGAGGTCCTCGAGGGTGTCTTCACCCGGCGTGGCATGACGGTGTTGTCGAAGTCCCGGATGCAGTCTGTGGAACGGCGCGGCGACGCGGTCACCGTCACGCTGACCGACGGCCGCACCGTCGAGGGCTCGCACTGCCTGCTCGCTCTCGGCTCGGTGCCGAACACCACGGATATGGGGCTGGCCGAAGCGGGGGTGACCCTCGAGGAGGCCGGCTTCGTCAAGGTCGACCGGGTGTCGCGGACGTCGGCCCGCGGGGTGTACGCCGCCGGCGACTGCACCGGGGTGCTGATGCTCGCCTCCGTCGCGGCCATGCAGGGCCGGATCGCCATGTGGCACTTCCTGGGCGACGCCGTGCAACCGCTCGACCTCAAGACCGTGTCGTCCAACGTGTTCACCGCCCCGGAGATCGCCACCGTCGGCTGGTCGCAGAACGCCGTCGATGCCGGCGAGATCGACGCCGAGTGCATCACCCTGCCGCTGTCCGGCAACCCGCGCGCGAAGATGCAGGGTGTCCGGGACGGCTTCGTGAAGCTGTTCGCCCGCCCCGGGACCGGCATCGTCGTCGGTGGGGTCGTGGTCGGCCCGCGAGCGTCCGAGCTGATCCATCCGGTCGCGATCGCGGTGTCGATGAACCTCACGGCCGACCAGCTGGCGCACGCGTTCACGGTGTACCCGTCGATGAGCGGCTCCGTCGCCGAGGCGGCCCGCCGGCTGCACGTCTTCAAGACCTGAGCGCCCCCCGGGTGCTCCGACAACGGTGACGAAACGTGATCCAGGGGTCACTGAAAAGCATCCGATGTCGGGGGAACGGGCGGAGTCAGAAGCCGCCGAAGTCACCGCCTCCGCCGAAGTCGAACCCGCCACCGTCGCCGCCGAAGTCGAACCCGCCACCGTCGCCGCCGTCGTAGCCGCCGTCGCCCCCGTCACCCCCGTCACCCCCGTCACCCCCGTCACCCCCGTCACCGGAGCCGTCGTACCCGCCGCCATCGCCCCCGTCGCCCCCGTCACCGGAGCCGTCGTACCCGCCGTCGCCGTCCCAGCCGCCACCGAAGCCGTCCCAGCCGGGGGCGAGCATGGTGCCGATCAGGAAGCCGGGCAGCAGGCCAGAGGTGGCGTAGCCGCCGAAGTAGCCGCCGGCCCAGGGGGAGTAGGCCGGGCCGCCCTGCCAGTAGGGCACCCGCCCGACTCCCTGCTGGACCGTGCGGATGTCCGGTTCGGCGCCCTGCGAGACGCGGTCGGCGTCGGCCGCGCACACCGGGACCTGGCGCTGCTGACCGCCCGCCGGCGACCACTCGATGTCCGTCGTCGAGGGGCCGTGCGCCGGGTTGAAGAAGCACGGCGGCCGCCGCATGGGCAGTGGCTGGTCGGACGTGCGGGCGTGCACGCAGGCCACCGCGTAGCGGCCGTCCTCGAGCGCCTCGGTGACGTGCCGCACGTCCTCGGACCGGGTGACCCGGTCGAGGGAGTCCTTGGCCGACTCGTAGGAGTCGAGCGCGCGCTGGTAGTCCTGCCGCGCGGCCTCGTCGAGCGGCGTGAGGAGCAGGTCGCCGTCGAGCCGCTGGAGCTCCTCGCCGAAGCGGGTGACGTCCTCGTCGGTGACCTTGCGGACCGCGTCGAGGTCGGCGACCCGCCTCTCCTCCAGCGACCGCTGCTCGTTGCGGCGGGTGACGGAGCGGGTCACGAGCACGACTGCCCCCACGAGCAGCAGCACGATGATCAGCGTCATGCCGCGAGGCTACCCGGCGGACGGGAATCCCTTGTGGCACAAGGGTTGTGAACTACACCGGTGTAGTTCGGGCAAGGTCCGTGCCGGCCCCGGTGTCGCGGGCTTACCCTGAGCCACAGCAGGCTCGTCCTGCACCGTTCGTCGCGGTCGGTCTTGGGAGGGACACCGGATGAGATCACCTGGACGCGCGCTCGCTGTCGGAGCGACCACGGTGCTCCTCGCCGGTCTCGTGACGTCCTCCGTCCCCGCCGGTGGCGTCGAGGTGAACCAGCCGTTCCGGGTGCCGGCCGGGCGGTCCGTCGTCCTCGTGGGACACGGGTTCGGGCACGGCCACGGCATGTCGCAGTACGGCGCGCAGGGGGCGGCCCAGCAGGGGCTGACCTACCGGCAGATCATCGACTTCTACTACCCGGGCACGACCTGGTCCGAGGTGACCGGTGGCGTGCGCGTGCTGATCACCGCCGACACCACCTCCGACGTCGTGGTCAAGGCCGTGCCGGGCCTGCGGCTCACCGACATCGGCAGCAGCGTCACCTACCGGGTGCCGGCGCCGCGCGGGGTCAAGCGGTGGCGCATCACGGTCGGAGCCGGCAACAAGAGCGTCGTGCAGTACCTCACCGGGAGGTGGCACCGCTGGCGTCCCGGCGGCCGAGGCAGCCTCGTCGGCGACGGACAGTTCGGTGCGCCGACGCCGCTGACGCTCTTCACGCCGTACGGTCCGCGCAGCTACCGCGGCGCGCTGCGGTCGGCCACGCCGGTGCGCGGTGGAAAGGCGCGCGACACCGTCAACGTGCTCTCGATGGACGACTATGTCCGCGGTGTGATCCCGCGCGAGATGCCGGCCTCCTGGCAGCCCGAGGCGGTGCGCGCCCAGGCGATCGCGGCCCGGACCTACGCGACGTGGTCGCGCGACCAGTACCCCTCGCGCTACTACCAGATCTGCGACACCTCCTACTGCCAGGTGTACGGCGGTCAGGGGGCCGAGGACCCGCGCAGCAACGACGCGGTGACCGCCACGGCCGGCCAGATCCTGACCTACGGCGGCTTGCCCGCGTTCACGCAGTTCTCGTCGAGCAGCGGCGGCTGGACCTCGGCCGGCAGCGTGCCCTACCTGACGGCCCGGGCCGACCCCTACGACGACTACACCGGCAACCCGGTGCACGCCTGGAGCACCGACCTCGACGCCTCCCGGATCGAGCGGGGCTACCCGTCGCTCGGCACGCTGCAGGGCATCTCGGTGACCCGGCGCGACGGCAACGGCGAGTGGAAGGGCCGGGTGTGGACGCTGGTTCTCGACGGCAGCAAGTCCGACGTGACCGTCTCCGGCGACGCCTTCCGGGCCCGCTTCGGCCTGCGCTCCGCCTGGTTCACCATCGGCTGACAACGGTGATCTAGGTCCTGGTCAACGAGTGGGAGTAAGGACGAGGACGAGGTCGCCGCCGTCGACCTGCTGGGTGCCGGTGAAGGACAACCGGTCGACGGTTCCGGCGACAGGGGCGGTGATGGACGCCTCCATCTTCATCGCCTCGATGGTCGCCACGGTCGCGCCCGCCTCGACGGTGTCGCCCTCGTCGGCCACGATCGTGACCACGCCGTCGAACGGCGCGGCCACGTGGCCGGGCTTGGAGGTGTCGGCCTTCTCCACGGTCGGGGCGTCCGCGGCGACGGACTTGTCGCGCACGTTGACCGGCCGCAGCTGCCCGTTGATCGTGCACATCACCGACCGGATGCCGCGCTCGTCGGCCTCGCTGACGGCCTGCAGCCCGAAGATCAGCCGCTTGCCCTCCGAGAGGTCGACCTGGTGCTCGTCGCCGGTGGTGAGGCCGTAGAGGTACTGCGAGGTGGGCAGCACCGAGAGGTCGCCGTACTTCTGCCGCGACTCCGCGAACTCCTGGGTCGGACCCGGGAAGAGCAGCCGGTTGAGGGTGCCGCGCCGGCGGATGCTGTCTCCTGGCCGAAGCCCCTCCCGCTGCTCGTCGTCGAGCTCGGCCACCACGGGCTTCACGGTCCGGCCGGCCAGCGCCTTGGTCCGGAACGGCTCGGGCCAGCCGCCGGGCGGGTCACCGAGGTCGCCCGACAGGAAGCCGATGACCGAGTCGGGCACGTCGAACTTGCCCGGCTCCGCCTCGAACTCGGCCGGGTCGGCACCGACCGCGACGAGGTGCAGGGCCAGGTCGCCGACCACCTTGGACGACGGCGTCACCTTGACGATGTTGCCGAGGATCTTGTTGGCCGCGGCGTACATGTCCTCGATCTGCTCGAACTTCTCGCCGAGGCCGAGGGAGATGGCCTGCTGGCGCAAGTTGGACAGCTGACCGCCCGGGATCTCGTGGGTGTAGACGCGTCCGGTGGGCGACGGCAGACCGCTCTCGAAGGGCGCGTAGACGCGGCGCGTCGCCTCCCAGTAGGGCTCGAGGTCGCAGACCGCGCGAAGGTCGAGCCCTGTCGCGCGGGTGGAGTGGTCCGTGGTCGCGACCAGCGCCGAGAGTGCGGGTTGCGAGGTGGTGCCCGACATCGAGGCGGTCGCGGCGTCCACCGCGTCGACACCGGCGTCGATCGCCGCGAGAAGGGTCGCGAGCTGGCCGCCGGGGGTGTCGTGCGTGTGCAGGTGGAGTGGAAGTGCGAATTCAGATCGCAACGCTGTGACGAGCTTGTGCGCAGCCGGTGCGCGGAGCAGGCCGGCCATGTCCTTGATCGCGAGCACGTGCGCGCCCGCGTCGACGATCCGCTCCGCGAGGCGCAGGTAGTAGTCGAGGGTGTAGAGCTTCTCGTCGGGGTTCGACAGGTCGCCGGTGTAGCAGAGCGCGACCTCCGCGACCGTCGTGCCGGTGGCCCCGACCGCCTCGATCGCCGGTCGCATCTGCTCGACGTCGTTGAGAGCGTCGAAGATCCGGAACACGTCGATGCCGGTGGCGGCCGCCTCGTGGACGAATGCCTCGGTGACCTCGGTGGGGTACGGCGTGTAGCCGACGGTGTTGCGGCCGCGCAGCAGCATCTGGAGGCAGATGTTCGGCACCGCCTGGCGCAGCACGGCCAGCCGCTCCCACGGGTCCTCGGACAGGAACCGCAGCGCCACGTCGTACGTCGCCCCGCCCCACGCCTCGAGCGACCAGAGCTGCGGCGTCATGCGAGCCACGTGACCGGCGACCGCGGTCAGGTCGCGGGTGCGGACCCGGGTCGCGAGCAGGGACTGGTGCGCGTCGCGGAACGTGGTGTCGGTGACGGCGACGGGGGTCTGCTCGCGCAGGGAGCGCGCGAACGCCTCGGGACCCTGGGCCAGCAGCAGCTGCCGGGTGCCGTCGGGGGCGGGCACCGACAGGTCGAGGGCGGGGAGCTTGCTGACCGGGTCGACGCTGACCGGCGCCTCGCCGTAGGGCTTGTTGACCGTGACCTCGGCGAGGTAGGTCAGCAGCTTGGTGCCACGGTCGGCCGACGACCGGGCGGTGAGCAGCTGGGGGTGCTGATCGATGAACGCCGTCGTGACGTGGCCGGAGCGGAAGTCCGCGTCGTCGAGGAGGGCCTGGAGGAAGGGGATGTTCGTGGACACGCCCCGGATGCGGAACTCAGCGAGCGCCCGGCGGGCCCGGTCGACCGCGGACGGGAAGTCGCGGCCGCGGCAGGTGAGCTTGGCCAGCATGGAGTCGAAGTGCGCGCTGACCTCCGCACCGGTGTAGGTGGTGCCGCCGTCGAGGCGCACGCCGGCGCCGCCAGGGGAGCGGTAGGTCGTGATCCGGCCGGTGTCCGGGCGGAACCCGTTGGCGGGGTCCTC
>JBDSMW010000012.1:0-25979 GCA_039915665.1 Nocardioidaceae bacterium
TACAACGCCGCCGGCGGCATCGTGTGGGGCGTGGGCTGCGTGGTCGCGGGCTACCTCGCCGGCTCGTCGTACAAGCAGGTGGCGCACTACCTCGGCCAGGGCGGCGCCGTGGCCGCGGGCGTGATGGTCGTCGTCGCCCTCGTGGCCTGGCGGCTCGCGCGACGGCACCGCGACCCCGGCCGCGACGAGCCGGTCACGGGGCGCGAGACTGCTCCCCATCAACGCTGACGTCGTCGTCGTGGGGGCCGGCCTCGCCGGTCTGGTCGCCGCCGCCGAGCTGGCCGCCGCCGGCCGCAGCTCGTCGCGGGCATGAACCGGGTGACCGGCGAGGGGCTCGTCGACCTCGCATCGCCGTACGCCTGGACGTGCTGACCCGCAAGACCCTCGGCGGCCTGGAGACGCACCTGTCGGGCAGGTGCTCACCGCCTCCGGCGACCCGCTGCCCGGGCTGTACGCCGCGGGCGAGGTCAGCGGCATGGGTGGTGGCGGGATGTACGGCTGCGACTCGCTCGAGGGCACGTTCCTCGGCGGCTGCCTGTTCTCCGGCCGCACCGCCGGACGGGCCGCGACCGCCTGACCCTTCCGCCCGTCAGATCAGGCGGCTCGGTGCTCTGCGGGCACGACCTCGTCCTGGCGCGGCGCCGGCGGGGGAGTGCCGTCGCCGAACGGTCGCGCGCCGAGGGCCTCGCGCCCGTGCGAGGTCAACCAGCCGGCCAGGTCGGGGCCCTTGGGCACGATCCCCGTCGGGTTGATGTCCTGGTGCACGACGTAGTAGTGCCGCTTGACGTGGTCGAAGTCGACGGTGTCGCCGAAGCCCGGCGTCTGGAACAGGTCGCGGGCGTAGCCCCACAGCGCCGGCATCTCGACGAGCTTGTTCCGGTTGGCCTTGAAGTGGCCGTGGTAGACGGGGTCGAAGCGCACCAGCGTCGTGAACAGGCGTACGTCGGCCTCAGTGATCGTGTCGCCGACCAGGAACCGTTGGCCGGTCAGTCGCTCCTCGAGGCGGTCGAGAGCCGCGAACAGCCGGTCGTAGGACCGCTCGTAGGACGCCTGCCGGCCCGCGAAGCCGCAACGGTAGACGCCGTTGTTCACGTCGGTGTAGACCCACTCGTTCACCTCGTCGATCTCGTCGCGCAGGTGCTCGGGGTAGAGCAGCGGGGCGCCCTCGCGGTGCAGGGCGGTCCACTCCAGCGACAGGTCGATCGTCATCTGGGGGAAGTCGTTGGTGACCACCCGGCCGGTCGGCTCGTCCACGATCGCCGGCACGGTGATGCCCTTGGGGTAGTCCGGGAACCGGGCCAGGAACGCGTCCTGGAGCCGCTCCGTGCCAAGCACCGGGTCGCGACCGCCGGGGTCGAGGTCGAAGGTCCAGCTGCGCTCGTCGTGGGTCGGGCCGCACACGCCCATGCTCAGCGCGTCCTCGAGACCGAGCAGCCGGCGCACGATGATCGCGCGGTTGGCCCACGGGCAGGCGCGGGAGACCACGAGCCGATAGCGGTCCGCCTCGACGGGCCAGCCGTCCGCCCCGTCGGCGGTGATCCGGTCCTCGATGTAGTCGGTGTCGCGGTCGAAGTCGTCCTCGACGTAGGCGGTCATGCCATCCCCTTCCGAGGTGGTTCAGATGTCAACTACGTGGTACCGCGGGAAGGGGATGCGAAACCCCTACGGGCGTGGCGTGAGACGCACCCGCACGATGCCGGGCATCGGCAGCGTCACGCGGGTCGACCAGGCACCGTCGTCCGGCGCGACCTCGCCGTGCTGCTCGGTGTGCAGGCCGTCGAGGCCGCGCAGCCGCGCCCACTCGTCTTCGTCGGGCCACACCGTTTCGGCGGCCACGTGGGCGGTGATCGACGAGTGCTCGTTGTCCACCCGGGCCACCTCGACGTCATAAGCCGCGGCCGGGAGGCCCGCGACACGGACGTCGACCGCGCGGCCGAGGTCGTCGCGACCCTCGTAGGTGCGGGCGTCCGGCGCGATGTTCCACACGAGCACGTCGACCCGGCCGTCCTCGTCGCGCGAGGCCCAGGTGTCGACCAGCGTGCGGGCGCCGTCACCCTCGACCGTCGTGGTGAGCAGCTGGTCACCGAGCCCCTCGGCCAGGGACACGGCGTGCCAGCGCGGCTTGCGGAGGTTGCCGACCGTCAGCAGCCCGAAGCCGCCGTGCAGCAGCCGGGGCGGGCGGCCGAGCTCCTCGAAGTGGTCGCTGACCACCCAGTAGGACAGCGCGTCCACGGTGCCCTGGGCGGCCTTGTAGCCGCGCAGGCAGAACGGGGCGGCGTACGCCGTGTCGTGGATCGGGTGGAAGTGCGTGTGCCCCACGCCCCACTCGGTCCACCAGACCTGGGCCTTCTCGAAGCCGTGCCGCCGCAGCGAGGGGCCGAGGTCGACCGGCGCGTTGCCGTAGGAGTGCGTGGAGACGAAGTCCAGCGGGGTGCCGGTCTCGGCGCAGAACGCGCAGATGTCCTCGACCCACTCCGACGCGGCCGTGGCGGGGCCACCGACCAGGAGCCGCTCGTCGACGGCCTTGATCGCCGTCGCCGCCTCGGCGTACAGCCGGAGGTAGTCGTGCTTGGACGCGGTCCAGAACACCTCGAGGTTCGGCTCGTTCCAGACCTCGAAGCCCCACGCGGACACGGCGTCGATGCCGTAGCGCTCCACCAGGTGTGCGGCCAGTCGCGCGTTGAGCTGACCCCACACGGACCAGTCCTTGGGCGGCGAGACGATGCCGCGGTACTCGAAGCAGGTCGCGTCCACGTCGGTCGCCAGGTCGCGGGGCATGAAGCCGAGCTCCAGCACCGGCGCCAGCCCGGTGGCCAGCACGCGGTCGACGAGGTCGTCCACGCCGCTGAAGTCGTAGGCCGGCTCGCCGCCCTCGGGCCAGGTGAACACGTGGACGTCGTCGTGGAAGATCGCGTGGGCGCGGACCCGCCGCGCGCCTATCTCGTCGTGGGCCAGCCGGTAGGCCTCCTCGACGTCCTTGCCGACGGTGTTCCCGAACGAGTCGTGCTCGAGCCACAGCGAGGAGATCCGCTCCGACCCGACCATCTCCCAGACCCGCTCGAGACGGCCGGCGGACTGCGCCGCGTCCACGTCGACGGTCACGGGGTCGGCAAGGGTGGTCAGCGCCTCGCCGGTGACGACCTCGCTCGCGGGGCCGGCCTCCAGGCCGACGGCGGAGACCGCCTGCACGTGCCAGGCGTAGCTCCGGCCCGGCTCGACCACGCTGTCGGCGTACCAGGTCTCGGGGACCGGCTTCACGTCGCTGTTGCCGTGCTCGAGGGCCACGAACTCGCGCGAGGGCCCGTCGGCCCGGGACACGACGTAGCCACTGGCCTCGGGGACCGGCGACCAGGTCAGCGAGACCTGGCCCTGCCCCGGGGTGGCGACCAGGTCGCCCGGTGCCTCCAGCACGACGCCGGCGCTCTCGCCGGACTCGGTGCGTCGGTAGATGCGCTGCTCCCAGTCGGCGCGCGCTCCGGAGTCGGTCTGGTCGGTCGTCATGATGAAGGACCCTTCGGGGAGGTAGGGCGGATGCGAGCTCTTGTCCGTCGACAGAGGGGGCCGCTACAGTCCATCGACGCTACCAGTAAACGTTTACAGTCGGTCAAGGTCGGAAGGGGTGGGATCGTGCGGACCCGCGAGGCCACCATCCAGCAGGTTGCCGACCGGGCCGGCGTCTCCATCGCGACCGTCTCCCGGGTGGCCAACGGCACCGGGCAGGTGTCGCCCTCGATGCGGGTCAGGGTCAGCGCGGCGATCGACGAGCTCGGCTTCCGGCCCTCGCACGCGGGCCGGGCCCTGGTGTCCCGCCGGCACGGCGCCGTCGGCGTGGTGCTCCCGGGTCTCGCCGGGCCCTACCACTCCGAGGTGATCGCCGGGTTCGAGCAGGCGGCCGTCGAGGCCCGCCTAGCGGTGCTGATCCTCGCCACCCACCTGCTGGAGGGGTCCGGCGAGCGGGTCCTGGACCTGGCCTCGCGGGTCGACGGTCTGGTCGTGCTCGGCGGCAGCGTCGTCGACGACTCGGTGGTCGACCGCCTCGTCGACCGAGGCTTCCCGGTGGTGCTGATGGCCGGCCCCCCGCACTCCCGCGCCACCTCGGTGCGGGTCGAGTCGCGGGACGCCGTACGACGCCTGACGCGGCACCTGGTCGAGGACCACGGCCACACAGAGCTGGCCTTCCTCGGCAACCCGACCGGCTCGCCCGACATCGCCGAGCGGTTCGCGGGCTACCAGCGGGCCAGGTCCGAGCTCGGGCTGCCCCCCGACGACGAGCCCGTCCGCTGCGGCCACGACCAGGCCGGCGGGCTCGAGGCCGGTGCCCACCTGCTCACCGTCACCGACCGTCCGCGCGCCGTCGTGTGCGCCAACGACGAGATCGCGCTGGGGGTGCTCGTCTACGCCTTCGGGCACGGCGTGCGAGTCCCGGAGGACCTCGCCATCACCGGCTTCGACAGCCTCCCGGCCTCCGCCATGACGCGGCCCGGCATCACCACCGTGCGCCAGCCGATGCGCGACCTAGGCCGCCGCACCCTCGACGAGTTGCGCGCCGTCATCGAAGCGGCGCCCCCACCACACGACGTGGTCATCGCGACCGAGGTCGTGCTGCGCGAGTCGTGTGGCTGCCCGCCGGTCGCCCGCCCCTGACCCAGCCCGTTGGTGGCCGGGCCCGGTTGTGGCCGACGCCTTCAGAGACCGACGGCGTGTCGGTGCGGGGATCGCCCAGTCCCGGGCTCGGTCGCGGCGGCGAGCTGCTCACCCAGCAGCCGCGACGACGAGGGCTCAGCCCGTCGGTGACGACGGCGACGGTCCTCATGCGGAGACGTGCTCGGTGGCCTGGCGGGCGGTGAGCAACGATGCGTGGGTAGGGGCGTCCGGCACGTGCGCGGGGCGCAGCGCGTCGAACTCCTTGCGGAGCACGGGCACGACCTCCTCGCGCCAGAGGCGGCGCAGCAGGTGGTAGTTCTCGATCGCCAGCGGGATCGTGTCGCGGATCAGCGTGGTCGCGGTGGACAGCCCGACGCCTGCTCGTGAGCTAGATGATTCAAGATTCAACTATACCTTTCAACCGAGGGGCGTCCTTGCGCATTCCTCTCCGGTTTGACGCGGTCGCCTGGGTGGAAGAAAAGTGGGGACTACACATTCCTGGCCCGCCGGGAGGATTGTCCAACGGGGGAGCACATGGAGTTCACCGCAGACCCGGCCGCGCTGGCGAAGGCTCAGTCGCTGGTCGCCGAGATCGCCTCCGGCCTCGTCCAGGAGCGGGCCGCGCTCGACCGCTCGGTCAGCGGACTGCTCGGATCCGGCTGGTCGGGGGCCGCTGCGGACGAGTACCGGCAGGCCTGGGCGGACTGGCGCGACGGTGCCGACCAGGTGCTCGAGGCGCTGCAGACGGAGAGCGAGCTGCTCGGCAGCACGCGGTCGGCGTACCTCGGCAGCGACGACGCCTCGGTGCGGACCACCGTGCCGATCAGCTCGCGGCTCCAGGACCGGCTCTCGTGACGCGGTTCACCGTCGACCTCGAGGAGCTCGACGCGGTGATCGGTGACATGACCGGGTTCGAGGGCCGCTTCACCGGCAAGATCGCCGAGCTCGACGCCCTGATCGCCGACCTGCACGTCAGCTGGACGGGTGAGGCGGCCGGTGCCCAGAAGGGTGCGCACCAGGAGTGGGCCGCCGGCGCCCGCGAGATGCACCGGGCCCTCGTCTCGATGCGGGAGGCCGCCCAGCGTGCGCACGCGAACTACACCGCCGCGGCCGACGCCAACGCGCGGATGTGGGAGCAGGCGCTGTGAGGATCGAGGTGGACAGCGGCGGCTTCGTCTCGGCCGTCGACGACTTCTACCAGGCCAACCACGGCGTGGTGGAGGCGATGAGCAAGCTCACCGGGACCCTCGGCGCCAGCGGCGCGATGGCCGGTGACGACACGGGCGGACAGGCCTGGGCCGAGCAGTACGACCAGGCGGCCGGACCGCTGGTGGAGGCCGGCTGCCAGGTCGGCGAGTCGATGGCGCAGCTGGCCAACCTGCTCAATGCCTCGCTGAGCAACCACGAGGGCGCCGACTTCGGCTCGCGGGTCTACGGCCCTCAGCTCGGCGGCAGCACCCCGGACGACACGAACCCGGACCACTGGTCCGAGACGTTGTCCGCCGCGACGCCACCGTCGGCGTACGGCGGCACGGGTGACCAGCCCGGTTGGTGGCACTGGATCGCCGGGCACATCGGCGGCCTGCTCTGGCCCGACGCCGACACGGGCCGGCTGCGCGAGGCGGGGGACGCCTGGCGCACCGCGGGCCAGCAGATCTCGTCGTTCACGGCGTACGTCGACAGCGCCAGCGGCCAGATCAGCGCCCAGCGTTCCAAGGAGGTCCCGCACGCCGTCACGGTGTGCAGCAACGTCTCGAGCCACATGACGGAGCTGTCCACGGCGTACACCTCGATCGGCCAGGCCTGCAGCGACTACGCGCAGCAGGTGGACGAGCACCATCACGAGATCGAGGGCGAGCTCAAGAGCTTCGTCGAGTGGACCATCGGGATCGAGGTCGGCGGCGCGATCCTCGGCGCGGTGACCCTCGGCATCGGGGAGGCGGCCGCGCAGGCGGCCGAGGCGGCCAAGGTCGCCGAGGCGGCCGCCAAGGTGATC
Source organism: Nocardioidaceae bacterium (assembly GCA_039915665.1). Taxonomy (GTDB): domain Bacteria; phylum Actinomycetota; class Actinomycetes; order Propionibacteriales; family Nocardioidaceae; genus Nocardioides_B. The sequence goes on from JBDSMW010000012.1 coordinate 6,641, forward strand.
AGCATCCTGAACCGGCTCATCGAGCTGGCCCGCCTCGCCGCGCTGCGGATCGGCGAGGTGGTCGCCAAGGCGGCCGAGCTCGGCGACTCGCTCAGGGGCCTCCTGAGCGCCCGCCAGATCAAGGCGCTGGAGGAGACCGGCGAGATCGTCGCCAAGGAGTCGGAGTTCCTCGGCAAGGGGACGGGCTTCACCGCGGACGGTGCGATCGACGCGAAGGCCTTCGCGACCGAGCCGGACTCGGCGTTCTTCTGGTCGGGACGCACCAACGGGGTGGGTGGGCAGCACGTCGCCGCTGACGTCGCCGGCGAGAACGGCGGCACCACCCTCGAGCAGCTCATGGAGAGCCGCGGCGTCAAGATGCCCGAGTGGGACCCGGACAACCCGGCTGTGGTCAAGGTGTGGAAGGACGCCTCGTCCGCCTACGCGGAGGGGGCCTCGGGCGAGGTGCGGGCCGTGATCGGCGACAGCATGCGGCCGGGGAACGTCTGGGAGACGGCCGAACTACCATCCCTGATGGACAACCCGGCGGTCACGAGGATCACCACCATCGACCCGGTGACCGGGGCGACCAAGGTGGTCTACCCGTGAGCGGCCCCTCGACGGAAGCGGAGACGTCATGACCGACCAGGAGCTCAGCGACGGCGTGGTCGCCTACCTGCAGAAGGGCAACGCCCCCTCGCCTCGGGCCGACGAGGAAGCCGTGCGGGCGGTGGCGACCGACGCGTCGCCCGACGAGCTCGTCGAGCGCGTCAAGGCGGTCGTGGCCGAGTCGCTCGCGGTCACCGTCGACTGGAACAGCCTGTCACTCGGCGACGCCGGCCGGGCCGCGGCGGCCCAGACCGCCGGCCACCACCCGGGGCTCGACGACGCGGCCCGCGAGGCTCTCGCCTGGAACTTCAGCTTCGCCTGGCGCTGAGCTACTCCGGCTCGTTCTCCGAGCTGCCCCCGACCCGGTAGGGCTCGGTCACCCCGGTGTACATCAGGTGGGTCACGAGTCCCTGCTGCGCGTGCTTGAGGTTGTGGCAGTGGTCCATCCAGATGCCCGGGTTGTCGGCCACGAAGGCGACCTCGTAGGTCTCGCCGTCCTTGACGTTCAACGAGTCGGACCACCAGGGGCTGCCGGTGGCCCGCACCCCGTCGCGGGCGAGCACGACCGCGTGGTGGCCGTGCAGGTGCATCGGGTGCACGTCACCGCTGCTGTTCGAGATCCGGATGCGCACCACGTCGCCCTCGCTGACCACGAACATCGGCAGGTCGGGGAACAGGTGCCCGTCGACCGTCCACCACAGGCCCGGCTTGCCCCGCACGAAGCCGACCCGGCGACCGATCGCGTAGCGGAACGAGCGGTCCGCGTGCGTCGGGTCGAAGCCGAGCGGCGCGGGGGAGCCGTAGGACAGCAGGTCCAGCTCGCGCTGCGGCTCCGGCGCTGACGGGGCCGTCGCGCCGTCCGGACCGATCACCAGCGCGGTGGCGGTGCCGACCTGCACGCGGGCGGCGGACCCGTCGTTGGGGACGACGACGTCGAGGTCGATCCGCCCGCCTGCGGTCAGCACGACGCTCCACCCCCGCACGTCGGTGGGGCCGTGCACGTCCGTCGCGTCCACGGCGAGGACCCGGTAGGTGCCACCGACCCACACCCGCACCGGCCCGTTGTCCGAGTTGATCGCCCGCACGCGGACGCGCTGCCCGGGCTCGGCGGGCACCGGCACGTCGCCCTCCCGTCCGTTGAGGGTGGGCGTCCCGGCGTACGAGTGCGACAGGGCGGGCACGTCGAGGACGGCCGGGTCGGGCTCGTTCGGGAGCACCACCAACGGCCCGAGGAGCCCACGGACCACCTGCTCGTGGGACACCTGGTGGGAGTGGTACCAGTACGTCCCGGCGTGGTCGGCCACGAACCGGTAGGTGTGCTCCTGCCCGCGGCGTACGGCGTCCTGGGTGACCCCCGCGACGCCGTCCTCGGCGTTCGGCACGTCCATCCCGTGCCAGTGCAGGGTGATCCCGGCCGGCACGTCGCGGTTGGTCAGGTGCACCTCGAGGAGGTCACCCTCGGTGACCTCGATGAGCGGACCCGGCGAGGTGCCGTTGACCGTGTAGCCGTTCTCGACCTTCCGACCGGACGCGAGCGTCACCGTCTGCCGACGGGCGACGAGGTCGACGACCTGGTCGGCGGGCCGGTCGGTGCCGACCGAGAGGTCCCGGACGCTGGTCGTCGCGACGGCGTGCTGCCCGCGCGGGCCGCCGCCGTAGTCGAGGTAGCCCATGCTCATCACGGAGTACGTCGACGGCACCCGGCTCTGCTGCCAGAAGTAGCCCAGCGGCAGCACGACGGCCAGGGTGGCGAGGCAGGCGAGCAGCAACCTGATCCGCTCGCGGCTCACCGCGCCACCCTCCTCGTCGTGCCTGCCGCGGTCGGGATCCTCAGACCGTCGCCGTCGCCGTCGCGTGGGTGTGGGCCCCGGCCGTGGACGTCGAGCCGACCCGCTTGCCCGCCATGAGGGCGACGCTGAACAGGGCGAGCGCGTTGATGCCGTGCAGAGCGCCGAGGGCGGGGACGTTGTGGCCGAGGAGACCCAGCGTGACCTGGACGACGACGAGGGCGAACGTGATGCCGGCCCACCTGACCCCGCCCGGCACCTTGGCGAAGAACGACACGACGAGGAAGACGATCGCCAGCAGCGGCACGATCATCGTGCCGTTGATGCCGTGCACGGCGAAGCCGGCCACGCCACCGACACCGCTGTCGTCCCCCTCCATCGTCGCCTTGTTGAGGGTGCCGCCGTCCTCGATCCACTTGCCGAGGCCGAACAGGGCGAACGCGATGGCTGCTGCCTGGATGACGACCTCCGCGGCGATGATGAACGCGAAGACCCGATAGACCGATCTCATTGCTTGCCTCCGATGAGCTGGACGTCCGGCGAACGGATGTGGTTGGGTCGAGAGGGCCCCCAAAGAACCCCCGCTGGTCCAGGATGGCGCGGGTCCCCGGTGTTTGTCGTGACCCTTTCTGACTAGCCCGCTCGCCTTGTCGACGGACGCGTGCAATGTCTCGATCCGCCCCGCCGGTAGATTCGCGGACGTGCTCACCCTCGGTCACCGGACCTTCGACGACGACGCCCTGCTGGTGATGGCGATCGTCAACCGGACCCGGGACTCCTTCTACGACCGTGGCGTCAACTTCGCGGAGGACAAGGCGCTGGAGCGGGTGCGGGCGGTGGTCGCGCAGGGCGCCGATCTCGTCGACATCGGCGGGGTCAAGGCCGGCCCCGGCGAGGTCGTCGACGCCGAGGAGGAGATCCGGCGGACGGTGCCGTTCGTGGCGGCCGTGCGGGCGGAGTTCCCGGACCTGGTGATCAGCGTGGACACCTGGCGGGCCGAGGTCGGCCGTGAGGTCTGCCGGGCCGGCGCCGACGTGCTGAACGACGCCTGGGGCGGCTTCGACCCGCGCCTGGCCGAGGTGGCCGCCGAGCACGGCGCCGCCCTGGTCTGCACGCACACGAACGGCGCCACCCCGCGGACCCCGCCGCACCGCCCGTCCTACGACGACGTCGTCGCGTCCGCCGTCGCGGCGACCGTCGCGCTCGCCGAGCGGGCCGTCTCCCTGGGCGTGTCCCGCGACAGCCTGCTGATCGACCCGGCCCACGACTTCGACAAGAACACCTGGCACTCCCTGGAGCTGACCCGGCGGCTCGACGAGATGGTCGCCACCGGTTGGCCGGTGCTGGTGTCCCTGTCCCACAAGGACTTCGTGGGCGAGACGCTCGACGCCTCGCTCGAGGAGCGGCTCGTCGGCACCCTGGCGGCGACGGCGGTGAGCGCCTGGCTGGGCGCCCGGGTCTTCCGGGTGCACGACGTCGCGGAGACCCGGCAGACCCTCGACATGGTGGCCAGCATCCGCGGCACCCGCCCGCCGTCCCGCGTGGTGCGGGGGCTGGCGTGATCACCACCGCCGTGCTCTGCCCGCACCCGCCACTGCTGCTCCGCGAGCTGGGCGGCGTGCGCGACCCGGTGGAGGCCCTGCGGACGGGCGCCGCCAATGCGGTCCGCGCCGCGACCGCGGACGCAGCCCGGGTAGTCGTGGTCGGCGGCCACGACGTCACCGGGTCGTGGGACGCGGCGCTGCCGGTCGACGTCCGGCGCTTCGGTACGACGCACGCGCCACCCCCGCGCCCCGCGTTGCCCCTGTCGCTCGGCGTCGCGACGCGGCTGCTCGACACCGCGGGATGGACCGGAGCCGTCGGGATGAGCACCGTGGCCTGGCACGAGACGGGGGAGACCGTCGACGCGCTCGCGAGGGAGCTGGCCGACGCGGGGGACGCCGTGCTGCTGGTTCTCGGCGACGGCAGCACCCGTCGCGGCGACAAGGCCCCGGGCTACCTCGACGAGCGGGCCTTCGGCTTCGACGACCGGGTGGCCGACGCCCTCGCAAGCGGGGACGCCGCGACGCTGGCCGGCCTCGACGCCGGCCTCGCCGAGGAGCTGATGGTGCTCGGAGACGCGGCGTTCCGGCTGCTCGGCGCCGTCGGCCGCGTCCAGGAGGGACCGGAGGCGGCCACGCTGACCTGCCGCGAAGACCCCTTCGGTGTCAGCTACTTCGTCGCGACCTGGACGTTCCGGCCCTAGGTCGATGCCGGGGATCAACGTCCGGGGATCAACGTCCGGGATCAACGTCGGGGGATCAACGTCGGGCGACGAGCAGCGCCTGCGCCGACCGGGCGACGAGACCGCGCTCGTCGTACACCTGGGACGAGGCGATGCCGACGCTGCCGGGGCCGAGCGTGGTCTCGGCGTCCAGGCACACCCACTCGCCGACCGGTGGCCGCAGCACGTGCACCGTCAGCTCGGTGTTCAGGAAGCCCCACGTCCCCGGGTCGAGGGCGGCCGAGACCCCGGAGGCCGAGTCGACGCAAGTCATCAGCCGCTGGACCGGGCTCATCGTCTCGCCCTCCACGAGGTCGACCGTCGGTCGCATCCACACCAGCCCGGGGCCCGGCTCGGTGACGGCCCCGGTGATCCAGCGCCAGTCCACCGCGTCGAGGTAGCCGCCCGACCAGCTCTTCGGCGAAGGCTTCGGCACCCCGTCGGCCGGCCCGTGTGCCGGCGGTTCCGGGTGCTGTGCGGGGCCGTCGTCGTGGACCGGGAACAGCCAGGCGGTGGCCCGGGCGCACGGCCGGTCGCGCTTCACGTCGTAAGCCGTCGCCTCGCACATCTCCACCGTCCGTCCGGGACGTACGACGGACGCCTCGACCCGCAGCGGACCGACCGGGACCGGCCCGAGCAGCTCCATCGTGAACCGGCCCATGACCCGATCGGCGCCCTCGCGGTCCAGGTTCTCGAGGGCCCGGGTCAGCAGGGCCGCGGGCGGTCCACCGTGCTGGGAGTCGGCGCCCCAGGGCCCGGCGGTCGAGTGCGTGGAGGCGAAGGTCGTGGCGCCGTCGGCGCGGTAGAAGGGCTCCATTCCAGCCATCATGCCGGGAGCGCGGAACTCGCATGGATGTGCCCCGGAACACCCCGCCCGAACCGATTTCATGTTCGGCTCGCGGCCTGTGTATCCTTCCTTGCTGCTTGCCCCTTTAGCTCAGTCGGCAGAGCGTCTCCATGGTAAGGAGAAGGTCTACGGTTCGATTCCGTAAAGGGGCTCTGGGTTGTGGATCCTCACTCGTTCGCGGGTGGGGACTCCGTTCCCTGGAGGCGGGGTAGCTCAGGTGGTTAGAGCACACGACTCATAATCGTGGTGTCGCGGGTTCGACCCCCGCCCCCGCTACTGTTCACCGCTGCTCGGTTCGCCCATGCTTGTGCGGTAGGGCAGACTTGGGCCGCACCCCACGCAGCACCGACCAGCAGCATCGACCGGCAGCACCGAAAGTAGAGGCAGTCCCGTGGCCAGCAAGAGCTCAGACGTTCGCCCCAAGATCACCTTGGCCTGCGTGGAGTGCAAGGAGCGCAACTACATCACCAAGAAGAACCGGCGCAACGACCCGGATCGCATGGAGATGAAGAAGTTCTGCCCGCGCTGCCGCACCCACACCGCGCACCGCGAGACGCGCTGACGGCTCCCCCTGATTTCCGAACGGCCCCGGGCACACCCCGGGGCCGTTTCGCGTCCCCGCCCGACGAGTAGATTCAGGCCCATGACTGTCGACGCCTCGCTGGCCGGCCGGACCTTCCCGCCGACGCCTCCGTACGCCGTGTCGCGCGAGCGGATCACCGAGTTCGCGCACGCCACCGGATCGACGTACGACGGAGGGGCGGCCCCGGCCACCTTCCCGATCGTCGTGGCCTTCGGGGCGATGACGGCCCTGATGGAGGACCCGACGGTCGGCATCGCGCTGCACCGGGTGGTGCACGGTGAGCAGCGGTTCACCTACACCCGGCCGGTCGTCGCGGGCGACGAGCTGACCGCGACGCTCACCGTCGACACGCTCCGCCAGATCAGCGGCGCCGACATCATCGGCACCCGCAGCGAGATCACGGACGCCGAGGGCAAGCCCGTCTGCACCGCCTTCGCAACGCTGATGCACCGAGGGGAGGACGCATGAGCGCCTTCGAGACCGGCGCGACGCTGCCGGAGCAGACCTACACCGTGACCCGCGCCGACCTGGTCCGCTACGCCGGCGCCAGCGGCGACCGCAACCCGATCCACTGGTCCGAGAGGGTGGCCACCTCGGTCGGGCTCCCCGGCGTCATCGCGCACGGGATGTTCACCCTGGCCCTGGCCGCGCGCGCCCTGGACACCTGGGCCGGCGGGCCCGGCCACGTCCGGGAGCTCGGTTGCAAGTTCAGCAAGCCGGTGATCGTGCCCGACGACGACACCGGTGTCGAGGTCGTGGTGCGCGGCACCGTCAAGAACGTCACCGACGAGGGCGTGCAGATCGCGCTCGAGGTGACCTGCGGCGACCAGAAGGTGCTGGGCATGCCCAAGGCCGTGCTGAGTGCCTGAGCTGCTCGCCGACCTCACTACCCTGCGCCTCGGAGGACCGGCCCGCGAGCTGGTGCGTGCCACCACCGAGGACGAGCTGCTCGACGCCGTACGCTCCGCCGACACGTCCGGCACCCCGCTGCTGCTCGTCGCCGGCGGCAGCAACCTCGTGGTCGCCGACGAGGGCTTCGACGGCACCGTGGTGCACATCGTCACCCGTGGCGTCTCCGTCGAGCAGGACACCTGCGGCGGAGCGATGGTCACCGTCGCCGCGGGGGAGCCGTGGGACAACCTCGTCGAGCGGGCAGTGGACTCGGGCTGGGTCGGCACTGAGGCACTGTCCGGGATCCCCGGCAGCGTCGGTGCGACCCCGGTGCAGAACGTCGGTGCCTACGGCCAGGAGGTGGCCGACACCGTCGCCTCGGTGCGCTGCTGGGACCGGCAGGACGACGTGCAGCGAACCTTCTTCGCGGCCGCCTGCGGCTTCGGCTACCGCACCAGCCGCTTCAAGGAGCACCCCGACCGGTACGTCGTCCTGGGCGTCGCGTTCCAGCTCCGGCTCGGGGACCTGTCCGCGCCGGTCCGCTACGCCGAGCTGGCCCGCACGCTCGACGTCGACGTGGACGCCCGGGCGCCGATGACCGAGGTGCGTGAGGCGGTGCTGTCGCTGCGGCGCGACAAGGGGATGGTCCTCGACCCGGCCGACCACGACACGTGGAGCGCCGGGTCGTTCTTCACCAACCCGTTCGTCGCGGACGCCGCCCTGCTCCCCGAGGGCGCACCGCGGTGGGACCAGCCGGACGGCTCGGTGAAGACCAGCGCGGCCTGGCTCATCGAGCACTCCGGGTTCGGCAAGGGCTACGGCACCGACCGGGTGGCGCTGTCCGGCAAGCACACGCTGGCGCTGACCAACCGGGGGAGCGCCGGCACCGGCGACCTGCTGGCGCTGGCGGCCGAGGTGCAGCGCGGGGTGCAGGCCGCGTTCGGGGTGTGGCTGGTCAACGAGCCGACGCTGGTCGGCTGCTCGTTGCCGGGGCCCGGCTAGGCGTTGGAGAGACCAGCGCCCAGGATCGCTACCACGACCACGCCGTACCCCACGATCACCAGCAGGGCCAGGCCGAGCACGACGGTGCCGATGATGCCCAGCACATAGCCCGCCTGGGCGGCCCCTCGGCCGCCGACCTGGCCCTGGGACGCGTCGATCTCGTCGAGCGTGCGCTTGCCCAGTCGCCAGGCGAACGGCGCGACGACGGAGCAGAGCACCAGCCCGATGATGCCGAGGACCAGCGACGTCGTGGCCTGCGGGTGCTCCGGCGCGAACTGCACGGGGTAGCCCGGCGCTTGGCCGTAGGGCATCGGCTGCTGGTACGGCGGTTGGCCGTAGCCCGGCTGAGGCTGCTGCTGGTAGGGCTGCTGGCTCTGCTGCTCCCAGTAGCCCGGCTGGACCGGCTGGTCCGGATCCTGCGGCGGCTGACCGTCCCCCGATGAGTTCGTCATGGCCCAACCCTAGGGCGTCGAGGTCAGCCAGGTGTCAATGTCGGCCAGCGTCGTGGCGCGCACCTCGTCGGGGGCCCGGGAGGCCCGCACGGACATCCGAGCGAGCTCGGCGAGCACCTCGTCGGTCAGCTCGTGGGCGGCCCGCATCGTGGCGTACTGCGCGGCCAGCCGGGACCCGAACAACAGCGGGTCGTCGGCCCCGAGCGCCACCGTCGCCCCCGCCTCGAGGAGCACCGGCAGCGGCACGGAGGTCAGGTCGCTGTAGACGCCGAGGGCCACGTTGGAGACCGGGCACACCTCGAGCGGCACCCCCAGCTCGACCACCCGGTCGAGCAGGGCGGGGTCCTCGGCCACCCGGACGCCGTGGCCGAGCCGGTCGGCGTGCAGCGCGTCGAGGCAGGTCCGGATGCTCTCCGGCCCCATCAGCTCGCCGCCGTGCGGGGCCAGCAGGAGGCCCGCCCGTTCGGCGATGGCGAAGGCCGGTGCGAAGTCGGCGGTGCTGCCACGTCGCTCGTCGTTGGACAGGCCAAAGCCGACGACGCCCCGTCCGGCGTACTGCGCCGCCAGCCGGGCCAGCGTCCGCGCGTCCAGCGGGTGCCGGGTCCGGTTCGCGGCGATCACCACGGCCATGCCGAGGCCGGTCGACTCCGTCGCCTCGCCCACCGCGTCGAGGACCAGGTCGGTGAACGCGGTGATGCCGCCGAACCGGGCGGCGAACCCGCTGGGGTCGACCTGGATCTCCAGCCAGCGCCCGCCGTCGACCACGTCGTCCTCCGCGGCCTCGCGGACCAGCCGGCGCACGTCGGCCTCGGTCCTGAGCACCGAGCGGGCGATGTCGTAGAGCCGCTGGAAGCGGAACCAGCCCTTCTCGTCGGCAGCCGACAGCTGCGGGGGCCAGTCTTCGACGAGGGCGTCCGGCAAAGGGATCCCGTCACGGGCCGCCAGCTCGACGAGCGTCTCGTGCCGCATCGACCCGGTGAAGTGCAGGTGGAGGTGCGCCTTGGGGAGTGCCTGCAGGTCTCGAGGGGGCGCCACTCAGCCGAGCAGCTTCTGCATCCGGCCGACGCCCTCGGCCAGGTCGTCGTCGCCGAGCGCGTAGGAGAGGCGCAGGTAGCCCGGTGCGCCGAAGGCCTCGCCCGGCACCACGGCCACCTCGGCCTCGTCGAGGATGATCTCGGCCAGCTCGGCGGACGTGCTCGCGGTGCGGCCGGCGATCTCGCGGCCGAGCACGCCCTTCACCGAGGGGTACGCGTAGAACGCGCCGGTCGGCTCGGGGCACTCGACCCCAGGGATCTCGTTGAGCATCCGGACCATCGTGCGGCGACGTCGGTCGAAGGCCTCCCGCATCTGCGCGACGGCCGTGAGGTCGCCCTCGAGCGCCGCGATCGCCGCCCGCTGGGCCACGTTGTTGACGTTCGACGTCTGGTGGGACTGGAGGTTGGTGGCGGCCTTGATGACGTCCTTGGGGCCGAGCAGCCAGCCGACCCGCCACCCGGTCATCGCGTAGGTCTTGGCCACGCCGTTCACCACGATGCAGCGGTCGGCCAGCTCGGGCACGACCACCGGCAGAGAGGAGGCAGTGGTGTCCCCGTAGGTCAGGTGCTCGTAGATCTCGTCGGTGATGACCCAGAGCTCGTGGTCGAGCAGCCACCGCCCGATCGCCGCGACCTCCTCGGGGGTGTCCACGGCGCCCGTGGGGTTGGAGGGTGAGCAGAACAGCATCGCCTTGGTCCGGTCGGTCACGGCCGCCTCGAGCTGGTCGACGGTGACCTTGTAGCCCTGCGTCTCGTCGGCGAGCACCTCGACGGGGACGCCGCCGGCCAGCCGGATCGCCTCGGGGTACGTCGTCCAGTACGGCGCCGGGAGCAGCACCTCGTCGCCCGGGTCGAGGATCGTCGCGAACGCCTCGTAGATCGCCTGCTTGCCGCCGTTGGTGACCAGCACCTGGGTGGCCTCGACCGCGTAGCCGGAGTCGCGGGCGGTCTTCGCGACGATAGCCGCCTTGAGCTCGGGTAGACCGCCGGCGGGGGTGTAGCGGTGGTTGCGCGGGTCGCGGCAGGCCTCGACGGCGGCCTCGACGATGTAGGCGGGAGTCGGGAAGTCCGGCTCGCCGGCGCCGAACCCGATCACGGGACGCCCGGAGGCCTTGAGCGCCTTGGCCTTGGCGTCGACCGCGAGCGTCGCGGACTCGGCGATCCCGCCGATGCGGGTGGAGATGCGGGCGGAGGGGCGGCGACCGGTGCTGGAGGGGGCTTCGCTCATGCTCCTATGCTCGCACTCCACGGGTCATGGGTGCAGCCGGGGCCGCTGTCGGGCCTGACTCCGGTTCGACTTCGTCTGGTCGCTCGGTTCGACTTCGTCTGGGCGGTCCCCGTATGCTTCCCCTTTGGTGGATCTCACCCTGAATGGGCGTGCCCGCATTCGAGCGTGAGTCCCCGGAGGGCACTAGCTCAACTGGCAGAGCATCGGTCTCCAAAACCGAAGGTTGGGGGTTCAAGTCCCTCGTGCCCTGCAACACCTGTGCGGAGCAGATCCGTGCGGGCGCCCGCCCCGCTACGAAAGGTGGAGGAACGTGACGCAGAGTCGCCCCGCGGGTTCGACGTCCTCGTCGAGCGGCAAGCGGACGAGCCCGACCACCTTCTACCGGCAGATCGTGGCCGAGCTCCGCAAGGTCGTCTGGCCCACGCAGCAGCAGCTGATCACCTACTTCCTGGTGGTCCTGGTGTTCGTGCTGGTCGTCATGACGATCGTGTCCCTGCTCGACCTGGGCTTCGGCCGTCTCGTCTTCAAGGTCTTCGGCTAGCCGGTCGTCCCGAGCACAGCGGGCACCGCCCACGCAGATCCAACGCAGTTCCACAACGATGAAGGTGACTGAGTAACCGTGTCGCAGCAGTACGACGAAGAGCTCCAGGGCGCCACCTCGACCGACGCCGCCGAGCAGGCCGTCGTCGACCCGTCCGCGGACGCGCCGACCGACCTGCCCGCCGACCTGCCGACCGACCAGGAGGTCGCCTCCGACGTCGAGGGCGACGTCGAGGGCGAGACCGCCCCGGATGAGTCGTCGCAGGAGCCGACGGACGAGTCGGCCGAGGACGAGGCCTCCGACGAGGACGAGGACGCGCCCAGTGACGTGCTCGTCGCGTTCCGCGAGGCGCTCCGCGCCAAGATCGGTGACTGGTTCGTCGTGCACACCTACTCCGGCATGGAGAACCGGGTGAAGGCGAACCTTGAGAACCGAATCACCTCCCTGAACATGGAGGACTACATCCACGAGGTGATCGTCCCGACCGAAGAGGTCGCGGAGATCAAGAACGGCCAGCGCAAGCTGGTCCGCCGCACCGTGCTCCCCGGCTACGTCCTGGTTCGCATGGACCTCACGGACGAGTCCTGGGCGGCCGTGCGCCACACCCCGTCGGTCACCGGCTTCGTCGGCCACAGCCACCAGCCGGTGCCGCTGAGCCTCGACGAGGTCGAGTCGATGCTCGCCCCGGCCGTCCAGGCCGAGGCCGACGCGGCTGCCCCCGAGCAGGGTGGCAGCGGCCGCGGCGGTGCCGCGAAGAAGAAGGTCGAGGTCGCTGACTTCGACGTGTCCGACTCGGTCATGGTCGTCGACGGTCCCTTCGCGACGTTGCACGCGACGATCACCGAGATCAACGCCGAGTCGCAGAGGGTCAAGGCCCTCGTCGAGATCTTCGGCCGGGAGACCCCGGTCGAGCTGAGCTTCAGCCAGATCCAGCGCGTCTGACCGGGACGGAGCTTGCTCCGGCCGGCGTGGACGCCCAGTAACTGTGGCAGGGAACGTGTTCCCGTCATGACCACGAGAGAGAAGAAGGAACAGAATGCCTCCCAAGAGCAAGAAGATCGCTGCCCTCGTCAAGGTGCAGCTGCAGGCCGGAGCCGCGACTCCCGCCCCGCCGGTCGGCACCGCGCTCGGTCCGCACGGCGTGAACATCATGGAGTTCTGCAAGGCCTACAACGCGCAGACCGAAGCGATGCGCGGCAACGTCATCCCCGTCGAGATCACCATCTTCGAGGACCGGTCGTTCACGTTCATCACGAAGACCCCGCCGGCCGCCGAGCTGATCAAGAAGGCCGCCGGCCTGCAGAAGGGCTCGGGCGTCCCGCACACGGAGAAGGTCGGCAAGCTGACCAAGGACCAGGTGCGTGAGATCGCCACGACCAAGCTCCCGGACCTGAACGCCAACGACATCGACGCCGCGATGAAGATCGTCGAGGGCACTGCCCGTTCGATGGGCATCACGACCGACTGACTCGTCGGCCTGAGCACCACGCACCATCCCGCACCAGGCATCTGTGGCAGGGCAGCTGAGCGCCCGCTGACCACACTCTGGAAACGACACGAAGGAACCCAGACATGCAGCGCAGCAAGACCTACCGCGCGTCGTCCGAGACGTTCGACCAGGACCACGCGTACGCCCCGTTCGAGGCGATCAAGATCGCCAAGTCCGGCAGCAAGAAGAAGTTCGACGAGACCGTCGACGTGGCCATGCGCCTCGGTGTCGACCCCCGCAAGGCCGACCAGATGGTCCGCGGCACCGTCAACCTCCCGCACGGCACCGGCAAGACCGCTCGGGTCCTGGTGTTCGCCAACGGTGACAAGGCGGACGCGGCTCGGGAGGCGGGCGCCGACATCGTCGGTGGTGATGAGCTCATCGACAAGGTGAACGGTGGCTGGCTCGACTTCGACGCCGTCGTCGCGACCCCCGACATGATGGGCAAGGTCGGTCGCCTCGGCCGCGTGCTGGGCCCCCGTGGCCTGATGCCGAACCCGAAGACCGGCACCGTGACCCCCGACGTCGCCAAGGCGGTCTCGGACATCAAGGGCGGCAAGATCGAGTTCCGCGTCGACCGGCACTCCAACCTGCACTTCATCATCGGCAAGGCCTCGTTCTCCGAGGCCCAGCTCGCGGAGAACTACGCCGCGGCGCTCGAGGAGGTGCTGCGGCTCAAGCCGGCCAGCTCCAAGGGCCGTTACCTGCGCAAGGTGACGCTCTCCACGACGATGGGTCCCGGCGTCCAGGTCGACCCCAACCGCGTCAAGAACGTCGCCGCGGAGGACGAGGCCTGAGGTACGGACGCGGCTACTCGATGAAGACGCGCTCGTCGACTAGCTGCTCGACGACCGGACGTCCCTTGGTGTCGAAGCGGCACTGCTCGAAACGCTTCAGGAACTCGAAGTCCAGGCCGGCCCGGCCGTTGCGGTTCTTCTCGATCGTCAGCACCGCCCAGTTCTTGAACTTCTCGACGTTGCCGATGCTGTAGACGAGGTGGTGGCGGGCCACGACGTCGTACTTGTTGTTCAGCAGCAGGACGGTGTCGGCCTCGTAGGCCAGAGCCGACGACCCGCGCATGTTGTTGACACGCATGCGTTTGCCGGAGGCCAGTCCTGCCTGGTCGGAGGCCACCACGGCCAGGATCGGGACGTCGTGGTCCAGGGCGAGGTCCTTGAGCCCCTCGGTCACCGCGGTGATCCGCTCGGTCTCATCGGTGTGCGGGGAGTGCACCTTCTGGAGGTAGTCGACGACCACCAGCGGTGACTGGCCCGTGGCTTCGCGGACCTGGTCGATGGCGGCGGTGATCACCTCCAGGGAGGTGCTGGTTCCGGTCGAGCGGTGCAGCAGCAGCCGGTCGGCGTACTCCTGGACGACGCCCAGCGCCTCGACGCCGCCCTCGGTGTCGCGCAGCCGGTCGGACAGCGACCCGGTGCGGCCGTCCATAGCCTCGAAGCTCTGCCGGATGCGGGCCACCGTCGGGGCGGCGAGGCCGCCGAGCTGGCCCGCCTCGAGGGACACCAGCCGGATGAGCAGCGTCTGGAGGTCGTGCTCGAAGGAGAACACCAGCACCGAGCGGCCGGACCGGGCCGTGTTCCGGGCCACCTGGAGCACCCAGGTCGTCTTGCCGAGGCCCTGCGGGCCACCGAGCAACACGAGCTCACCAGAGCGGAGACCGCCGGCGAGGGTCTGGTCGAGCACGTCGAACCCGGTCGGCCAGAGGCGCGTGCCGGGGTACGTCCCGACCCGGGCGGCGTGCTCCGCCTGCTCCAGGACGCCGCTGAGGGGTTCCAACGAGAGATCCACGGAGTCATTGGAGCACCGGAGCGCGAGCGGGGGAGGCGAAATGCCGCCGAACCACCCGAATGGAGCAGACCGGGCACGGCCGTCCCGATTTGGTGGGCGGCGGAGCGGTCCCGTACATTGACTCCCTGAAACCAGAGACCGCCGGTCGTCGGCGTGCAAGACCTCCTCGTGAGGCCCGGCACTCGACTGAAGGTCCCGCTCAGCGGGCGACCTGCGCAGGTGACACCGAGTGATCCGACCAGGCCGCCTCCCGCGTCCTCGTCGCCCGCCCCGTGCCTCCTGTGCCGGGGCGCTTTCCGTTGGCGGGGCCCCTCAGGGCGACGTCGGTCTCCGGACTCATCGTTGGTCAACCACTGATCAATGACCGATCCGGAAGGAGACCCATGGCGCGGCCAGACAAGACAGCCGACGTCGCAGACCTCGTGGAGTCGTTCCAGGAGTCTGCGGGCGCTGTGCTGACCGAGTACCGCGGTCTCACCGTGAAGCAGCTGCAGGATCTGCGGCGAGCTCTCGGCGAGAACGCCAACTACGCCGTGGTCAAGAACACGCTCACCAAGATCGCCGCGACCGAGGCGGGCGTCGAAGGCTTCGACGACCTCCTGGTCGGACCGACCGCCATCGCCTTCATCAGCGGTGACGTGGTCGAGGCGGCCAAGGGCCTGCGTGACTTTGCCAAGGCCAACCCCTCCCTCGTGATCAAGGGCGGTGTCCTCGACGGGAAGCCGCTGGACGCGAAGGAGATCGCCAAGCTGGCCGACCTCGAGTCGCGCGAGGTCCTCCTCGCCAAGCTCGCGGGGGGCATGCTGGCGTCGCTCAGCCAGGCCGTGTACCTGCTCAACGCTCCGCTAGCGCAGGCTGCCCGCCTCGCCGGTGCGCTGCAGGCCAAGGCCGAGCAGGACCCGTCCGTGCTCGCAGGTGGTGCCGGCACGCCGGCCCCGGAGGCCGAGGCCCCCGCAGCCGAGGAGGCGACCGAGGCTCCGGCCGACGCCGCCGCCCAGGAGACCACCAACGAGACGCCGGCTGATGTTCCGGCTGAGACGACCGACGGGGAGACCACCGAGGTCTGAGGCCTCCTGGCCTCTCCCCAGCACCACCCGCAACCATCCAGGCCCGTGCACCAGCGCGGACCGGCTTACCGGAAGGAAACCGCCACCATGGCGAAGCTCACCACCGACGAGCTGCTCGACGCGTTCAAGGAGATGACCCTCCTCGAGCTGAGCGAGTTCGTGAAGCAGTTCGAAGAGACCTTCGGCGTGACCGCCGCCGCTCCCGTCGCCGTGGCCGCCGCCCCGGCCACCGGCGGCGCCGGTGCCGACGAGGCCGCCGAGGAGCAGGACGAGTTCGACGTCGTCCTCGAGGCCGCCGGCGAGAAGAAGATCAACGTCATCAAGGAGGTGCGCGCGCTCACCAGCCTCGGTCTCAAGGAGGCCAAGGAGCTGGTCGAGGCCGCACCGAAGGCCGTCCTGGAGAAGGTCACCAAGGAGGCCGCCGAGAAGGCCAAGGCTTCCCTCGAGGGTGCGGGCGCCAGCGTCACCGTCAAGTGATCGAGCTCTGAGCCGAGCTCGACCGGCCGCGTGAGCCGACCCGCTCGGCCGCGCAGCAGCAACGCCGCCACGGCGGTCCTCCTCCGGGAGGGCCGCCGTTCGGCGTGCCTGGGCGCGGTAGGTGGACATATCACCCACCGGGAAGCTGAAACCAGGATTGACACTCTGTGTCCCTCGTCACGATTTGTGACGTAACCTCGCGCTTGTCTACTCGTTAGTAGATCCGGGGACACCTGAGAGCGTCTTGCGCGCTCTCGGTCAGCATGTCCAGTAGTTGGCAGAGACAGGGAGGGCGTCCGTGGGCGTCGAAATCAAGGTCGAGAACCTCACCAAGTCCTTCGGCAAGGCGTTGATCTGGAAAGACGTCTCGCTGACGGTCCCGGCGGGCGAGATCTGCGTGATGCTCGGCCCCTCCGGCACGGGCAAGTCCGTGCTGCTCAAGACCCTCATCGGGCTGCTCAAGCCCGACTACGGCAGCGTCGTGATCGAGGGCACCGACATCGCGAGCTGCTCGGAGAAGGACCTCTACGAGATCCGCAAGCTCTTCGGCGTGCTGTTCCAGGACGGCGCCATGTTCGGCTCGATGAACCTCTACGACAACGTCGCCTTCCCGCTGCGCGAGCACACCAAGAAGTCCGAGTCCGACATCAAGAACATCGTGATGGAGAAGATGGAGCTGGTCGGCCTCGTCGGCGCCGAGGACAAGCTTCCCGGCGAGATCTCCGGCGGCATGCGCAAGCGTGCCGGGCTGGCCCGGGCCCTGGTCCTGGACCCTGAGATCGTTCTCTTCGACGAGCCGGACTCCGGGCTCGACCCGGTCCGCACCTCGTTCCTCAACCAGCTCATCGTCGACCTGAACGCCCAGATCGACGCCACGATGCTGATCGTGACCCACGACGTGAACACCGCCCGGACCGTGCCGGACAACATCGGGCTGCTCTACCACAAGCACCTGGCCATGTTCGGCCCCCGCGAGATGCTGCTCTCCTCCGAGGAGCCGGTCGTCCGCCAGTTCCTGAACGCCCAGATGATCGGGCCGATCGGGATGAGCGAGGAGAAGGACGCCGACGAGCTGGAGAGCGAGAAGGGCCAGGAGCTCTCGGCGCTGCCCCCGATCCCGATGCAGCTAGACCCCTCCAACGGCATCCACCGCCGCAGCCAGCGGGAGCCCGGGCTGTGGTGCAAGGAGAACAACGTCACGCCGCCGCCGGGCTCGTTCGAGGAGAACATGTCCATGGCGCCGAGCGCGGTCTGAGATGTCGTCCCTGACCTCCTCGAGGGTGCTCGCCCCGATCGGCACCGCGGGCAAGCTCTTCGCCTTCGGCCTCGACGTCTTCCGGGGGCTGTTCCGGCGGCCTTTCCAGCTGCGTGAGTTCATCCAGCAGGCGTGGTTCATCGCATCGGTCACCATCGTGCCGACCGCGCTGGTCGCGATCCCCTTCGGCGCGGTCATCGCGCTCCAGGTCGGTGGCCTGATCAAGCAGTTCGGCGCCCAGTCGTTCACCGGTTCGGCGGCCGTGCTGGCCGTGGTCCGCGAGGCGGGCCCGATCGCGACGTCGCTGCTGATCGCTGGAGCTGGTGGCTCGGCCATCGCGGCCGACCTCGGCGCCCGCAAGATCCGCGAGGAGCTCGACGCCATGATGGTGCTGGGCATCGACCCGATCCAGCGTCTCGTCGTACCCCGCGTCCTGGCCTGCATGATGGTCGCGGTCTTCCTCAACGGGCTGGTCAGCGTCGTGGGGGTGGCCGGCGGCTACGTGTTCAACGTGGTCCTCCAGGACGGCACGCCAGGTGCCTATCTAGCGAGCTTCACCGCGCTCGCCCAGCTACCAGACCTCTACCAAGGCATGATCAAGGCGCTCGTCTTCGGCCTGATCGCCGCCATCGTGGCGTCCTACAAGGGCATGAACGCCGGCGGTGGTCCCAAGGGCGTGGGGGACGCGGTCAACGAGTCCGTGGTCATCACCTTCATGCTCCTGTTTGTCTCGAACTTCGTGATGAGCGCCATCTACTTCCAGCTCGTTCCACCCAAGACAGGCTGAGGGGCGAGTCATGGCAAACCTGCGCGCGGTCTACCAACGGCCGTTGGGGTCCCTGGACAACCTGGGCTCCGAGCTCGCGTTCTACGTCAAGGCGCTGGCCTGGACGCCGAGGGCGATCAGCCGCTACAAGAAGGAGATTCTCCGCCTGCTGGCCGAGGTGACCCTGGGCTCCGGTGCCCTCGCCGTCATCGGCGGCACGGTCGGCGTCATCACCGGCCTGGCCTTCTTCACCGGCACCGAGGTCGGGCTCCAGGGCTACGCCGCCCTCAACCAGATCGGCACCGCTGCGTTCGCGGGCTTCGTGTCGGCCTACTTCAACACCCGTGAGATCTCACCCCTGGTGGCGGGCATCGCGCTCGCCGCCACCGTCGGCTGCGGCTTCACCGCGCAGCTCGGCGCCATGCGGATCTCTGAGGAGGTCGACGCCCTCGAGGTGATGGCCATCCCGTCGCTGCCGTTCCTGGTCACGACGCGGATCATCGCCGGGCTGGTCGCCGTCACCCCGTTGTACGTCGTGGGCCTGCTGTCGTCGTACTTCGCGACCCGGCTGACCGTCACGCAGTTCTTCGGGCAGAGCGCGGGCACCTACGACCACTACTTCAACCAGTTCCTGCCACCGGGCGACGTGCTGTGGTCCTTCGGCAAGGTGCTGATCTTCTCCGTCGTGGTGATCCTCATCCACTGCTACCACGGCTACAACGCCTCCGGAGGTCCTGCTGGCGTGGGGGTGGCGGTCGGCCGTGCCGTGCGCACGTCGATCGTGGCGATCAACGTGATCGACCTGTTCCTGTCCATGGCCATCTGGGGCACCACGACCACAGTCCGGCTGGCCGGCTGACCGATGGCGACCACAGCAGCGCGCAAGAGCCTCTTCGCGAACGCCCGCAACCGGGCGTTCGGCGTGGGGTTCCTGCTGCTGCTCGTGGGCTTCGCCTACCTGACGTACGGCATCTTCAGCAAGTCGTTCGTGTCCTACGACGACGTGACGCTCAAGGCCTCGAAGATCGGCCTCCAGCTTCCGGCCCGCGCGGACGTGAAGATCCGCGGTGTCCGGGTCGGCGAGGTCCTCGCCGCCGAGCCGCGTGGCGGACAGGTCGACCTCAAGCTGGGGCTCTACCCGAGCCAGGCTCACATCATCCCGGAGAACGTGACGGCGCGGATCTTGCCGAAGACGTTGTTCGGTGAGAAGTACGTCGCGTTGCAGGTGCCGTCGGACCCGAAGGGGAGCATCCAGGCGGGTGA
>JBDSMW010000031.1:0-22249 GCA_039915665.1 Nocardioidaceae bacterium
TCGCGTCGGCCAGCGCCTCGGCGAACGCCTTCCCGGAGTCCGGACCGATGTCGAGCCCCAGCTGGTCGGCCGGGATCTCGTCGGCAGGCACGACCGTCGGGCTGGAGCCGGCCTTGAACTCCGGTGCGACCACGATGTCGGTGGGCAGCAGGATCTGCACGCCTACCTCCTCGGCCCGCCGCAGGTAGCTCAGGCAGACGTCGAGCCGGTCCTCCTCGAGGAGGCTCTTGCCCACCTCGTGCCCCTGCGCCTTGAGGAACGTGAAGACCATCCCCCCGCCGATCAGCAGCTTGTCGGCCTTGCCGAGGAGGTTGTCGATGACGCCGAGCTTGTCGGAGACCTTGGAGCCGCCGAGCACCACGACGTAGGGGCGTTCGGGGTCCTCGGTGAGCCGGCGCAGCACGCCGACCTCCGTGGCGACCAGGCCGCCCATGGCGTGCGGCAGGCGCTGTGCCACGTCGTACACGGAGGCCTGCTTGCGGTGCACCACACCGAAGCCGTCGCTGACGAAGGCGTCGGCCAGCGACGCGAGCTCGTCGGCGAAGGCGCCACGCACGGCGTCGTCCTTGCTGGTCTCGCCCTCGTTGAAGCGGACGTTCTCCAGGACCGCCACCTGGCCGTCCTGGAGCGCCTCGACGACCGCGCGGGCGGAGTCGCCCACGGTGTCCTCGGCGAACGCCACGTCGGTCCCCAGCAGCTCGCCGAGGCGGTCCGCGACGGGACGTAGGGAGTACTGCGGGTCCGGGGCGCCCTTGGGCCGGCCGAGGTGGGCGGTCACGACCACCCGGGCGCCCGCGTCGGCGAGCTCCCGGATGGTCGGCACGCTGGCCCGGATGCGACCGTCATCGGTGATCCGCCCGCCCTCGAGAGGCACGTTGAGGTCGGAGCGCACGAGGACGCGCTTGCCGCGCAGGTCGCCCAGGGCGTCGAGGTCGCTCATCGCGCTCAGAGGCTCGCGCCGACGAGCACCACGAGGTCGGCGAGCCGGCTGGAGTAGCCCCACTCGTTGTCGTACCAGCCGATGACCTTGACCTGGTTGCCGATCGTCTTGGTCATGCCGGCGTCGAAGATGCACGAGTGCGGGTCGGTGACGATGTCGGAGGACACGATCGGGTCCTCGGTGTACTTCAGGATGCCCTTGAGCGGTCCCTCGGCGGCGTTCTTCATCGCCGCGTTGACCTCCTCGGCCGTGACCTCACGGCCGGCCTCGAAGGTGAGGTCGGTGGCCGAGCCGGTCGGCAGCGGCACGCGCATCGCGAAGCCGTCCAGCTTGCCCTTGAGCTCGGGCAGCACCAGGCCGATGGCCTTGGCGGCGCCGGTGGAGGTCGGCACCATGTTGAGCGCGGCGGCACGGGCCCGGCGGAGGTCCTTGTGCGGAGCGTCCTGGAGGTTCTGGTCCTGCGTGTAGGCGTGGATCGTGGTCATCAGGCCCTTGACGATGCCGAACTCGTCGTTGAGCACCTTGGCCATCGGGCCGAGGCAGTTCGTGGTGCACGACGCGTTGGAGATGATGTGGTGGTTCGCCGGGTCGTAGTCGCCGTCGTTGACGCCGAGCACGACGGTGAAGTCCTCGTTGGAAGCCGGCGCGGAGATGATGACCTTCTTGGCGCCGCCGTCGACGTGCGCCTTGGCCTGGGTGGCGTCGGTGAAGAAGCCGGTGGACTCCACGACGACGTCGACGCCGAGGTCGCCCCACGGCAGCGCGGCGGGGTCCTTCTCGGCCAGGATCTTCAGGGTCTTGTCGCCCACCTGGATGCCGCCCTCGACGACGGACACCTCGGCCGGGAAACGGCCCAGGATCGAGTCGTACTTCAGCAGGTGCGCCATCGTCTTGAGGTCACCCAGGTCGTTGGCCGCCACGATCTCGATGTCGGCGCCGGAAGCTTGCACGGCGCGGAAGAAGTTGCGGCCGATGCGGCCGAATCCGTTGATGCCCACGCGAACGGTCACGGGATGGTCTCCTCGTTTGCAGTCAGGGTCGAGACGCCCGGGTGGCAGGCGTCACGGCGACCCTACCGGGTGCCGAGGAGGCTCCCGAACGGTCCGTCCGAGGTACGTGCGGGTAACTACGCCTCGTCCACGTCGGCCAGCATGTCGGGGGTCAGGCTGGCCTCCGTGTCGGGGATCCCGAGGTCGGAGGCGCGCTTGTCGGCCATCGCGAGCAGCCGGCGGATGCGACCCGCGATCGCGTCCTTGGTCAGCGGCGGGACGTGCAGGGCGCCGAGCTCCTCGAGCGAGGCCTGCTTGTGCTCGAGACGCAGGTCACCGGCCATCTTCAGGTGGTCGGGGACCTCCTCGGCCAGGATCTCCAGGGCCCGCTCGACGCGGGCGCCCGCGGCTACGGCCGCCCGGGCCGAGCGGCGCAGGTTGGCGTCGTCGAAGTTCGCGAGCCGGTTGGCGGTGGCCCGGACCTCGCGGCGCATCCGGCGCTCCTCCCAGGCCATCAGGGACTCGTGCGCCCCGAGCCGGGTGAGCAGCGCGCCGATCGCGTCACCGTCGCGGATGACCACGCGGTCCACTCCGCGGACCTCGCGGGCCTTGGCCTGGATGCCGAGGCGACGGGCGGCGCCGACGAGGGCGAGAGCGGCCTCCGGGCCGGGGCAGGTGACCTCGAGGGCAGAGGAGCGGCCGGGCTCGGTCAGCGAGCCGTGGGCCAGGAACGCACCGCGCCACGCAGCCACGGCGTCGCAACCGGCGCCGGAGACGACCTGGGGCGGAAGCCCGCGGACCGGGCGGCCGCGCCCGTCGAGCAGCCCGGTCTGGCGGGCCAGCGCCTCACCGTCGCGGACGACGCGGACGACGTAGCGGCTGCCCTTGCGGATCCCGTTGCCGGAGACCATCACGACGTCGGAGGGGTGGCCGTAGATCTCGGCGATGTCGCGCCGCAGACGACGCGCAGCGGCGCCGGTGTCGAGCTCGGCCTCCACGACGATCCGGCCGCTCACGATGTGCAGCCCGCCAGCGAAGCGGAGCATCGAGGAGACCTCCGACTTGCGGCAGCACGCCTTGGTCACCTGCGTGTTGGCCAGCTCCGCCTTCACCTGTGCCGTCATCGCCATGCGTCCGATCCTGCCATGTCGTCGACCTTCCCCGAAGTCGGGTTCGACCCGACGCGTGACCCGTCACCACCGGGGCCGCGGCCACCCTATGCCCGGTGGAGAAACCCCGCATAGGCATTCGCCAGCTTGTCCGGATCGTGCCGGGGGCTTCCGTCGCCGACGGCCAGGTCGGCGACCACCAGGTGCGCGCCGAGCGACCCGGTCACCGCTTCGAGCTGGGCCGGGTCGACCAGCGAGGCCCGGTCGGCCAGCACCACGTCGACCTTGAGGTCCGGCGCGTGCTCGGCCAGCACCTCGAGGTAGGTCTCGGGCGTGAACCCGTCGGTCTCCCCCGCCTGCGGCTCGAGGTTGAGCACCACGACCTTGCGGGCGGTGGAGGTCACCAGGGACCGGCGGAGATCAGGCACGAGCAGGTGGGGGATGACGCTGGTGAACCACGAGCCCGGTCCCAGCACGACCCAGTCGGCCTCGGCGACGGCGGCGATCGCCTCTTGGCAGGCGGGCGGGTCCGCCGGCTCGAGGCGTACGGCGTGCACCTGGCCGTTGGTGGAGGCGACCTCGACCTGCCCTCGGACCGTGGTCAGTGCGTCCCGGTCCCGGGGGTCCAGGCCGCGCACGTCGGCGGCGATGTCAAGCGGGATGACCGACATCGGCAGCACCCGGCCCTGGGCCCCGAGGAGCCGGCCGACCCAGTCCAGCGCCCCGACCGGCTCCCCGAGCAGCTGCCAGAGGGTGACGATGAGCAGGTTGCCGAGTGCGTGGTTGTCCATCTCGCCGTCGCTCGCGAACCGGTGCTGCAGCACCCGCGCCCAGGTCCGGCCCCAGTCGTCGTCGTCGCACAGCGCGGCCAGGGCCTGCCGCAGGTCCCCGGGCGGGAGCACCCCGAACTCGCGGCGGAGCCGGCCGGACGAGCCGCCGTTGTCCGCGACGGTCACGACCGCGGTGAGGTCCGACACGACACGACGCAGTGCCGCCAGCGACGCGGACAGGCCGTGCCCGCCGCCCAGCGCCACCACCTTCAGGTCCAGCGTGCCTGCGCCGGAGGCGGCGGACACCGTCACTCCCGGCCCAGGTCTCGGTGGCTGGGGCGGGTGTCGATGCCCAGGGCGGAGAGCCGCTCGGCGATCTCCTCGGTCATCGCGACGCTGCGATGCTTGCCACCGGTGCAGCCGATCGCCACGGTCATGAACCGCTTGCCCTCCACGAGGTAGCCCTGGGCCAGGGTCTGCAGCACGGGGAGGTACTGGTCGAGGAAGTCCTGGGCGCCGTCGCGGCTGAGGACGTAGGTCGACACCGCCTCGTCACGCCCGGACAGCGGACGCAGGTCGGGCACCCAGTGCGGGTTGGGCAGGAAGCGCATGTCGGCGACCAGGTCCGCGTCGACGGGGATGCCGTACTTGAACCCGAAGCTGACGATCGTCGCCTTGAGCGACGTCGACTGGTCGGTGCCGAACGCCCGGGCGACCTTGTCGGTCAGCTGGTGCACGTTGAGCCCGGTCGTGTCGATGACCAGGTCGGCATCGGCGCGCAGGTCGTCGAGGGCGGTGCGCTCGCGGCGCAGCCCGTCGAGCAGCCGGCCACCCTCCTGGAGCGGGTGAGGACGGCGCGCGGCCTCCTGGCGGCGCACCAGCACGTCGTCGCTGGCCTCGAGGAACAGCAGCGTCGTCCGGCGGCCGATCGAGCCGCGCGCGATGACCTCCTGCAGGCCGGTGAAGAACGACCCGGAGCGTACGTCGACCACGACCGCGATCGGCTGCATCGGCCCCCGGCTCTCGTCCACCAGCCGCACGACGTCGGCCACCAGCTGTGGCGGCAGGTTGTCGACCACGAAGAACCCGAGATCCTCGAGCTCCTTGGCGGCGGTGCTCCGGCCGGCCCCGGTCATCCCGGTGACGACCACGACCTCACCGCGGTGGTCGGGGTCCTTGGGCAGGCGATCCGGCTCATGGTGCTGCATCAGGACTCCTCGATCTCTCCGGTCGCGGTGTTCACGCTCACGGCCGCGCGACCCTTCTGCTCGGCCAGCGCCGCGACGATAGCGTCCGCCGTCCGGCTCCCGATGCCCGGCACCTCCGCGATCTCCTCCACTGTGGCAGCGCGCAGCTTCTTCAGCGACCCGAACCGCTTGAGCAGGCTCTTGCGGCGCACCTCCCCCAGCCCTGGCACGTCGTCGAGAAGGCTCTCGACCATGCTCTTGGAGCGCCGCGACCGGTGATGGGTGATCGCGAAGCGATGGGCCTCGTCGCGGATCCGCTGGAGGAGGTAGAGGCCCTCACTGGTGCGCGGCAGGATCACCGGGTCCTCCTGGCTGGGCAGCCAGACCTCCTCGAGGCGCTTCGCGAGACCGCAGACGGGGACGTCGTCGATGCCGAGCTCGTCGAGCGCCCGCTGGGCGGCCGCGACCTGCGGAGGGCCACCGTCGACCACGACGAGCCCCGGGACGTAGGCGAACTTCTTCGGCCGCCCGGTGTCCGGGTCGACGAGCAGCGGGCCCTGCTCGTCGTTGGGCACGTCGCCGAACTCGCCGGACTCGACGCGCTCGTCGAGCAGCCGCTTGAACCGGCGGGTGATGACCTCGTGCATCGAGGCGACGTCGTTCTGGCCGTCGACGCCCTTGATGACGAAGCGGCGGTACTCGCTCTTGCGGGACAGCCCGTCCTCGAAGACCACCATCGAGGCGACCACCTCGGTGCCCTGGAGGTTCGAGATGTCGTAGCACTCGACGCGCAACGGCGCCGTCGGCAGCCCGAGGGCGACCTGGATCTCCTCCAGTGCCCGGTTGCGGGTCGTCAGGTCGCTGGCCCGCTTGGTCTTGTGCAGGGCCAGCGACTGCAGCGCGTTGCGGGCGACGGTCGCCTGCAGGGCCTTCTTGTCGCCACGTTGCGGCACCTTGATCGACACCCGCGCACCGCGCAGGTCGGTCAGCCACTGCTCGAGGGCCGGGGTGTCCTCGGGCAGCGCGGGGACGAGCACCTCGCGTGGGATCGAGTCGCCGCCCTCCCCGTCGTACAGCTGGAGGAGGAAGCGCTCGACGAGCCCGGCGGTGTCGGAGTCGTCGGCCTTGTCGGCCACCCAGCCGCGCTGGCCGCGGATCCGCCCGCCGCGGACGTAGAAGATCTGCACCGCGACCTCGAGCGGGTCCTCGGACAGCGCCACGACGTCGGCGTCGGTTCCGTCGCCCAGCACCACCTGCTGCTTCTCCATCGCGCGGTTGAGCGCACCGATGTCGTCGCGGAGCCGGGCCGCCCGCTCGTAGTCCTGGTCGGCCGACGCGGCGTACATCTGCTTCTCGATGCGCTTGGTGAAGGCGGTGGTCTGCCCGGCCATGAAGTCGCAGAAGTCGTCGACGATGTCGCGGTGCTCCTCGGCCGAGACCCGGCCGACACAGGGCGCCGAGCACTTGCCGATGTAGCCGAGCAGGCAGGGCCGACCGATCTGCGCGGACCGCTTGAACACCCCGTTGCTGCAGGAGCGCATCGGGAAGACGCGCAGCAGCAGGTCGACGGTCTCGCGGATCGCCCAGGCGTGGGAGTAGGGCCCGAAGTAGCGGGTGCCGCGCCTCTTGACGCCGCGACCCACCATCACCCGCGGGAACTCCTCGTTGAGGGTCACCGCGAGCCAGGGGTAGGACTTGTCGTCGCGGTACTTCACGTTGAACCGCGGGTCGAACTCCTTGATCCAGGAGTACTCCAGCTGCAGGGCCTCGACCTCGGTGTTGACGACCGTCCACTCGACGCTCGCGGCGTTGGTCACCATCGACGCGGTCCGGGGGTGCAGGTTGGCGACGTCCTGGAAGTACGACGTCAGGCGGGACCGCAGGTTCTTGGCCTTGCCGACGTAGACCACGCGGCGGTGCTCGTCGCGGAAGCGGTAGACGCCCGGCGACGTCGGGATCGACCCCGGAGCCGGGCGGTAGGTCGACGGGTCAGGCACGTCGCAACCCTACGGGGGGCCGCCGACGGCTCGACCGCGTGGCGGACCGCCGGCACTGCCGCCGCGGGTCCCAGACCCAGGCTCAGCTGACCGAGATCTGGTCGCCCTCCACGGTGACATTCTTGGCGGACAGGGGTGACGGGGCCGGACCCGAGGTCACGGACCCGTCCTTGATCGAGTAGTGGCTGCCGTGGCAGGGGCAGACTATCTGGCCGTCCTCCACCTTGGTCACGAGGCAGCTCTGGTGGGTGCAGACCGCCGTGAAGGCCTTGAACTCGCCCTTGGCCGGCTGGGTCACCACGACCTTCTGGTCCGTCAGGACGGTCCCGCCGCCCTCGGGTACGTCGGAGGTGGCGATGGTGCCACCACCCGACGCACCCGAGCTTCCCGAACCCCCCGGGTCGCTGCTGTCCGAGGAGGAGGCGTCGCCGCTCGAGGAGCTGGTCCCACCGCCGCACGCCGCGAGCAGCGGCAGGGCGACCCCGCCGACCGCCAACCCGCGGAACACCGTCCGCCGGTCCAGCGCGCCTGCCGTGGTCGAGGCGGTCGGGGCCTGCTCGGCGTCGCTCATCACGTCTCCCTGGCTTCGGATCACTTGAAGGTCACACTAGGCAGGGCCTGCCACCGGGCACCTGAGAGGTCACTGAAGATCCGGTGACGGTCTGGTCACGCCGAACGGCGCGTGGCCTTCTTGGCGGCCGTCTTCTTCGCGGTCGTCTTCTTCGCGGTGGCCACCTTCGCGGTGGCCGCCGTCTTGCGCGGAGCCCGCTTGACGACCGGCTGCTTGGCCGGGTTGTCGGCCAGCAGCGGCTTGAGGAAGTGGCCGGTGTAGCTGTCGGGATGCTCCGCGACCTGCTCCGGCGTGCCCTCGGCTACGACGTAGCCGCCCCGGTTGCCGCCCTCGGGACCCATGTCGACGAGCCAGTCGGCCGTCTTGATGACGTCGAGGTTGTGCTCGATCACCAGCACCGAGTTGCCCTGGTCGACCAGGCGTCCTAGCACCAGCAGCAGCTTGCGGATGTCCTCGAAGTGCAGACCGGTGGTCGGCTCGTCGAGGACGTAGACCGTGCGGCCGGTCGAGCGCTTCTGCAGCTCGGCCGACAGCTTCACGCGCTGCGCCTCGCCGCCGGACAGGGTCGGCGCCGGCTGCCCGAGCCGGACGTAGCCCAGGCCGACGTCGACCAGTGTCTCCATGTGCCGGGAGATGGCGGGGATGGCCGCGAAGAAGTGCACGGCCTCCTCGATCGGCATGTCCAGGACCTCGGCGATCGTCTTGCCCTTGTAGTGCACCTCGAGCGTCTCGCGGTTGTAGCGCGCGCCGTGGCAGACCTCGCAGGGGACGTAGACGTCCGGGAGGAAGTTCATCTCGATCTTGATCGTGCCGTCGCCGGAGCACGCCTCACAGCGGCCGCCTTTGACGTTGAAGGAGAACCGGCCCTGCATGTAGCCGCGCATCTTGGCCTCGGCCGTGGACGCGAACAGCTTGCGCACGTGGTCGAAGACGCCGGTGTAGGTGGCCGGGTTGGAGCGTGGCGTTCGACCGATCGGCGACTGGTCGACGTGGATGACCTTGTCGACCTCCTCCATGCCCTCGATCCGGCGGTGCCTTCCCGGGACCGTGCGGGCGTTGTAGATCTGCTTGGCCAGCGAGGTGTAGAGGATGTCGTTGACGATCGTCGACTTGCCCGAACCCGAGACTCCCGTGACGGCGACGAACAGCCCCAGCGGGAACCGCACGTCGATGTCCTGCAGGTTGTGCTCTCGAGCGCCGCGCACGACGAGCTCGCGACCCGGCGTGCGCGGACGGCGGACCTCCGGGACGGGGATCGACTTGCGGCCGGAGAGGTACATGCCGGTCGAGGAGTCCGGGTGGTCCAGGAGGTCCTGGACGGAGCCGGAGACGACCACCTGGCCGCCGTGCTCCCCGGCGCCGGGCCCGATGTCGACGACCCAGTCGGCGACGCGGATGGTGTCCTCGTCGTGCTCGACGACGATCAGGGTGTTGCCCAGGTCCTTGAGCCGCACCAGGGTCTCGATGAGTCGGTGGTTGTCGCGCTGGTGCAGACCGATCGACGGCTCGTCGAGGACGTAGAGCACGCCCACCAGCCCCGCGCCGATCTGGGTGGCCAGCCGGATGCGCTGGGCCTCGCCGCCGGACAGCGACCCCGAGGGCCGGTCGAGGGAGAGGTAGTCGAGACCGACGTCGAGCAGGAAGTTGAGCCGTTCCTGGATCTCCTTGAGCACCCGCTCCGCGATCTGCTTCTCGCGGTAGGACAGCTCGATGGTCCGCAGGAAGTCGGCCGTCTCGTTGATCGGCATCTTGCACACCGCGGCGATGCTCTTGCCGCCCAGCGTGACGGCCATCGACACCGGCTTGAGCCGGCTGCCTTCGCAGACCGGGCAGGGCACCTCGCGCATGAAGCCTTCGTAGCGCTCACGGCTGGTGTCCGACTCGGACTCCCGGTGCCGGCGCTCGATGTAGGGCCGGACGCCCTCGAAGCTTGTGTAGTAGGCGCGCTTGCGGCCGTAGCGGTTGGTGTGCTGGACGTGCACCTTGGTCGCGTGGCCGTCGAGGATCGACTTGCGGGCCTTGGTCGGGATCTGCTCCCACGGGGTGTTCAGGTCGAAGCCGAGCTCCTCGCCGAGCGCGCTGAGCAGCCGCATGAAGAAGTCGGCGACGTGCGCGCCGGACCACGGGCCGATCGCGCCCTCGCCGAGGGTGGCGCCCGGGTCCTGGATGACCAGCTCGGCGTCCACCTCCATGCGGGTGCCGAGGCCGTGGCACTCGGGACAGGCGCCAAACGGCGAGTTGAACGAGAACGACCGCGGCTCGAGGTCGTCGGTGTCGATCGCGTGCTCGTTGGGACAGGCCATCTTCTCCGAGAAGCGCAGCTCGCGCTCCGGGTCCTTGGCCGGGCGGTCGACGAAGTCGAACACCACCAGACCGCCCGCGAGGCCGAGGGCAGTCTCTACCGAGTCGGTCAGCCGTCGCTTGGAGGACTGCTTGACCGCCAGCCGGTCGACGACGACCTCGATCGTGTGCTTCTTCTGCTTGTCGAGCTTGGGCCCCTCGGTCAGCATCGTGTCGAGGGAGTAGATCTCGCCGTCGACCCGGGCTCGCGAGAAGCCCTGCGTCTGGAGCTGGCGGAACAGGTCGACGTACTCCCCCTTGCGGCCGCGGATCACCGGCGCGAGCACCTGGAAACGGGCGCCCTCCTCCAGGGTGAGCACCCGGTCGACGATCTGCTGCGGAGTCTGCCGGGAGATCGGGGCGCCGCAGGTCGGGCAGTGCGGCCGGCCCGCACGCGCGTAGAGCAGCCGGAGGTAGTCGTAGACCTCGGTGATCGTGCCGACCGTCGAGCGCGGGTTCTTGGAGGTGGACTTCTGGTCGATCGACACCGCGGGCGAGAGGCCCTCGATGAAGTCGACGTCGGGCTTGTCCATCTGCCCGAGGAACTGCCGGGCGTAGGCCGACAGCGACTCGACGTAGCGACGCTGACCCTCCGCGAAGATCGTGTCGAAGGCCAGGCTGGACTTGCCCGATCCGGACAGCCCCGTGAAGACGATCAGCGCGTCACGCGGCAGCTCGAGCGACACGTCCTTGAGGTTGTGCTCGCGGGCACCCCGGATCACGAGCTGGTCAGCCACGGCACATCCTCATCAGTCGTGTTCCATCGGTCGCGTTCGAACAAACGTTCGCCATAGTAGCGGGGTGGAACAACCTCGCCGTCCGGGGTTGGATGGGCGGATGACCACGGCAGCCACCCTCCCGAAGATCGACGAGACGCTCCTCGCCACGACACGTTATCTGGAGGCACTGACACACCTCGACGACCAGTCCGTGCAGCGGTCCTCCCTGCTCCCGGGCTGGTCCCGGGCGCACGTCGTGGCCCACCTCTCCCGCAACGCCGACGCCTTCACCGCGGTGCTCGCGGCTGCGGCCTCGGGCGCACCCGCATCGATGTACTCCTCGAACGAGGCCCGCGACCGGGAGATCGCGGAGACCGTCCAGCGGCTCGACCTGAGCGCCCTCGTGGAGGACGCGATCGGCTCGGTGGCGAGGCTGACCGACACGTTCTGGGCGTTCGACGGCGACCCGGACACGACGTACGGACGGGTGCCGGGCGATCCCGTCAGCTCGCCGCTACACACGATCGGCCCGCGCCGGCGGGCAGAGGTGGAGATCCACCACGCGGACCTCGGTCTGGGCTATCGGCCCGCAGAGTGGCCCGTCGACTTCTCTTCCGCGATGGTCAAGCAGCGTCACGAGGAGCTGGCCGCGCTCGACGGCGGTTGTCCGGCGATGGTGGTCGAGCCGACCGACGTGGACGGGCGCTGGACGTTCGGCGAGGGCCCGGGGCCCGAGATCCGCGGGACCGCCGGCGACCTGGCCTGGTGGCTCGTCGGCCGCGGCGGCGGTCAGGGGCTAACCTGCAGCGCAGGCGAGCTACCGGTCCTCGGAAGGTGGAGATGAGCTATCACGGCAAGGTCGACCCCGAAGGTCCCTCGGACCTGCGGGAGCTCGCACACCTGACGATCACGAAGTTCGCGGTCAGCGACATGTCCAACAACGTCTACCTGCTGCGCTGCCGGTCCACCGACGAGCAGGTGCTCATCGACGCCGCCGACAACGCCAAGCACATCCTCGAGGTCGTCGGGACCGACGGGTTGCGCCGCGTCATCACCACCCACCAGCACTGGGACCACCACCGCGCGCTGCCCGAGGTCGTCAGGGCCACCGGCGCCGAGACCGTCGCGGGCACCGAGGACGCCGACGAGCTGCCCGTCCCGGTCGACCGCCGGGTCGGCGACGGTGACGTGGTCGAGGTGGGCGACTGCCGGCTCGAGGTCATCCACCTCGTCGGCCACACGCCTGGCTCCATCGCCCTGCTCTACGACGACCCGGACGGCACGCAGCACCTGTTCACGGGTGACTCGCTGTTCCCGGGGGGCGTCGGCAACATCGCGGGGGACGCGGCGCGCTTCACGTCCCTGCTGGACGACGTCTCGACGAAGCTCTTCGACCGGCTGCCCGACGAGACGTGGTTCTACCCCGGGCACGGCGACGACTCGACCCTCGGCGCCGAGCGGCCGCACCTCGCGGAGTGGCGCCAACGGGGCTGGTGACGCTCGGGTCCCGGATCGGCCGGGCGTGAGCCACCAGGAAGGCGGGCGCGGCCGACGCGCGTCGGATGCGTCACCTTTCACCGAACGGCGGACGCACCGGTCCCCGGCCCTTTACCGTTCGTCGCATGATGAAGTACGTGGTCACCTGCGTGTTGGCGCTGGTGTTCGGCTTCGGCGGCGCGTTCGCCGCCGTGGCGGTGAGTCAGGACTCGCTGACGGGTCCGCAGGGCGAGTCGGGTCTCACCGGTCCCCCCGGCGACGCGGGAGCCACCGGCGCCCGCGGGGCCGACGGCGCCGATGGTGCGAACGGCAGGGCCGGCAGGGCGGGCAAGGCGGGCAAGACCGCCAAGACGCCCAAGGCCGCCGACCCGGTCCCGGTCAACCTCGGGGTGCAGGGCTGCACCGGCCAGTCCGTGCAGGTCATCACCGACGTGACGGTCACCGCCGACCAGAAGATCAAGCTGACCAAGAAGAACGTCTGCGTGGTCAAGTAGCCAGTAGGCGCGAGCGGGTCAGTCGTCCAGCAGCCCGAGCAGCCACTCCCGGACCGGGAAGTCGTGCTCGGCCTGGGCCTCGACCGTTGCCCCGGCCATCGCGGCCCGGTAGGACAACGCCTTGGCGACGCAGCCGGTGCGCCGCGCGAGGTCGACCGCGCGGTGCAGCTCGGCCCGCCCGGCGTACGTCGTGAAGGGCTCGAGGTAGGCGTCGCGGACCCGCAGCACCGACCGGTCGGTGACGGGCTGCCCGTCGACGTGGACGCCGGCGTGGAAGGCGATCGAGTTCAGGGTGGCGAGCATCGTGCCGAACGGGTGGCCCCACGAGGAGTCGCCCCAGTCGATGATCCGGGCCGCCGGCAGGGTCCCCGGCCAGCACACGTTGGCCGAGTGCAGGTCGTCGTGCTGGACCGAGTCCGGGACGCCGGTCTCGGCGAGCTCGGCGCACCACGCGTCCAGCGCGGGTAGCACCCCAGCCAGCTGCTGGGACTGCTCGTCGGACAGTCCGCCCTCGTCCACAGATGCTGCTGACAGCTCGGCCACCAGCGCCCGCGCCAGGGCCGGGGTCGTCGCGGGGCTGACCTCGACCACCCCCGTCGCGAGCACGGCCTCCCGGTGCCCGGACAGCACGATCTGGGCCTCGGCGTAGCGGGCCACGACGCCCTCCCACGCGTCCCAGAGCTCCTCCGGGGGCTTGGAGGCGCGAAGCATCGGTCCCGCGTCCCGGCTCACCGACCAGCCGCGCGACGCGTCGACGGCGAGCACCTCCGGCACCAGACCGGGCACCAGCTCGTCGATCAGCCGGACCAGGGACGCCTCGTGGGCCGTCCCCACGCCGTTGACCTTGAACCAGACCCGTCCGGCGGTGGTCCCGAAGCGGATGGCGCTCGACCAGGTCCGCGCGTGCGGCTGCTCCCACTCACCGGTGAGCCGGAGTCCGTGCTCCGCGAGCCGGTCGCCGACCCACGTGCGCACCTCGTCGTGGAAGGGGGCGCTGGTCCACTCCTCGACGGACATCGTCAGCTGCCCTCCAGCCGCTGGCGCAGCGTCTCCAGGTCCGTGCGGACGGCGGTGTCGTCGGCCTCGAATGCCGCGTCGTCCGCGCCCGGCGCCCGGCGGAGCGTGAAGACCACTTCGGCGCCGTCGCCGTCGGGGAGCACCCGGAGCGGCACCGAGATGACGGTCCCGTCGGGGAGGCTGACGTCGTGGTCGGCGACGCCGTACGGGTTCGGGGGCGCGAAGCGCACCTCGACGTCGGGACTGACCCCGGCGGCCCACTCGCTGAGCCGAGAGGGGTCGCAGAGGTAGGAGTAGACCTCGTCGACCGGCCGGTCGACGTGAACGCTGAGATGTCTCGAGTGGCTCATCGAGCAGACCCTACGAGCGACCACCCCCGAGCGACCACCCCCGAGCGACCACCGTTGCGACCGTGTGGTCCCGGCTCGCGAGCGACTGAGCCCTGCGCCGTAGGCTCTGCCGCGTGATCGAGCTCCGAACCCCTGCCGAGATCGAGCAGATGAAGCCCGCCGGGCGCTTCGTCGCCGACGTGCTCACCCGTCTCCGCGAGGCCGCCGACGTCGGCGTGAACCTCCTCGACCTGGACGCCCTCGCGCACGAGATGATCCGCGATCGCGGCGCCGAGTCGTGCTACATCGACTACCACCCGTCCTTCGGCGCGATGCCGTTCGGCAAGGTGCTCTGCACCTCCGTGAACGACGCGGTGCTGCACGGTCTCCCCCACGACTACGTGCTGCGCGACGGCGACCTGCTCAGCGTGGACTTCGCCGCCTCGGTCGACGGCTGGGTGTCCGACTCGGCCCTCTCGGTCGTCGTCGGTACGCCGGCCCCGGCGGACCTCGCGCTGATCGACACCGCCACCCGGGCCCTGGACGCCGGCATCGGCGCCGCTCGGGCCGGCGCGCGGATCGGTGACATCTCCGCGGCGATCGCCGCCGTGGCGCACGCCGAGGGGCTCTCGATCAACACCGACTTCGGCGGGCACGGCGTCGGCCGGACCATGCACGGTGACCCGCACGTCGCGAACAACGGCCGGGCCGGTCGCGGCTACCCGCTCAAGCCCGGGCTCGTGATCGCCATCGAGCCGTGGTTCCTGCAGACCACGGACGTGCTGTTCACCGACCCCGACGGCTGGACGCTGCGCAGCGGCGACGGGTCGCGCGGCGCGCACATGGAGCACACCATCGCAATCACCGACGACGGACCGCTGGTGCTGACCGCGCGCGACTAGACGTCGGCCAAGGACTTCTGGAACTGCAGCTCGCGACCCATCACCCGGTAGCCGAGCGCCTCGTTGACGGCGATCATGTGATCGTTGGACTCGGCGTTCCAGGTGTCCACGCTGGTCAGAAGCGGCTCCGCCTCGGCCAGCCAGAGCAGCATCCCGGCCTTCAGCAGCAGGCCGAGCCGGTGCCCCCGGTGGGCCTGGGCCACCGCGGTGTCGTGCTGGTCGCCGATCTCCGGGCGCTGCTCCTCCACGGCGATCACCGTGTGCCCGCCGAGCGCACCGGTGCCACGGTGCCGTGCCACCAGGCGGTAGAGCCGACTGCCCCTGGCCAGGGTGGCCTCCTCGTAGGCGGCCAGCCGCTCGGGTGAGAACACCTCGTCCTCGATGTCCAGGTCGTCGGTCGGGGCATCGTTGATCGCGGCGACCAGCTCGACCATGGCGTCGGCCAGGTGAGCCGGCGTCCGGCCCTCGATCCGGACCAGCTCGTAGTCCGTGGCCGCGGCCGCCGCCTCGTCGTACAGCTGCTGGAGGCACCCCGTCGGAAGCTCCGTGAGGTGCTGACGCCGCATGATGGCCTGCGACTTCTTCTCCAGGCCGTGCCTGTCCGCGAACCCGAGCGTGCGGTCGGACTCCCAGCCGTCGGTTCCGAGGCTCGTGCGCCCGGCGGCGCGGACCTCGGCGGTCACGTGCTCGAACAGGGTGCTGCCGTAGCCCTGGCGGCGCTGCTCGGGAAGGATCGAGAGCCAGGTCCAGCCCAGGTGGGTGTTGTCGCGCTCCGAGTAGAAGACGAAGGCCATCCCGACCGGCTTGCCGTCGACGCTCGCGAGGTAGTCGACCGGGGGCTCCCCGTCCCAGCCGCGGCGCAGGAACTCCTCGAAGCGGTGCGCGAGCCACGGGTGCTCCCAGGGCGCGTCGACCGCCCCGACCGTGTTGGTGATCTCGAACGCGACCCGCACGTCGTCCGTGTCGTCGGGTCCGAAGCGGTGGATCTCGAGGGCGGCCATGAGCCCAGCGTGTCGCGCCGGGGGCCGGGGCGCGAGTGAATTTCACCCCGGAGCCGGCGGGTGCTACCGCTTCTTGCCCTTGGGGACGATCTCGGTGCTGGCGGAGGAGGACTTGGCGTCGGCCTTGGCGTGCTTCTCGGCCCGCTTCTCCTTCAGGGACTTGCCGTCTTTCTTGGACATGCTCTGTCTCGGGGACTTGTCGGCCATGGCGTTGCTCCCTGGTGGAGCGCTGGAGGCTCCTTGGTCAGGACCCTACGCTGCCGCGTCGACCGGAAAAGCCGTTGAGGTACGACGGGGGCCTTGCTGTACTACGCGGGTCCCGCCACCCGACCCAGGAGAACCCGATGCGCCAAGCGATCTCGTCCATCCAGCCGATACCCGTCGCAGAGGACCTGACCGCTTGTGAGCACCCTGAACCTCGGCATCCTGGCGCACGTCGACGCCGGTAAGACCAGCCTGACCGAGCGGCTCCTGCACGCCGCCGGTGTCATCGACGAGGTCGGCAGCGTCGACCGCGGCAGCACCCAGACCGACTCGCTCGACCTCGAGCGGCAGCGCGGCATCACCATCAAGGCCGCGGTCGTGTCGTTCGCGCTCGACGACCTGACCGTCAACCTGATCGACACCCCCGGGCACTCGGACTTCATCGCCGAGGTCGAGCGAGCCCTGAGCGTGCTCGACGGCGCGGTGCTTGTCGTGTCGGCGGTGGAGGGCGTGCAAGGCCAGACCCGGGTGCTGATGCGGGTCCTGCAACGGCTCGGCATCCCGACCCTGGTGTTCGTGAACAAGATCGACCGCACCGGCGCGAGGTACGACGGCGTGCTCCGCGAGCTCGCAGAGCGGCTGACCCCGCACGTCGTACCACTCGGGTCGACGCGGGACCTCGGCACGCGACAGGCGACCTACGTGCCCTTCGCCACCGACGACCCCGACCTGGAGGACACGACGGCGACGATGTCCCGCGCCGGGCTGGTGCACCCGGTGCTCTTCGGGTCGGCGATCACCGGCGCGGGGGTCGCCGAGCTCCTGGAGGGTCTGCGCACCCTGCTTCCGACCGCGGCCGGCGACCCCGACGGACCGCTGTCGGGCCGGGTGTTCAAGGTCGAGCGCGGGCCGGCCGGGGAGAAGGTGGCCCTGGCCCGGATCCGGTCCGGCACCGTCCGGGTGCGGGACCGGGTCAGTCTCCCGGGCGGCCAGGACGCCAAGGTGACCGCGGTGGAGGTCTTCGACGACGGCCGGAGCGTGCCTCGCGACGCCGTGCCAGCCGGCCGCATCGCCCGGCTGTGGGGCCTCGGCCCGGTCCGGATCGGCGACGCCCTGGGCGAGAGTGCTCCCGAGCAGGACGAGCACTGGTTCGCGCCGCCCACCCTGGAGACCGTCGTCGACCCCGTCGACCCGGACCAGCGCGGCACCCTGCACACGGCACTCACCCAGCTCGCCGAGCAGGACCCGCTGATCGACCTGCGGCAGGACGACGTCCGGCGCGAGCTGTGGGTGTCGCTCTATGGAGAGGTCCAGAAGGAGGTCGTCGCGGCCACGCTGGCGAGCGAGCACGGCGTCCCGGTGACCTTCCGCGAGACCACCACGATCTGCGTCGAGCGGGTCGTGGGGACCGGGGAGGCCGTCGAGCTGATCGGCGTCGAGCCCAACCCGTTCCTGGCCACCGTCGGCCTGCGGGTCTCGCCGGCACCGACGGGCGCCGGGGTCACCGTCGACCTGGGGGTCGAGCTCGGCTCGATGCCGGCCGCGTTCTTCACCGCGGTCGAGGAGACGGTCCGCGCCACGCTGAACCAGGGCCTCGCGGGCTGGGAGGTGCCCGACTGTGCGGTGACGATCACGCACTCCGGCTACTGGGCCCGGCAGAGCC
Source organism: Nocardioidaceae bacterium (assembly GCA_039915665.1). Lineage (GTDB taxonomy): Bacteria > Actinomycetota > Actinomycetes > Propionibacteriales > Nocardioidaceae > Nocardioides_B. Next base: position 17,730 of record JBDSMW010000031.1, read on the forward strand.
ACGCGCACGGCACGTTCGACGCCAGCATGTCGAGCACCGCGGGCGACTTCCGACACCTCACCCCGTTGGTGCTGACGCAGGCCCTGCGGAGGGCAGGCACCGCCGTGCTCGAGCCGCTGCACCGCTTCGAGCTCGAGGTTCCCGACGACCGGGTCGGCGCGACGCTCTCGGCCCTGGCCCGGCTGGGGGGCGTGCCGGACGACACCGAGCAGCGCGGGACGACGTACGTCCTCGGAGGCGTGCTGCCCGCCGCCCACGTGCACCGTCTCCAGCTCGAGCTGCCGACGCTGTCGCGCGGGCTGGGCGAGCTGACCACGGAGTTCGCGGGCTACCAGGACGTGCGGGGCACTCCGCCGACCCGGTCCCGCACCGACCACAACCCGCTCGACCGGAGGGAGTACCTGCTGCACGTCCAGCGCCGCGTGTAGGGAGGAACACGTTCCAGTCGCCGGTACCCTGGGCGCCATGTCGGGATATCTCCTGCGCCAGCTGGTCACCGCGGCGCTGACCGCCAACGCCGTGCGCCCCGTGCCGGGTTACCGGGCCGCGGTGCCCTCGATGGCGGCAGGCTGGCTGACCGGCGAGCTCGCGCCGCACCTGCTAGCGCTGACCGCCGCCGACACGGCGTACGCCGCGGCCCGCGGTCGGAGCCGCGCCGGACGGGTGCTCGCTCTGGCCAGCTCGGCCGCGCTGGCCGCGATCGTCGTGCAGTCCGCCCGCTCCCAGCGGCACGTCGACGTGGCACTGGTCGAGGCGCTCAGCGAGGACTACCTCGACCGGCTCTCGGCGGGCTACACCGACCTCGACCTGTCCACGCCCCTGCGCCAGCTCGCGATGCCGTTCTCGGTGCACGACGAGGAGATCGAGATCCTCAAGGACATCGCCTACGACACCGAGCACGGCAAGCGCGGCCTGCTCGACGTCTACCGGCAGCGCGACGCCGACCTCACCAACGCACCCGTCCTGCTGCACGTGCACGGCGGCGCCTGGTCGATCGGCGACAAGGAGCACCAGGGCATCCCGCTGATGCTGCACATGGCGGCGCGCGGCTGGGTGTGCGTCACGATCAACTACCGGCTCAGCCCGCGAGACCCCTTCCCGGCGCACATCGTCGACGTGAAACGAGCGATCGCCTGGATCCGCGAGCACGCCCACGAGTACGGCGCCGACCCGGCCTTCCTCGCGGTCACCGGCGGCTCGGCCGGCGGGCACCTCGCCGCGCTGGCTGCGCTGACCCCGAACGACCCGGCCTACCAGCCCGGGTTCGAGGCCGCGGACACGACGCTCCAAGCGGCGGCGCCGCACTACGGCGTCTACGACTTCGCGGGCGCGACCGGGGGTGCCTCGGCGCTCGCCATGCGCGACCGCTTCCTCGCTCCGAAGGTGCTGTTCAAGGACCCCAGCACCGACCTGGCCGAGTTCGAGCGGGCCTCCCCCATGCTCCGGGTCAACGCCGACGCCCCGCCCTTCTTCGTGGTGCACGGCCGCACCGACTCGCTGGTCGACGTGGACCAGGCCCGGCAGTTCGTCGCCGCACTGCGGGCCGTCTCGCGGGAGCCGGTCGCCTACGCCGAGCTCCCCGGCGCCCAGCACGCCTTCGACGTCTTCCCCTCCATCCGGTCGGCCGCGGTCGTCCGCGGCGTCGACCGGTTCCTGCGCTTCACCTACGACGGCTGGGTGCACGACCGGACGCAGCCGTGACCGGGATGCCCCCGGACCTGCTGGCCAGGGCCTTGGCGGCCAAGGGGTTCATGCCCGCGGACGAGGGCGACCTGTTGTACGACGTCGCTGTGCGCGCGCTGGCCGACGGACCGGGCCTCGAGGTGGGCAGCTACTGCGGCAAGTCGGCGGTCTACCTCGGGGCCGCGGCCCGGGCCACGGGCAGCACCGTGTTCACCGTCGACCACCACCGGGGCTCCGAGGAGAACCAGGCCGGCTGGGAGCACCACGACGTGACCTTGGCCGACCCGGTCTTCGGACGCCTGGACACGCTGCCGACGTTCCGGCAGACGATCAAGGACGCCGGTCTCGAGGAGGAGGTGGTCGCGGTCGTCGGCCGCTCCACGACCGTCTCGGCGCACTGGCGCACGCCGCTCGCTCTGCTGTTCGTCGACGGCGGGCACAGCGACGAGAACGCCAGCAACGACTACACCGGCTTCGGCCGCTGGCTCGCGCGCGGAGGCACGCTGGCCATCCACGACGTCTTCCGCGACCCGGCGGACGGCGGCCGGCCGCCGTACCGGATCTACCTGCGGGCGCTAGCGAGCGGGTTCGAGGAGACGAGCGCGCTCGGCTCGATGAGGGTGCTGACCCGCACCGGTGGCGACGCGGGCGACCCGGTCAGCTGACCCGCTGGCGCGCGGTCGCGTCCTCGCAGCCGCACTCCAGGCCGATCGCCGGGTGGTCGAGCGGCAGCGAGCCGCCCCGGAAGATGTCCGAACCCGGCGTCGTGGTCGACAGGGCATCGACGGCCAGGATCACGGCCGCCGCGGTGTACGTCGTGTGCTCGTCCGGCCAGAACACGCCCTCGTCGAACACGAAGCCGGTCCAGTAGCCGCCGTCGTCGTCGCGCAGGTGCTGCATGTCGCGCAGCAGCGCCACCGCCCGGTCCCCGTCGCCGATCGTGTCCAGGGTCATTGCGAGCTCACAGGTCTCGGCGCCGGTGACCCATGGGTTGGTGTCGACGCAGCGGATCCCCAAGCCGGGCACGACGAACTCGTCCCAGCGGGAGTCCAGCTGGGCGCGCGCCGCGTCACCGCGGATGGCCCCGCCGAGCACCGGGTAGTACCAGTCCATCGAGAAGGTGGCCTTGTCCAGGAACAGGTCGCGATGCGTCCGCAGGGCGTGACCGAGCCGCCCGACGGCCAGCTCCCACTCGGGCTGCGGCTGGTCCGTCAGCTCGGAGAGCGCGATGCCGGCGGTGAGCGCCTGAAAGATGCTGGAGCTGCCCGCGAGCAGCGCCTCGCCGTTGACGCCGCCGGCCGGGTCGACCGACCAGGCGATGCCGCCGAAGGGCAGCTGCAGCCCGACCACGAAGTCCAGGCCGCGGCGCACCGCGGGCCAGCAGCGGCGCACGAACGTCTCGTCGCGGCGGACCAGCCAGTGGTGCCAGACGCCGACCGCCAGGTAGGCCGACATGTTGGTCTCGCCGCTCGCGTCGTCGACGACGCCGGCGGTGACCCTCATCGGCCACGAGCCGTCGGCCCGCTGGGTGGCCAGGCACCAGTCGTAGGCCCGGTGCGCCGCGTCGGGCTCGCCGCCCACGAGCAGCCCCATCGCCGACTCGACGTGGTTCCAGGTGTCCGTGTGCGCCCCTGGCGTCCAGGGGACAGCCCCGTCGGCCTCCTGCGCGCGGGCGATCGACGCGGCGGTCGCCTGCACGTCGTGCGCACTGAGCACACCGGGCAGCGACGGGATCTCGAGGCTCACGCGGTCTCCGGCTTGCGGAGGTAGACCACCAGGCTCTTGCCGATGATCGGGTTGAGTGCCCGCTCCGCCAGCCGGGTCGCCAGCGGCTTCTTCATGATGTCCCAGACCAGGACCCGGTGATAGGCCTTGACCAGCGGGTGCTGGTCCTTGGTCACGCCGACGGCGCACTTCATCCACCAGTACGGCGAGTGCAGCCCGTGCGCGTGGTCCCGGCCCTCGTAGACGAGACCGGCGGCCTCGAGCTTCTCGACCAGCTCGTCACCGCTGTAGATCCGGACGTGCCCGCCCTCGACCTCGTGGTAGGCGTCCGACAGCGCCCAGCAGACCCTCTCCGGCAGCCAGCGCGGCACGGTCACGGCCATCGTGCCGCCGGGCCGGAGCACCCGCGCGAGCTCGGCGATCGCGTCGGTGTCGGCGGGGATGTGCTCCAGCACCTCGGATGCGACGACCCGGTCGAACTCGGCGTCGGCGAACGGCAGCGACAGAGCGTCGCCCTGCTTGATGTCCGCCTCGGCACCGAGCGGCACCTCACCGGCCTCGCGCATCGCGCCGAACAGGTCCAGCACGCCGGCGAGCTCGTCGCCGTCCTGGTCGAACGCGATCACGTCGGCGCCGCGCCGGTACATCTCGAACGCGTGCCGGCCCGCCCCGCAGCCCATGTCGATGACGCGGTCACCCGGCTGCAGACCCAGGCGGTCGAAGTCAACGGTCAGCATGCTTCTCCTCGTGTACGTCGATCGCGTGCTGGTAGGCCGCGACGGTGGACTCAGCCACGGCCCGCCAGCTGAACTCGGCCAGCGCGCGCTCGCGTCCCGCGGCCCCCATCCGGTCGCGGCGGACGGGGTCGTCGAGCAGGTTCTGCAGGGCGTGCACAAGCTCGCCCACGTCGCCCGGTGTGACCAGGTCGGCGCAGAGGCCGTCGGGCCCGACCACCTCGGGGATGGCTCCGGCCCGGCTCACGACCAGCGGCGTCGCGCAGGCCATCGCCTCGGCGGTCGGCAGCGAGAAGCCCTCGTAGAGAGAGGGGACGCAGGCGATCTCGGCCGAGCCGACCGTCGCGGCCAGCTCCTCGTCGGTGATGCCGTGCACGA
>JBDSMW010000109.1:0-10981 GCA_039915665.1 Nocardioidaceae bacterium
GACGATCTCGAACCCCGATGGCGTGCTCGTCACGGCCCGCGGGCTCCGCAAGGAGTTCGGCGAGTTCACCGCCGTCGACGGCGTCGACTTCGAGGTGCGCCGCGGCGAGGCGTTCGGCTTCCTCGGCCCCAACGGCGCGGGCAAGTCCTCCACGATGCGGATGATCGCCGCGGTATCACCGGTCAGCGGGGGCGAGCTGAGCATCCTCGGGCTCGACCCGGCGGCCGACGGTCCCGCGATCCGCGCGCGGCTCGGGGTGTGCCCCCAGGAGGACTCCCTCGACAACGAGCTCAACGTCCGCGACAACCTGTTCATCTACGGTCGCTACTTCGGCATCCCGGCGCGCGAGGTGCGCGAGCGGGCCAGCGAGCTCCTCGAGTTCGTGCAGCTGACCGAGAAGGCCGACGCCAAGGTCGATGACCTGTCGGGCGGCATGAAACGGCGGCTGACGATCGCCAGGTCTCTCATCAACCGGCCCGACCTGCTGCTCCTCGACGAGCCGACCACCGGGCTCGACCCGCAGGCCCGGCACGTGCTGTGGGACAAGCTGTTCCGGCTCAAGCAGACCGGTGTCACGCTGGTGATCACCACCCACTACATGGACGAGGCCGAGCAGCTCTGCGACCGGCTCGTGGTGATGGACGGCGGCTCCATCGTGGCCGAGGGGTCGCCGCTCGCGCTGATCCGCGAGCACTCCACCCGCGAGGTGGCCGAGCTGCGCTTCGGGGTGGGGGAGCACGAGGTCCTCGCCGACCGCGTCGCCGACCTGGCCGAGCGGGTCGAGGTGCTGCCGGACCGGCTGCTGCTCTACACCCAGGACGGCGAGGAGACCCTGGCCAAGGTGCACGAGCGCGGGCTCGACCCCGTCGCGGTGCTGGTGCGCCGCTCCACCCTCGAGGACGTCTTCCTCAGCCTCACCGGCCGGACGTTGGTCGACTGATGGCCCTCACGTCTGCGCTCCCGAGCTGGGAGATGGTCGTCCGGCAGAGCTCCTACTGGACGACCAGCTACAAGCGCACCTGGAAGGGCTCGGTCGTCACGGGCTTCGTGATGCCGCTGCTCTACGTGCTGGCGATGGGCGTGCTGCTCGGCGGGTTCATCAAGTCCGGCGCGGACCTCGAGGGCGCCCCGACGTACCTCGCCTTCGTCGCGCCCGGATTGGTCGCCGCCCAGGCGATGCAGACGGCGACGGGGGAGACCACCTGGCCGGTGATGGGCAACATCAAGTGGCACGGCACGTACTACGCGATGGTCGCGACCCCGCTCGCGGTCGCCGACGTGGTGGCCGCCCACCTGCTCTTCGTGATGTTCCGGATCGCCACGACGACCGCGGTGTTCCTGCTGGTGATGGCCCCGTTCGGTGTCTTCGGGTCGTTCGTCGGGGTGCTGCTGGCCTGGCCGGTGCTGGTGCTGGTCGGGATGAGCTTCGCGGGGCCGTTCTTCGCCTACGCGGCCACCATCAAGAGTGAGGAGTCGTTCGCGATCATCTACCGGTTGCTGGTGATCCCGCTCTTCCTGTTCTCCGGCGCGTTCTTCCCGATCGCGAACCTCTCGGCGCCTCTGGAGTGGGTGGCCCGGCTGACGCCGCTGTGGCACGGCGTGGACCTCACCAGGATGCTCGTGCTCGGCCACGTCCGGCCCGGGCTGGCCGTGGTGCACCTGGCCTACCTCGTCGTGCTCACGCTGGCCGGCTGGTGGCTCGCCGTCTGGCGCCTCGACAAGCGGATGGAGGTCTGATCGTGGCCTTGGTGACCGCGGCCGTCGCGCACGCCACGGCGTCGCCGCGCACGACCGGCTGGGAGATCGTCCGCCGCAACTTCACCGTCTACCGGTCGAGCTGGCTGGTGTTCCTGACCGGCTTCATCGAGCCGGTGCTCTACCTCTTCTCCATCGGCATCGGTGTCGGCCAGCTCGTGACCGGCTTCGAGTTCAACGGCCGGCTGGTGTCCTACGCCGCGTTCGTGGCGCCGGGCATGCTCGCGGCGTCGGCCATGAACGGCGCGATCCTGGACTCCACCTTCGGCATCTTCTTCAAGCTGCGCTACGACAAGGTCTACGAAGGCGTCCTCGCGACGCCGATGCGCACCATCGACATCGCCCGCGGCGAGCTGGCCTGGTCGCTCATGCGGTCGGCGGTCTACTCCGCGGGCTTCGTGCTGGTGATGGTCGCGATGGGCCTGGTGTCCTCGTGGTGGGCGGTGCTGGCCTGGCCGGCGACCTGGCTGATCGGGTTCGCGTTCGCCGGTGCCGGGATGGCCATCACGACGTTCATGAAGTCATGGCAGGACTTCGAGTACATCCAGCTTGCGATCGTGCCGATGTTCCTGTTCTCGGCCACCTTCTTCCCGGTGACCGCGTTCCACGGCGCGCTGCGCTGGGTGGTCGAGGCCACCCCGCTCTACCGCGGTGTGACGCTCACCCGCGAGCTGACCACCGGGGCGCTCACCGCCGACTCGCTGCTCTCGGTGGCCTACCTCTCGGTGATGGGGGCCGTCGGACTCGCGGTCGCCGCGCGGCGGCTCGACAAGCTTCTCCTCACCTAGACTCCGGACGTGCTGACTCGCCGCCCGGACCGCCTCTGGCACCTGCTGACGGCCGTCGTGGCCGGCTTCGCGGTGGTGTTCCAGCTGTGGCTCGTCGTGGACGGCGCCGCCACCCTGCTGCCGGAGTCGCAGCCCGCCCTGGTCACCCGACTCGTCCGGTTCGTCTCCTACTTCACGATCCTCAGCAACATCCTGGTCTGCGTCGTCGCCGCCGGTCTCGTGCGTGGCGTGCCGGACACCCGGCTGTGGCGGGTGCTGCGGCTCGACGCCGTCCTGGCGATCGCGGTCACCGGCGTCGTGCACTGGTTCCTGCTGCGACCGCTGCTCGACCTGCACGGTGCGTCGTACCTTGCGGACAAGCTGCTGCACCTCGTCGTGCCCCTGCTCGCGGTCGTCGGCTGGCTGGCCCTCGGGCCGCGGCGGCAGTTCGGCCGGGCAGACGTGCTGCCGGCGCTGGTCTTCCCGGTGGGCTGGCTGGCCTGGACGCTGGTGCACGGCGCGCTGAGTGGGTGGTATCCCTACCCGTTCGTCGACGTCGAGGTGCACGGGTACGTCGCAGTCGCGCTGAACTGTCTCGGGGTGGCGGTGCTGTTCGTGGTGCTGGCGGCGGGTGCCGTGTGGCTGGACCCGCGACTCGGTCGACGACGGAGCTAGCCCAGCAGCTTCTGGTACCACTCCACATCGACCCACTGGTCGAACTTGTAGCCCACCTCGCGCATCGTGCCGACGTGCTCGAAGCCGCAGGCCTTGTGCAGCGCGATGCTGCCGGGATTGGGCAGGGCGACCAGCGCCACGGCGGTGTGCACGCCGCTCCCCGCCATCGTGTCGAGCAGCGCGGGGTAGAGCAGCCGACCGACGCCGTGGCCCCGGACCGACGGGTCGAGGTAGATCGACGTCTCGCGGGTCAGGTCGTAGGCCGGGCGCGGCCGGTAGGACCACGAGTAGGTGTAGCCCACGACGTCGTCGTCGGTGTCGACCGCGACCAGCAGGTGGTCGCCCTCGTGCTTGCCCGCGAGTCGCTGCTCCCAGTAGGCGAGCGTGGGTGGCTCGAGGTCGAACGTGGCCGTGCTGTTCGCGATCTCGTGGTTGTAGATCGCGGCGATGTCGGAGAGGTCGCTCTCGACGGCGCCCCGGATGGTCACGTCGGGGGGAGGACTGGCCATGGCCCCATTCTCGCAGCCCGGACCCTGGCGGTGCGTCCCGCGTCCACGAACAGGTGACGACCGCCATACTTTCCGCCATGACCGATGAGACGCCGTCCGTGGGGGACCCGACCATCGAGCCGGACACCAAGGACTGGACGTGGGTGCTCGAGCGCCCGTGCCCTGAGTGCGGCTTCGACGCCCGGGCGGTTCGCTCGGCCGAGGTGAAGAACCGGGTCTACGCCAACGCCAGCGCTTGGCGCCGGGTCCTGGAGCAGCCCGACGCGGCGGTGCGGCCGTCGCCGGAGGTCTGGTCGCCGCTGGAGTACGCCTGCCACGTGCGCGACGTGCACCGCGTCTTCGGCGAGCGGGTCCGGATGATGCTGGCCGTCGACGATCCGCTGTTCGAGAACTGGGACCAGGACGAGGCGGCAGTCTCCGGTGCGTACTCCGACCAGGACCCGGCCACCGTCGCCGAGGAGCTCGTCGCGCGGGCCGCGGACGTGTCGTCGACCTACGCCTCGGTGGAGGGCCCACGGTGGGACCGTCCCGGACGACGCAGCAACGGATCGGTGTTCACCATCGACACGCTGGCCCACTACCACCTGCACGACGTCGAGCACCACCTGCACGACGTGTCCTGACGTAACCTCGACCCATGCGGCACACGGAGTTCTGGTCCCGGATGGACGACGCCCTCGGTGCGGCGTACGCCCGCACCTGGGCCGAGCAGCAGGTCATCTCCGACCTCGGCCACCGCACGGTGCTCGAGGCGCTCGACGCCGGTGAGCCGCCCAAGCAGGTCTGGCGCGTCGTCTGGGAACGGCTGGGTCTGCCGCCGTCGCAGAAATGACCGGGCGAGTGGCCGGCTGGGTCGGCTCCGGCGCGCTCGGGCTCGCCCGAGGCCTGTACGGCGGCGTGCGCTGGCCGGACCACCGGGTGGCCGAGGTGCAGCGTCGGACGGTGCGCACGCTGGTGCTGTCCCAGGCGCTCGGCGGGCTCGGCATGAGCATCGGCATCGCCGTCGCGGCCCTGCTGGCCGAGGACGTCTCCGGCAGCGAGAAGCTCGCCGGCTTGGCGCAGACCATGCAGGTCCTCGGCGCGGCCGTCGCCTCCTTCCTGCTCGCCCACGTGATGGGCCGGCGCGGACGCCGCGACGGGCTGGTGCTCGGCTACGCGATCGGAGCGGCGGGGGCTGCGCTGTGCGTCGTCGCCGGCGTCGTCCGCTCGTTCCCCCTCCTGCTGCTCGCCACCACGCTCCTGGGCTCCGCGACCGCGGCCAACAACCAGTCCCGCTACGCCGCCACCGACCTCGCGCGCCCGGAGAAGCGAGGCCGGGCCCTGTCGCTGGTCGTCTGGGCCACCACGGTCGGGGCCGTCGCCGGTCCTAACCTGACCGGGTACGCCGGGCGGGTCGGCCGCGCGCTGGGCGTTCCCACGTTGACCGGACCGTTCGTGTTCGGGTGCCTCGGGCTGCTGGTCGCGGGGCTCGTCGTTGCCGTCCGGCTCCGGCCCGATCCGCTGCTCGTCGCCCGCGAGGCGGCGCTGGCCCGGGGTGTCGTCACCGCGACCGGCCGGTCCTGGCCCCGCGTCGTCGAGGTGGTCCGGACCCGCCCCGGTGTCGCCGCCGGCACGGCCGCCCTGGCCCTCGCGCACGCCGTGATGGTCTCGGTCATGGTGATGACGCCGTTGCACATGCATCACGGGGGAGCGGGCCTGGAGATCATCGGCGTGGTCATCAGCCTGCACGTGCTGGGCATGTTCGCGTTCGCCCCGCTCGTCGGCTGGGCCACCGACCGCTTCGGCCGTCCTGGCGTGATGTCCGCGGGTGCCGTGGTGCTGATCGTCTCCCTGGTGCTGTCCGGCACGGCGCCGACTGGCGCGTCGTACCGGATCGCAGCGGGGCTGTTCCTGCTCGGCCTCGGTTGGTCGCTGTGCACGATCGCCGCCTCCACCCTGCTCTCGGAGTCCGCGCCCCTCGACGCCCGCACCGACGTGCAGGGCGCGGCCGACCTCGTGATGGGAGTGACGGCCGCAGTGGCCGGTGCGCTGGCCGGCGTCGTGGTCGGCACCTTCGGCTACGGGCCACTGGCGCTGTTCGCCGCGTTGCTGGTCACCGGCATCGCGACCGCCGCCGAGTTCGCCCGCCGCACCGCCGTCCCCCTGGCCCCCGACGAGGATCCGCTCGCCCTCTGAGCCACCCGGGGCACGGCGTGGGTGCCGCCGTGGTCGACGACGTAGATCCGGCCGTGCGGGTCGCGCCAGACGTAGACGCCCTCGAACGGCTGACGCACGGTCCAGCGACCGTGGGTCTTGATCCGGTGGTGCAGCCGGCTGAGCGGTCCGAGGTTGCCCAGCCGGGTCGTGCCGCCGGCGCCGTACGCCAGGGTGTGGTCGACCTCGAGCGACCGGCTCGGGGCGCAGGCGAACGGGAACACGTCGGACGGTGCCATCAGGTGCACGGCCTCGCGCAGCCGGTCGGGGATCTCGTAGGCGTCGACCGGCGCCTGGACAGCAAGGTCGATGACCGGCTTCACGACGTACCGGTGGAGCGGGCGCAGGTGCTCGTGCACGAACGCGTGCGTCACCGGGCCCTCGCCCTCCCAGCGCGCGACGCCACCGGCGCCCGAGGCGAGGGTGCTGGCGTCGAGGTGGAGGTACATCGTCAGGGGCGGCAGCAGGGCCGACCAGTCGAAGCTGAAGCGTGGTGCTGGCTCGCGGTCCGGTGGATCGGCCGGGACCATCAGCCAGTCCGGCAATCGGGTAGGCGTGAAGCCCACCCGGTTCGCGAAGGCGAACATCCGCGTGAGCGCGTCGCCTTCGGCCTCATCCTCGGGTGTCCCACGTTGCTCGAGCTGGTCGAAACCCAGCTCTACATCGACCGTCCCCGCTCGCCGGGCGGCGAAGGCGGCCAGCAGCTCGACGGCTCGGACCGGGTTGGCCAGCAGCACGATCGCCTTGACCCTCCGCAGCTCCAGCGGCTCGGTGTCCCCGAAGGCCGCCAACGCGTCCGCGAGGAACGTGACGGTAGCGTCCAGCCGGGCGATCACGCCGGCCGTCGAGCGGACGTAGAAGCCGGCGATCCCGTGCTCCGACGAGCGACTCCGTCGCGCGAACTGCTCCTCGGCCGTCGCAGCCTCACGGGCAGCCGCGACCTCGGGATCGGCCGCAACGACCTTGCCGGTCAGCCGGCTCTCGAAGCGGCCCCACGCCAGCGACCCGTCGACGTGGCCGACCATCGCGGAGTCCACACGGGCGGCCGCCTCGATCGAGAGGTGCCGGGTCCTCGTCGCGACGAGGCGGGCGTTTCCCACCCGCGCCTCGCCGGCGGCCACGCGGGCCCAGATCAGCGGCAGTCGGTGGCGCACGTCGAGGGCGTCCGCCACCATGCGTCGCGCCGACCAGGCGCTGACCTGCATCCGCGCACCGAGCTCGGCCATCGCGAACTCGGCGACGTGCGGCGTGCCTGCTCCCCCGACCTGCACCGCGCGCTCCATCCCGGGAAGGACGGTTCGTGAGCGGGGGAGCGCGTCACCCGAGTGTCGGTTCGCGAACACCGTCACGAGCTCGAACAACCGGGCGTCCGCGCTCATCCTGATCCCGTGCAGACGGGACACCTCGTCGAGCGTCGCCTCGACGCTGTCGAGGGAGTTTCCCGTTGTCTGCATAGGAGAACTCTCCCATCGACCACCGACAAGAACCGCTCCGGCAACGACCCCGATGACCCAAACTGTGGAAAGAACTCTTCGGCACATGCACTGCGTTCCAGTTCGGTCCACCTGGGGATTCGCTCCGGTGGTTCGCGAGGGCGCCGGGACCCTGGTGGCTCCGTCGGGGCTCGTACCGGATGCGGTTCAACGCTCGGGGCCGCGACGCGGGTGCCGAAGGCGAGCTCGCCGACGCATCGTCGAGGAGTACCTGCTCGAGCTGTGGCCGGCTTCTGCCTCCTCGACGCCATCCTGCGAGTCGGCAGCGAGAACACCAGCTACTGGCACGCAGAGTGGGGGTGGTCGACGCTGATCGTCCAGGTCACGCGCCTGGTGGTCTCGCTAGAACGTCTCGCCCTTGCGCCACGCCATCTCCTGCAGCTCGAAGCTGTTGCCGTCCGGGTCGGAGAAGTTCGCGCCCCTGACGCCGCCCCCGAAGTCGTGGATCTCGCCGACCTCCACCCCTCGGCTGACGAGCTCGGCGCGCGCCTCGTCCAGGTCCTCCACCGCCAGGTGCAGACCCCTGACACTGCCGGGCTCTCCGGCGTACACGTCCAGGCCGGTCCCGAACCCGACCGAACAACCCGAGCCCTCGGGTGTCAGCTGGACAACGCGCACGCCCTCGCTGGGCTGCACGTCGAAGTCCTTGTTGAAGCCGAGCATGTCGGCGTAGAAGGCGATCGCTCGGTCCACGTCCGCGACCGGGAGCGGGATCAGTTCCATTTTCAGCTTCACAGCGGCCCCTTGGCTTGTTCTCGTCGGCGCGATGATTCCACACGGCCGATATCGCGGGGGCCCCCGCTGGGTCGGCGTGCCGCGCGCCGATCCTCTTGACGAGATCTGTCACGCGTGATGGATTGGGTTCGGTGTGAGGACCATCACACGGAATGGGGTCGGGTGGTGAAGATGGAGCGGCTCGAGACGGTCGGGGGTCTTCGCCTCGACGACCAGCTGTGTTTCGCGCTCTACGCCGCGACCCGCGCGATCACGCGTCGCTACCGCCCCTTGCTCGACGCGATCGGTCTCACCTACACGCAGTACCTGGTGATGCTCACTTTGTGGCAGGACGGCCCTGCGACAGTCGGGCTTATCGCGGCTCGACTGGAGCTCGACTCCCACGCTGTGACGCCCTTGGTGGAGCGCCTGCAGGTGGCCGGTCTCGTGCACTGTCGCCGCGGCACCGATCGTGGCCGGGTGGTGGTGGCTGCAACCGAGCTCGGCCGGGATCTCGAGCCCGCGGCCGCGGCCGTCCAGGCGGAGGTCGCCGGTGCCACTGGACTCGACCCCAACGAGCTGGCCGACCTGCGCCGTCGACTCCGCACCCTGTCAGAGCAGCTGACCCCCGAGCCCCGATCCTCCCCGCACCCCGCGGGCGGGACCACACCAAGCGAAGGAAGCGCACCATGACCCAGATCATCGAACCCGACGCCGAGGTCGGCGACATCGCCGAGGCCACCGAGCACGTCCCGACGGACGCCTCGCTCTACGAACGTCTCGGCGGGGCCTACGCCATAGCCGGTGCGGTCGACGTGCTCGTCGACCGACTCTTCGCCAACGCCCTCGTCAACGCCAACACCGGGGTGCACGCGCACCACGGCGAGGCCGCCAACGGACCCGGCTACAAGTTTCTCGTCACCGCTTGGTCCATCGAGGCAGCCGGTGGGCCGAAGTGCTACCTCGGCCGCGACATGGTCGCGGCCCACGACGGCCTGTCCATCGACACGGCCGGCTTCGACGCCGTGGCGATGGAGATCGCGGCCACCCTGATGTTCCTGGGCGTGCCCGAACGCGAGCGCACCGAGTTCAACGACATCATTGAGAGCTACCGCCCCCAAGTGATCCAGACTGACACGGCGTAGGACGGCCAGCGTTGCCAGTTGCGGCACCTCGCAAGGCGCTACCTACTTGACCGCGATGACGTCGACGGTCTTGATATCGGGGTCGCTGGCGAGCAGGTCGGGTCCGACCTGACCCAGGGCCGCCGGGATCTGGCCGTTGAGGTGTGCCTGCCGGCCCTCTTCACCCTCGAACGTGTCGAAGATGCCGTACGTCGTGTCGCTGATCTTGAATGCGTACCACGTCACCGTGCCGGCCTCGGCGACGGCGAGCTCGCGACCCTGCTTCAGGAAGTCACCTAGCTCGTCCCCCTTGCCGGGCTTGGCCTCCAGCAGCGCGAGCAGTCCTCGGTCGATAGCCATGCGTGGTTCCTCTCGTCGGTGTTCTTCGAACCTACCGGGTCATCGGTTTTCGGGATCACCGTGCCGGTGCGCGGTACCGAGGACATGGTCCGGGGCTACGAGCCCCGACGACCCGACGCGGCCGCGTACCGTTGCGCGGTGACCAGGGACCAGATCGATGACGCCGTGGCCGAGGCCGTGCGTCGCCGGCGCATCTCTGATCGAGACCTCTCGGCATCCGTCAGGCACTTCGTCGAGGTGCTGCCCAGCATCTGCCGCGAGTGGGACTTGACGGTCGAACGCTGGCTGCCCGGTGGGGCGGGCACGCCTCCGCTGGCCGTACGGCGCACCGACGGCTCGACGGCCGTCCTCAAGATCGCTGAACCGGGTGCCCAGGACGTGGCCGTGAGCGTCCTGCGAGCTGGTGACGGTCATGGTTACGCGAAGGTTCTGGCCTGGGAAGCCGACTGCGGAGCGCTGCTCCTGGAGCGACTTGGCCACGATCTCTGGACCGAGGAGTCCACTCTGAGCGGTCAGGGTCGGGTGCTCGTGCCGCTGCTGGGAGAGGCCTGGCAGGTACCTATGGCGCGTGGCCGCCCGTTCCAGGGCAAAGCATCCGGTCTGCTGGCCATCCTGGCCGACCTGGGTCCGCGCTACGGCAGCCACCATGAGGACGTGCTCTCCGTCGCGACCGAGTACGCCGGGGAGCTGGCGGCGTCGGAAACGGCGGAGGTGGTGTGTCACGGTGATCCACACCCCGGAAATGTTCTTCGCAGTGGAGAAGGCTGGGCATTGATCGACCCGGACGGGTTCATCGGTGAGCGCGCCTACGACCTCGGGGTCGTCATGCGTGACGCGTGCCGGGAGATCAGGGATGCCGAAGCATCGCGACCCGGTGCGGCACGCTCCATGTTGCGTGAGGAGAGTCGCCGCCTCGCCGAGGCGGCGAACGTCGACCCCGAGCGCGTGTGGCGATGGGGCTTTGTCGAGCGCGTCACCACCGGGCTGTATCTCCGCTGGTTCGGTCACGCCCGCGAGTCGGCAACCTTCTTGGACACTGCCGCTCTGCTGGTGAACTAGCCACGTCGAGACACAGGGCGGGACAATCGAGGCATGCGTCGTGGAAGGTCGCGGTCAGATCGCGAGGGGTGGGTGCTGAGCCGCTCAGCCACCGCGGAAGAGGCTGCCCTGATGCACCCAGCCGCGTTACTGGTGCTCCGGCCCGACCTTCACAGCGTTGAGATGGACCCGACTGATGGCGGATGGCCCGAGGAGGTCCGGTCCGCCGTCGAAGCGCTGCACACCCTCGGTGCTGAGCAGGGTCGCTGGCCCCCAAGGAGGCGCTTCCTCGCACGAACCGGCGTAGACCTCGATCCGGCCGATGATCGACAGTTCCAGATCTTGTGCGTGCT
>JBDSMW010000010.1:0-38186 GCA_039915665.1 Nocardioidaceae bacterium
CGAGCTCGAGCACGACCTGGCCGCGACCGAGCACATCCTTCGTCAGACCCTGAGCAGTCCCACCAAGAACCTGCCGGCGGTCCGGACGACCACGCCCAACGGGCAGTCGCTCACCGTCTGGCGCCGCGGCCGCAGCTGAAGGAAGAAACCCATGGACGCATCGAAGTTCACCACCCGCAGCCAGGAAGCCATCAACACCGCGATCTCGTCGGCCGCCTCGCACGGCCACGCCCAGGTCGAGGCCGTGCACCTGCTGTCCGCCCTGCTGGCCCAGCCCGAGGGCGTCATCGCCCCGCTGCTGGAGGCCGTGGGCGTCGCTCCGGCGACCGTCGAGGCGGGGGTCCGCGCCGAGCTGGCCAAGCTGCCGGCCGCCACCGGGTCGAACGTCGCGGCTCCGTCGTACTCCCGGGCCGCGATCGCGATCTTCAGCGCCGCCACGGACCTGGCGACCTCGATGAAGGACGACTTCGTCTCCACCGAGCACCTGCTGCTCGCCAGCGCGGTCGTGGACTCGGCGGCGAAGACCGTGCTGAACCGGGCCGGCGCGGGTGGCGAGGCGCTGAGCGGCGCCCTCGCGAGCGTGCGGGGCCCCGCGCGCGTCACCAGCCAGGACCCCGAGGCGACCTACCAGGCCCTCGAGAAGTACGCCGTGGACCTGACCGCGCTCGCCGCCGAGGGCAAGCTCGACCCGGTCATCGGGCGGGACAGCGAGATCCGTCGCGTCGTGCAGGTGCTGTCGCGGCGCACGAAGAACAACCCCGTGCTGATCGGTGAGCCCGGCGTCGGCAAGACCGCCGTGGTCGAGGGACTCGCCCAGCGCGTGGTCGACCAGGACGTGCCCGACTCGCTCAAGGGCCGCAAGGTGCTCTCGCTCGACCTGGCCGCGATGGTGGCCGGCGCGAAGTACCGCGGCGAGTTCGAGGAGCGGCTCAAGGCCGTGCTCGCCGAGATCAAGGCGTCCGCGGGGCAGGTCATCACCTTCATCGACGAGCTGCACACCGTCGTCGGCGCGGGCGCCGGCGGGGACTCCGCCATGGACGCCGGCAACATGCTCAAGCCGATGCTGGCCCGGGGCGAGCTGCGGATGATCGGCGCGACGACGCTTGACGAGTACCGCGAGCGCATCGAGAAGGACCCCGCGCTGGAGCGCCGCTTCCAGCAGGTCTTCGTGGGGGAGCCGTCCGTCGAGGACACCGTGGCGATCCTGCGGGGGCTCAAGGAGAAGTACGAAGCCCACCACGGCGTCACCATCGCCGACAGCGCGCTCGTCGCGGCCGCGATGCTGTCCGACCGCTACATCTCCGGACGACAGCTGCCCGACAAGGCCATCGACCTCGTCGACGAGTCGGCGTCCCGTCTCCGCATGGAGATCGAGTCCAGCCCCGTCGAGATCGACCAGCTCCGGCGCAGCGTCGACCGGATGAAGATGGAGGAGCTCGCACTCGACCGCGAGGCCGACGCGGCGTCCAAGGACCGGCTCGAGAAGCTGCGCGCCGACCTCGCCGATCGCGAGGAGGAGCTGCGCGGCCTGGAGGCCCGCTGGGCCCGGGAGAAGGCCGCCCTCGAGGGCGTCGGCGAGCTCCGCAAGCAGATCGACGAGCTGCGCATGCAGTCCGACCGCTTCCAGCGCGAGGGCGGCGGGGAGTCGCTCGCGCGGGCCAGCGAGATCCTCTACGGCCGCATCCCCGAGCTCGAGAAGCAGCTGGAGGCCGCGGCCGCCGCCGAGCAGTCGGTGACCGACCCGATGGTGCGCGACGAGGTCGGCCCCGAGGAGATCGCCGACGTCGTCGAGGCCTGGACCGGCATCCCGACCGGCCGGCTGCTCGAGGGCGAGACGGCCAAGCTGCTGCGCATGGAGGACGTGATCGGCCAGCGGCTGATCGGCCAGCGCCCGGCGGTGGGGGCGGTCTCCGACGCCGTACGCCGTTCGCGCGCGGGCATCGCCGACCCGGACCGGCCGACCGGCTCCTTCCTGTTCCTCGGCCCGACCGGTGTCGGCAAGACCGAGCTGGCCAAGGCGCTCGCGGACTTCCTCTTCGACGACGAGCGCGCGATCGTGCGCATCGACATGAGCGAGTACGCCGAGAAGCACTCGGTCTCACGCCTGGTCGGGGCGCCGCCCGGCTACGTCGGCTACGACGAGGGCGGGCAGCTCACCGAGGCGGTCCGCCGCCGGCCCTACTCCGTGGTGCTGCTCGACGAGGTCGAGAAGGCGCACCCCGAGGTCTTCGACATCCTGCTCCAGGTGCTCGACGACGGCCGGCTCACCGACGGGCAGGGCCGCACGGTGGACTTCCGCAACGTGGTGCTGATCTTGACCTCGAACCTCGGCTCGACCTACCTCGTCGACCCGTCGCTGGGCGAGGAGGAGAAGCGCGACTCCGTGATGGCCGTGGTCCGCCAGGCGTTCAAGCCGGAGTTCCTCAACCGGCTCGACGAGGTGGTGCTGTTCGACGCGCTCTCCCGCGACGAGCTCACCCACATCGTCGACCTGCAGATCGCCGAGCTGGGCCGCCGGCTGGCGGTCCGCCGGATCACCGTCGAGGTCTCCGAGATCGCGCACCGGTGGCTCTCGGACACCGGCTACGACCCGGCGTACGGCGCCCGTCCGCTGCGCCGCCTGGTGCAGACCGCCATCGGCGACCCGCTCGCGCGGATGCTGCTGGGCGGCCAGGTCCTCGACGGCGGCCACGTGCTCGTCGACGTCGACCCCGCCGGCACGGGCCTCGTCCTCACCACGTGACCGACTATCCGAGGGCGGCCGGAAGGACGCCGGGGACGGGGGAGTCGGTCCACGGGTCCTCCGGCATCGCCCGGACCTGTTCGACGCACCAGGGGCTGACGTCGCGCGTGCCGTCCAGGACCGACGCTCGGAAGGAGGCCCAGTCCACCCACGCGTGGTCGTCGACCTCGTCCGGGTCGGCGGCCACCGCGTCGGTCGTGGTGGCCACGAACACCGGGCACATCTCGTTCTCCACGGTGCCGTCCGCCATCACCGCGCGGTAGCGGAACGCCGGCACCACCAGGCGTACGTCGTCCACGCGGATGCCGAGCTCGGTGCGGGCGCGACGTCGCACCGCGTCGAGAGGGGACTCGCCGGGCGCGGGATGTCCGCACACCGAGTTGGTCCAGGCGCCCGGCCACGTCGGCTTGTGCAGGGCGCGCCGCGTGACGAGCACCTCGCCGTCGGCGGAGCGCACGTAGCAGGAGAAGGCGAGGTGCAGCGGGGTGTCGTGGTGGTGCACGGTTGCCTTGTCGGCGACCCCGACCGCGTGGCCGGACTCGTCGAGGAGTACGACCTGCTCGGGCCCCGTGGTCTGCCCGCTCATGCCGGCCGCGCCAGCTGGTTGACGACCGAGTCGAACACGCGCGGCAGCTTTGCGGCGGCCGGCACGATCCGGCTGCGCAGCGCGTCGTGCCGGGTGACGGTGAGCAGTCCCCGGGTGAGCAGGTCGTGGCGTCGGGTGACCCGGCGCCACGCGCGCTCGTAGCCACCGGGGTCGCCGGCCACGATCGCGTCCACGGCTGCGCGCGCCTGCGCGATGCCGATCGCGATGCCCTCGCCGGTGAGCGCATCGACGTAGCCGGCCGCGTCGCCGACGAGGAGCACCCGTCCCCGGACCCGGCGGGTGGAGCGCTGCCGCAGCGGACCCGCGCCCCGGACCCGGGTGACCGGGTTGCCCGCGATCCGCGGGGTCAGGGTGGGGAAGGCACTGAGCAGCTCGGGGAACGTGGCCCGGCGGCCGGTGAGCACCGCGACCCCGACCAGCCCGTCGGCGACCGGGGTCACGTAGACCTCGCCGACCTCGGACCAGTGCACCTCGACGAACGCCGACCAGGGCCGGACCGCGACGTGCGCCCGCTGCCCGTAGCGTCGCTCGCGTCCCGGCGGGGCGTCCAGACCCAGCATCCGCCGGATCGGGGAGTGCAGGCCGTCGGCTGCGACGAGGTGCCGCACCGGCTCCCCGTCGACGAGCACGTGGTCGTCGGCCTCCTCGACGCACCGCACCGGGGAGTGGTCGGTGGGGATCCCCGCGAGCGCCACGGTCGCCTGCAGGGACCTCAGCAACGCGGTCCGACGTACGCCACGGCCGGCGCCGGAACGGAACCAGGCCTCCACCTCGTGCGAGCCGTCGATGTAGCGGATGCCGTCGATCGGCCGCCCCGCCAGGTCGACGCCGAGCTCGGTCAGGTCGGCCACCGCCGCGGGCATCAGCCCCTCGCCGCAGGCCTTGTCGATCACGCCGCGCCGCGGCTCGCGCACCACGACGTCGAGTCCGGCCCGCGCGGCGTACAACGCCGTCGCCAGCCCGATCGGTCCGCCGCCGGCCACCACCAGGTCGCGCATCAGGCCGCCACCGTCTCCAGCGCCGCGTTCTCCACCCGAACCCGGACGGTGAGCAGCGCCGCGTTGAGGACCGTGAAGACCAACGCAGTGACCCACGCGGCGTGCACCAGCGGCAGCGCCACACCCTCGACGACGACGGCGACGTAGTTCGGGTGCGGCACCAGCCGGTAGGGACCGGACCGCACCAGCGACAGGTCGGGTACGACGATCACGCGGGTGTTCCACTGCCGGCCCAGCGTGCGGATGCACCACCAGCGCAGCGCCTGCGACCCGATCGCGAGCACCAGCATCGACCCGGCGAGCAGCACCGGCACGTCGGGCCGCACCACCCAGGCCTCGACCAGCATCCCCGCGAGCAGGCCGGTGTGCAGCACCACCATGAACGGGTAGTGCTCGCGGCCGAGCTCACGACCACCCTGCTCGAGGCTCCACGCGGCGTTGCGCTTGGAGACCACGAGCTCGGCCAGCCGCTCGAGGCCGACCAGGGCGACGACGACGGTGAAGAGGACCAGGCTCGTCACGGGGCCGCCCGCAGCAGCACGAGCTCGGAGCAGAAGCCTGGCCCCATCGCCATCAGCAGGCCGTAGGAGCCGGGGCGCGGCGGCCGGTCGCGCAGCGTGTCCTCGAAGACGTGCAGCACCGACGAGGACGACAGGTTGCCGATCCGGGACAGCGAGTCCCAGGTCAGCTCGGTCGCCGACCGCGGCAGGCCGAGCGTGGACTCGATGGCCTCGAGCACCTTGGGGCCGCCAGGGTGGCAGACCCACCACTCGATGTCCGCACGGGTGAGGCCGACGTCGGAGAGGAAGCCGTCCACGTCGTCGCCCAGGTAGCGCTCGACCAGCTCCGGGACGGCCGCGTCGAGCACGATCCGCAGCCCGGTCGAGGAGACGTCCCAGCCCATCGTCCGCTCGGAGTCGGGGTAGAGACGGCTGCGTGAGTCCAGCACGTCCACGCGGCCGGTGTCGGGGGCCATGCGGTTCGCGCCGACCGCGACCACGGCGGCCGCGCCGTCGCCGAACAGCCCGCTCGCGACGAGGTTGGGCACCGAGGCGTCGTCGCGCTGCACGGTGAGCGAGCAGAGCTCCGCGGACACGAGCACCGCGACGTCGTCGGGGTGACCCACGAGGTAGTCGTGCAGGCGAGCGACGCCGGCCGCCCCGGCCACACAGCCGAGGCCGACGATCGGCACCCGCTTCACGTCGGGTCGCAGCCCGATCACCCCGGCGATGCGTGCGTCGAGGGAGGGTACGGCGAGACCGGTGACTGTCGTGGACACGATCAGGTCGACGTCGGCCGGGGTGAGGTCGGCCGCCTTGAGGGCGTCCGCGACGGCCTGCGCCCCGAGCTGCACCGCGATGTCGATGAAGTGGTCGTTGGCCTGGCCGAAGTCCCGGAGGCCGGCGTACTCCTCCAGCGGCAGCGCGAGGTGTCGGCTGCGCACGCCCGCGTTGGCGTGGAAGCGGCGCAGCAGCCGCTCGTCGAGGGACCGGCTCGCGATGAAGCCGGCGAACGCGTCGGTGATCTCCTCCTGCGGGTAGCAGTGGTCGGGCAGCGTGCCTCGGACCGACAGGATCTGCATGCTCGGGGAGCCTCTCACTGGGAAACCTGACGCGCGAAGGGACGGGGACGGGGGAGCCCGGCGACGAGACCGGCCCCCAGGCCGGCCCCCAATCGGGGAGTGATGGTGCCCCGGCCGAGGCCGATCTCCACCAGGTCGTCGAAGACGCGCTGGCTGCGCGACGCGGCGCGGATGCCGGCCTCGACGACGGTGGGGGACGTCGAGAGCCGCGCGGCGACGGAGGTGCTGCGCAGGTGCCGGGCCAGCAGCCGGCGCACCGTCGTCCGGTGCAGGGCGCCGGCCGCGGCCGCGTCGCGCGAGCGCAGGGCACGGGCCGCCGCTCGGCCGGCGGAGATGCCGGTCGCAACCGCGTAGTAGATGCCCTCGCCGGTCATCGGGTTCACCAGTCCGGCGGCGTCGCCGACGAGCAGCACCGGGCCGTCGGGCTGGTGCCAGCGGAAGCCGGACAGCGGCAGGTGGTGCCCCCGCCACCCGGTGCCGTGCTCCACGGAGCCGGGGAGGAGCTCCTCGAGCTGCTCGAGCAGGACCTGGCGCGAGGGTGGGTCGGTCGCGTCTCCCAGCAGCTCGCCGTAGCCGACGTTGGCCAGGCCGTCGCCGCGGTCGAACGACCAGGCGTACGACGGCTGGCGACGGTCCCCGTAGACGATCACCTGACGGGCGCGGCGGTCCGGAGGTGTCGGGGCGTAGCCACGGAGGGCCAGGGCCCGGCGTCCCGGGGCACGACCGGCGGACGTGCCAACCACGGAGTGCGCGCCGTCCGCGCCGACCAGCACCCGTCCTCGGTGCTCCTCGTCCACGACGTGCCCGTCGGGGCCGCTGGTGACGGCGCGGACCCGGTGCCGCACGAGCACCGCGCCCGCGGCCGTCGCGTGCTCGACCAGCCGGGCGTCGAAGACCCGGCGCGGGATGACCCACACGGGGCGGGCCAGGTCGCGCTCGACGCTGGAGGCGCCGCGGTCCAGCCGCAGCCGGCGCAACGGGATCCAGCCGTCGGCGGCGTCGTCGACGCCCACCGTGCGCAGCGCGTCGAAGACGTGCGGGGCGATGCCGTCCCCGCAGGACTTGTCGCGCGGGAAGTCGGCGCGGTCCAGCAGCAGCACCCGCAGCGTCGGGTCGGCGGTCAGGGCGCCCAGCGCGGTCGCGGCCCCGGCCGGCCCGGCGCCGACGACGACCAGGTCCCAGGTCTCCTGGCTCATCGGGAGCCCGCCAGCAGGGCCACGTCGACCAGGGCGATGCCCATGGCGGCGCGGAACGGCGTACGACCTCGGCCGGTCACGGCCACGACGGCGAGGGCGACGACCACGAGCAGCCCGGCCCAGGTGGCGGCGTGCCCGGTGAGCGGGGCCGCGACGCAGATCAGCACGGACGCGGCGACCAGCACCGCCGTCGCCAGCGGACCGGTCCAGCGAGCGCCGATGCGGTGCGGCAGCCCACGGACCCCGGTCGCGAGGTCGTCGTCGAGGTCGGGCAGCGCGTTGACCAGGTGGGCGCCGACCCCCAGCAGCGCACCCGCGACCGGCACCCAGAGCGCTGGGAAACCGCCGTCACCGGCCAGCGCGACGAAGACCGGCAGGGCGCCGAAGGCCACGGCGTAGGGCAGCCAAGACCAGACCGTCGACTTCAGGCCGAGGTTGTAGGCCCAGCCGCCGGCGACGCACAGCAGCTGCACGAGCCCGGCGGTGGGACCGCAGGCCAGGGACAGCACGACGGTCGCGCCGAGGGCGAGAGCACAGGACAGCCGCACGAGCGACTCCGGGAGCTCGCCGGTCACGAGCGGCTTGTCGATGCGGTGCACGGCCCGGTCGCGGCGTACGTCGATCAGGTCGTTGGACCAGCCGATCGAGAGCTGGCCGGTGAGCACGGCCGCGACGACGAGGACGGTCCGCCCCGCGGGGACGTCGGCGGTCACCGCTAGGAGCGCGGCCACCGCGGTCACCGCCAGGGCAGGTCCGCCGTGCGCCGTCCGCGCGAGTGCGATCGCTCGCCCCGTCGTGCGCGGGTGCTCCATGGTCGACGTCCGTCCCTCGGCCGTGCTGCGCTGTTCCACCGAGCCTGCCACGGAGCGTGAAGCCGCACGAGTCCGGCAGACACGCACATGGTGGAATGGGGGCCATGAGCGAGTCGGACGGAACGGGTGCGGGTGCCCGGCCGCGCCAGGTCACCGTCGGCGGTGTGATGGCGGCAGCGGCGTGCGCGCTGCTGGTCGTGACCCTGTTCGACTCCATGTCGACCGTGCGGTCCGCGGACATGCGCGACCAGATCGCCGACCGGCTCTCGCGGGCCCCCGCCAGCGGCCTCGGGCTCGACGTGGACCAGGTCGTCGCCCTGCTCCGTGGCGTCGTGCTGTTCAGCGGCGCGCTGGCCGCGGCCGGCGTGGTGCTCGCCGTCTTCGTGCTCCAGCGGCACCGCGGCGCCCGCATCGGGCTGAGCGTCGTGGCCGGTCTGATGCTTGTCTCGGCGACCTTCGTGTCCGGCCTCCTGCCGGTCCTCGTCGCCGTCGCCGCCACCATGCTGTGGGGCCGCGAGGCGCGGGACTGGTTCGCGGGACGGGCACCCCGTGCCGCCGCCGAGCGCGGCGCCGACGGTCCGCCCGCTCCGGACCGGTCCGCGGTCTGGCCGACCCAGCCGACGTACCCCGCCCAGCAGCCCGGCCCCGCGCCGACCGTGGCCCCGACGGGCACCGGCTCCGAGGTGCGCCCGGGTCCCGCCGGTCAGCCGTTCGGCGTGGCCCCGGCCGCCACCGCGCGCGCGGCCCCCACCGCGACGCACCCCGGGCACCCCGGACTCGCCCACCGAGCCCCCGCCCGTCCGACCGCGGTCACCGTGGCGGCCTGGCTGACCTGGGCGTTCTCCGCCCTGGTCGTGCTGCTCTTCTCGTTGATGGTGCTGGTCATCCTGGTAGACCACGCCGCGGTGGTCGAGGCGCTCCAGCGCAACCAGCAGATCGCCGGCCAGGGGCTGAGCGGCGACGAGATCCTGGGCGCGCTCTGGGTGACCTCCGCCCTGTCGATCACCTGGGCTCTCGCGGCCATGGCGCTGGCCGTGCTGGCCTACCGCCGGGTGGAGCTCGGCCGGATCCTGCTCCTGGTGTCTGCGGCGGTCTCGTCGCTGGTCTGCCTGGTCGCCGTGCCCGTCGGGTGGCTGAACGCGGTAGCCGCCCTGGTGTGCGTGGCGATGCTCAACCGGCCGTCGACCAAGGCCTGGTTCGCGGGGCGCGACGTCCCGCCTCGTCAGCAGCAGGCCCCTCCGCAGGGACCGCCTCAGCCGCTCCAGCCGCGCCAGCCGCGGGAGAAGCCGCCGGTCTGGTGAGACCTCAGGCGTGCAGGTCGGCCGAGGTCAGCCGACGCACGCCCTCCTCGACCACCGAGGTCTCCTTGCAGAACGCCCACCGCACCAGGTGCCGGCCCTCGTCCTGGTCGTCGTAGAACACCTGCGCCGGGATCGCCACGACGCCGGCCTTGTCCGGCAGCGCGAGGCAGAACGCCATCGCGTCGGCGTGGCCGTAGGCCCGGACGTCGGTCATCACGAAGTACGTCGCCTCGGGGCTGAACACCTCGAGGTCGAGGGTGCGCAGGCCGTCGACGAGCAGGTCCCGCTTGGCCTGCAGGTCCTGGGCCAGCGCGTCGTAGAAGTGCGCCTCGTGGCCCAGGGCGTGGGCGACCGCCGGCTGCAGGGGCGCCGCGTTGCTGAAGGTCAGCCACTGCTTCGCGGCCATCACGGTCGAGACCAGCTCGGCCGGGCCGGTGACCCAGCCGACCTTCCAGCCGGTGAAGGAGAACGTCTTGCCGGCGCTGGAGATCGAGACGGTCCGCTCCCACATGCCAGGCAGCGTGCAGATCGGGACGTGCTGACGGCCGTCGAAGAGCAGGTGCTCGTAGACCTCGTCGGTCACCACGACCAGGTCGTGCTCGATCGCGACCCGGGCGATCGCCTCGAGCTCCGAGCGGTCGAGCACCGCGCCGGTCGGGTTGTGCGGGGTGTTGAGCAGGATCGTGGTGGTGCGCGGGGTGACGGCCGCCGCGAGTGCGTCCACGTCCAGCCGGAAGTCCGGGGCCCGAAGCGTGACCGGGCGCCGTACCCCGCCGGCCATCTCGATGCAGGCGACGTAGGAGTCGTAGAACGGCTCGAGCACGACCATCTCGTCGCCCGGGTTGACCAGCGCGAAGATCGCGGCGGCCAGCGCCTCGGTGGCGCCCGCGGTGACCACGACCTCGGAGGTCGGGTCCAGCTCGATGCCGTAGTGCCGCAGCTGGTGGGCGGCGACCGCCTCGCGCAGCTCGGGGAAGCCCGGACCGGGCGGGTACTGGTTGCGGCCCGCACGCAGCGCCTCGACCGCGGCCTCCACCGCACCGGGCGGTCCGTCCTGGTCCGGGAACCCCTGACCGAGGTTGAGGGAACCCGTGCGCACGGCCAACGCGGACATCTCCGAGAAGATCGTCGGGGGGATCGACCGGAGCCGGTCAGCCATCCGGCGGGAGGTCGCAGGCATACGGGCGACTGTACGACGTTCGGGTGCGGCGGCTTGTCGGCATAGGGGATGATCGGCCCATGTCCACCCAGACCCTCGAGCGTCCCGACGCGAAGCCGAGACGTTCCCGGGGGTTGTCCTTCTGGATCGGCCTCGGCCTGATCCTGGCCGGTCTCGCGGTGCTGGGCTACGTCGCGTGGCAGTTCTTCGGCACCAACATCGTGGCCAAGCACAAGCAGCAGAGCATCGTCTCGGAGACCCAGAAGGTGTGGCAGTCCCAGGGCAGCGCCGGGGCGTCCGGCTCGGCGACCGGGGTGGAGCTCAAGGGTGCCCAGGCGCTGCTCCGGATCCCGCGCTTCGGCAAGGACTACGTTATGCCCGTGCAGGCCGGCGTGTCCGACGGTGTCCTCGCAGAGGGCTTCGGGCACTTCACCGGCACCGCCAAGGCGGGGGCCGCCGGCAACTATGCGGTGGCCGCCCACCGGGTCACCCACGGCGAGCCGCTGCGCCGGATGCCCGACCTGCGCCCCGGTGACAAGATCATCGTCGAGACCAGGGACAAGACGTTCACCTACCGGCTCGACACCGACCCGAACAAGCTGATCGTCACGTTCGCCGACGTCTGGGTGATCGACAAGCTGCCCACCAACCCGCGCGGTGGCGTCGAGCCGTCGCAGCGGCCGGGCCAGAAGCTGATCACGCTGACGACCTGCGCCGAGCTCTTCCACACCGACAACCGGATGATCGCCTTCGGGCACCTGGTCGACACCACCGCCAGCTGACGTCAAGGGCCTTAGGCTGCGGACATGGTGGACGCAGACCTGGCCCGTGACATCGACTCCTGCTGCCGGCTGACCGGGGAGTTCACGCTCCGCTCCGGCCAGGTGGCGAGCGAGTACTTCGACAAGTACCTCTTCGAGGCACAGCCCGCGCTGCTCCGTCGCGTCGCCGAGCAGATGGTCGAGCTGGTGCCCGAGGGCACCGAGCTGCTCGGCGGTCTCGAGCTCGGTGGCGTCCCGATCGTGACGGTGCTGAGCGCGCGCACCGACCTGCCGGCGCTGTTCGTCCGCAAGCAGGCCAAGGAGTACGGCACCTGCAAGCTGGCCGAGGGCCCCGACGTCGCCGGCCGTCGGGTGACGCTCGTCGAGGACGTGATCACCACCGGTGGCGCCGTGCGCGACGCCACCCGGGCGCTGCGGGACCTCGGTGCCGTCGTCGAGGTCGTCGTGTGCGCGATCGACCGCAGCCCCGCGGGGTCGAACCCGCTGGAAGACGTCGGGCTCGAGGTGCGGGCCGTGCTCACCAAGGGGGACCTGGACGCGGTCACCGAGTGAGCGGCCTCAGCTCTCCTTGATCTCCTCGATCTTTTCCGCGGCCCGGGCGCGGAGGACCTCGATGCCGATCGGCACCACCGAGATGGCCACGATGGCGAGCAGCATCACCTCGAGGTTGTTGCGCACGAAGGAGATCTGCCCGAGGAAGTAGCCGAGCACCGTCACGCCGCTGGCCCAGAACGCGCCGCCGATGGCGCTGTAGATCATGAAGCGCCGGAAGCCCATCGAGCCCACGCCGGCCATCACGGTGATGAACGTCCGGACGATCGGCACGAAGCGTGCGAGCACGATGGCCCGGTTGCCGTACTTCCCGAAGAACTCGTGGGTCTTGTCGACGTACTTCTGCTTGAAGATCTTGGAGTCCTCGCGCTGGAAGATCGACGGACCCACCTTGGCCCCGATCGCGTAGCCGCTGGCGTTGCCCAGCATCGCGGCCAGGAACAGCACCACGCAGCAGACCCACAGCGGCTGCGGGACGTCGCCCTTGGAGACCAGCAGCCCGACCGTGAAGAGCAGCGAGTCGCCGGGCAGGAAGAACCCGATCAGCAGCCCGCACTCCGCGAAGATCACGGCCGCGGCGCCCCACAGGGCGTAGTCAC
Organism: Nocardioidaceae bacterium; assembly: GCA_039915665.1. Lineage (GTDB taxonomy): Bacteria > Actinomycetota > Actinomycetes > Propionibacteriales > Nocardioidaceae > Nocardioides_B. The sequence goes on from JBDSMW010000010.1 coordinate 12,332, forward strand.
CGAACTGGTCGAGGAGGTACTGCGGGTCGAGCCACTTGACTCCGAGCAGCAGCGGGGCGGCCAGGGCGGGGAGATCCGTCACGCCAGAAGGATAGGGGTTTCACCTGAACGGAACCTGGTCGGTGTCTAGGCTCCGGGGATGACCGGAGCGGGCAGCGAGGACGAGCGGCGAGCGCCGTACGACCCCATGCCGCACGGACCCGAGGAGGTCGGTGTCGGGCCGTGGACCGGAGAGCCGCCGCCGGGGGAGCAGTACGACGGACGCCTGCTCGCCGAGGGCGACCGCCGCAACGTCGTGGACCGCTACCGCTACTGGACCATGGAGGCGATCGTCGCCGACCTCGACACCCGGCGGCACGACTTCCACGTCGCGATCGAGAACTGGCAGCACGACTTCAACATCGGCACGATCGTCCGCACGGCCAACGCGTTCCTGGCCCGTGAGGTGCACATCGTCGGCAACCGGCGCTGGAACCGGCGGGGCGCCATGGTCACCGACCGCTACCAGCACGTGCGGCACCACCCGGACGTCGCGACGCTGGCCGTCCACCTGCACGCGCAGGACGTCGTGCTGCTGGGCATCGACAACCTGCCTGGCTCCGAGCCGCTCGAGACCCTGGAGCTGCCGCGCCGGGTGTGCCTGCTCTTCGGGCAGGAGGGGCCGGGTCTCTCGCCGGGAGCACGGGCGGCCTGTGACGGCACGTTCTCGATCGCGCAGTTCGGTTCGACCCGGTCGATCAACGCGTCCGCGGCGGCCGCCATCGCGATGCACACCTGGGTGCGCCAGCACGCGGACCTCGAGGAGTCCTGGCGGGGCTAGAGCTGCAGCACCAGCGAGGCGACCAGGGCGAGCACGCTGAAGACGCCGCCGATCACCGCGAGCAGCACCGCGGCCCGAGCGAGGTGACCGACCCACGGCTGCTCGCCACCCGGCTCGGCCAGCGCGTGCCGGGCCAGCAGCAGCGCGATCCCCTCGACGACGAGGGTGGCCAGGAACCCGCTGGCCAGCACCGACCCCAGCGAGCTCGGCGCGAAGTTGCTGCCGAAGAACGCCTGCGCCAGCCCGGTCCACGCGCCCTGCCCGGTCAGCGCCAGGGCGGCTAGCGTGAACCCGGCGATGGCGGAGGCCTGCGGCGTCATCACGGTGCCGGCCGCGCTCCTCGTGGTGCCGAGCTGCTCGTCGTTGCTCATCGGTGGTTCCCCCTGTGGCCGTGTCGGAGCCTCACCGTACGACTGCGTGCGCCGAGCGGCCAGCCCTAGCAGGTGATGTCGAAGATCGGGTCCGCGGCGGTCACGACCGACCCGGCGCCCTGGAGCGGGTGGGACACCGCCGGGCAGTCCAGCACCACGACGGCGCACACCGCCGAGCGGCCGGTGCTCGCGACGTACGCCGGGTCCCAGGTGACGATCTCCTGCCCGACCCGCACCACGTCGTTCTCGGTGGCGACCAGGGTGAAGCCGTCCCCGTGCATCTGCACGGTGTCGATGCCGAGGTGCACCAGGACGCCCGGTCCGGTGTCGCTGACCACGAGGAAGGCGTGGTGGTGCAGCTTGGCCAGCCGCCCCGAGATCGGCGCCACTGCGGTCTGGACCCCGGGCCGCGGCTCGATGGCCAGGCCGGGGCCGACCATGCCGGAGGCGAACACCGGGTCCGGTACGTCCTGGACTTCCAGGCTGGTGCCCGACACCGGTGCGACGACCTGCATCAGCGGCGGTCCGTCACAACAGGTCCTCGATCTCGCTGGCGATGGTGTCTGCCTCGGGACCCAGGACCACCTGGACCACCGTCCCGGACCGCATCACGCCGTGCGCACCGGCCGCCTTGAGGCCCGCCTCGTCGACGAGGGAGACGTCCCGCACCTCGGTGCGAAGCCGGGTGATGCACGCTTCGATCTCTACGATGTTCCCGGGCCCGCCCAGACCGGCGACGATCGCGGCTGCTTGGCTCATGGCTGCATCTAACCATCCGGGGACGGGACGAACGCGATGAGCACGGCACCGGTCGAGGGCTCCACCGCCCCGGCCCGGCGGACCCCCGCGCTCGGCGTCCTCCAGCGTCTCGGGCGCAGCCTGATGCTGCCGATCGCGGCCCTGCCCGTGGCCGCCCTGCTGCTCCGTCTCGGCCAGCCCGACATGCTGGGTGACGGCGACACGGGGCTCGCGCTCGGCGCCCGCTGGTCCTGGCTGACCCCGGTGGCCGACGTGCTCGCGGCGGCCGGGGACGCCCTGTTCGCGAACCTCGGCCTGCTCTTCGCCGTCGGGGTCGCGATCGGCTTCGCCCGCCGGTCCGACGGGTCCACCGCCCTGGCCGCGGTCGTCGGCTACCTCGTGTTCGACGCGGTGACCGACGCGATGTCGCCCTACGTCCTCGACCAGGGCCCCGACCTCGTCGACTACGGCGTCTTCGGCGGGATCGTCATCGGCATCGGGACCGCCCTGCTCTGGCAGCGCTTCCACCGCATCCGGCTGCCGCCGTACCTCGCGTTCTTCGGGGGGCGCCGCTTCGTGCCGATCATCACCGCGTGCGTGGCCCTGGGGCTCGGGGTGCTGCTGTCGTTCGCCTACCCGGCCTTCGACGCCGGCCTGACGTCGTTCGGCGGGTGGCTGGTCGGCAACTCCGTCCTCGGCGCCGGGTTGTACGGCTTCGCCAACCGGCTGCTGATCCCGCTCGGCCTGCACCACCTGCTGAACTCGGTCCCCTGGTTCGCAGTGGGGTCCTACCCGACCGCGGGCGGCGGCGTCGTGCACGGGGACGTCGCCCGGTTCCTCTCCGGCGACCCCACCGCCGGCGCGTTCATGACCGGCTTCTTCCCGATCATGATGTTCGCCCTGCCCGCCGCGGCGCTCGCGATCTACCAGGAGGCCTCGCCCGGTCGCCGCAAGGTCGTCGGCGGCGTGATGCTGTCCGGCGCGCTCACGTCGTTCCTGACGGGGGTGACCGAGCCGTTGGAGTTCGCGTTCATGTTCGTGGCCTGGCCGCTCTACCTCATCCACGCCGTGCTCACCGGCACGTCCCTGGCCCTGGTCAACGCTCTGGGCATCAAGGACGGGTTCGGGTTCTCCGCCGGCGCCATCGACTACGCGCTGAACTTCACCACCGCGACGCGACCGCTGCTGCTGGTGCCGGTCGGGCTGGTCTACGCGACGGTCTACTACTTGCTGTTCCGGTTCGCGATCCGCCGCTTCTCCCTGGCCACGCCCGGCCGCGGCGAGGACGAGGACGACTGAGCGGGTCGGTGGTCGGTTCACCCGGCCGGACGCCGCACGACCCCGGGAGGCGACTCGCCGGTAGCCACTAGGGTGGATCTCGACCAGGAGACACCGTTTCGAGGAGACACCGATGCCGATCGCCACCCCTGAGGTCTACGCCGAGATGCTCGACAAGGCGAAGCGTGAGCAGTTCGCCTACCCGGCCATCAACGTCTCCTCCTCGCAGACCCTGAACGCCGCGCTGCAGGGCTTCGCCGACGCGGGCAGCGACGGGATCGTCCAGGTCTCCACCGGCGGTGCGGAGTACCTCTCCGGCCCCGGCGTCAAGAACATGGTCACCGGCTCGGTCGCGTTCGCGGCCTACGCCGCCGAGGTGGCGAAGAGCTACCCCGTCAACATCGCGCTGCACACCGACCACTGCCCGCAGGACAAGCTCGACGGCTTCGTCCGCCCGCTGCTCGACCTCAGTATCGAGCGGGTCAAGGCCGGTCAGCTGCCGCTCTTCGGTTCGCACATGTGGGACGGGTCCGCCGTACCCCTCGACGAGAACCTGCAGATCGCCCAGGAGCTGCTCGAGAAGGCCGCGGCCGCGCACATCATCCTGGAGATCGAGGTGGGTGTGGTCGGCGGCGAGGAGGACGGCGTCGAAGGCGGCTCCGGCGACAAGCTCTACAGCACCGCCGAGGACGCGCTGGCCACGGTCGAGGCCCTCGGCCTCGGCGAGAAGGGCCGCTACATGACGGCGCTGACCTTCGGCAACGTGCACGGCGTCTACAAGCCGGGCAACGTCAAGCTCCGCCCCGAGATCCTGCAGCAGGCCCAGCAGGCCGTCGTCGAGAAGCTCGGCCTCGACGCCGGCTCGAAGCCGTTCGACCTGGTCTTCCACGGCGGCTCCGGCTCGCTCGCCGAGGAGATCGCGGCGGCCGTGTCGTACGGCGTTGTCAAGATGAACGTCGACACGGACACGCAGTACGCCTTCACGCGTCCCGTTGCCGGCCACATGCTCGCCAACTACGACGGCGTGCTCAAGGTCGACGGCGAGGTCGGCAACAAGAAGGTCTACGACCCGCGGGCCTGGGGCAAGGCCGCCGAGGCCGGCATGGCCGCCCGCGTCGTCGTGGCCTGCGAGAACCTCTCGAGCACGGGCACCAGCGTCACCGCCTGAGCGCGCCCTCGCTGTCCACGTTCGTCGAGCTTGTCGACACCACCTCCCGCACCAGCGCAGCTGCCTCGCCGCGGCTGGCGACGCCGAGCTTGGCCAGCAGGTTCGAGACGTGCACGCTGACCGTCTTCTCGGAGATGAACAGCTGTTCGCCGATCGCCCGGTTGGTCGCGCCGGTCGCGACCAGGTCGAGGACCTCGCGCTCGCGCGGGGTCAGGTGCACGAGCGCGACGGGTTCGGGGTCGCCGTCGGGCAGCGAGATGCGGTGCCGCCGCGCGAGACCGCCGGCCTGGTCCGCGACACCGTTCGCCCCCGCCGTCCGGGTCTCGTGCCAGAGCTCGACGAGCAGCTCGCGCGCCTCGTCCCGCCTGCCGTCGGCGAGCAGGTCCTCGGCCAGCCGGACCGTGGCCGGCCGGGCGAAGGTGTGCATCCCGATCGCGCGCCATCCGTTCACGACCGCCTGCCAGAGGTCGGGTGCCACACCACCGCGGGCCCGGGCGGCCCACGCCCGGGCCTCGGCCTGGTGGACGCCGTGGTACGTCGAATCGCACGCGGTCGGCCACCCCTCCTCCTGGGCGACCATGCGTTCCTCGAGGCGGGCTGCGAAGCCGTCGGGGACGACGTCCGCCGACCGGGGCGCTGCGAGAACGGCGTAGCCGACGGAGAGCAGCACCGCCTCCATAAGCGGCGGCCGCTCGACCTCGAGCTTGTCGAGCTCCCTGGTCACCATCGCGGCGGACTCGGCGACCTCGCCGGCCGCCACCAGCGTCGTCACGTCGTGATGGAGCTCCTCGGGATACAGCCAGGCGCCCTTGCCGGCCATGTGCGCGATATCGGGTCGGGTCAGCTCGAGCGCGGCTCGTGGATCTCCCCGGGCCAGCATCTGCTGACCCATCAGCGGCGCCCACCGGCTGGGCTGCTCGCCGGAGTCGTGCATCTCGCGCAGCAGGATGTCGGCCTCGTCGAGACGTCCGGCGAACTGGTGTGCACACGCCTCCTGCTCGACCGCGAAGAACCACGAGGTGAGGTTCCCGAGCCCGGAGGCCTCCGCGGCCAGGGCGTGCGCGTCGGCCACGCAGCGCTCCGGGTCACCCGCGATCAGCTGCTTCCAGGCAGCATCGGCCAGGCAGATCCGCGACTCCGTCTCGAACCCGGCGCGGCGGAGCAGCGCGACGACCGCCTCCTGCTGGCGTTCGGCCTGCGCGAAGCGGCCGTACAGGGTGTGCAGGTCCACGAGCACCTGGCCGGCCAGGGCCTCGGCGTACGCGTGGCCGCGTCCGCCGGCCAGCTCCATCACCCGAGCAGCGCGCTGTTCCGCCTCGCCGAAGGAACCGAAACGCAGGCGTTGCTTCGCCTGTGCCGCCAGGGCGAGGGCCAGCTCCTCGGTCTCCGTACCCTCGGCGCAGGCTACCGCGCGGTCGATCGCCTCGGTGTAGTCGATGACGTCGTCGGCGCCGCCGCAGACCAGGCAGTACGACGTGTAGACCCGGCTCGCGACGAGGGGATCGGTCTCGGGCCCGACGAGACGGAGGGCGGCGCGGATGAGGGACCGGGTTCGGTCCGGGTCGTCGGCGTCGGCGGCCACCTCGGCAGCCAGCCGGAGGATGTCGGACCTCTCGACGCCGGTCCGCGTCGCTGCGTCAGGCACCTGGTCCCAGAGGTCGAGCACCCGGTCTAGGTGAGCGGCTGCCTCCGGCGCGCCGTACCTCTTCGCGAGCAGGCCGGCCTCGAAGGATGCCGCCAGGGCCGCGGGCAGGTCGTGCGCCTCGAACCAGTGGTAGGCGAGCTGCGACTGGGCCGCCAGCTGGTGAGCCTCCCCGCCGTCGGCGTGCCGCGTCCGGAGAGTCCGGGCGAACTGCGCGTGCAGCCTGGACCGTTCGCCAGGCAACAGGTCGTCGTGGACCGCCTCGCGGATCAGGCCGTGCCGGAACTCCAGGTGCTCACCCCGCCGGACCACGACGTTGAAGTCCAGTGCCTCTCGCAGCCCGGCCTCGATCTCGGCGTCGGACGATCCCGTCACCTCGGCCAGCAGGTCCACCTCGATCCGGGTGCCGGTGACCGACGCCGCGCGGAGCATGGTCTGAGTCGGCTCCGAGAGGGCATCCACGCGGTGCAGCAGCAGGTCGGAGAGCCGGGAGGGCAGCTCCTCGCGGGTGTCGGCAAGGGCCACGAGCTCCTCAGCGAACAGCGGGTTCCCCTCCGACCGGGCGAGCAGGCCGCCGACGTACGACGGCTCGGCGGGCTGACCGGTGCACCGCTCGACGAGCAACCCGAGGCCCTCCCGGTCCAGGGGGCCGAGGTCGAGGTGGTGCGCGTACGCCGAGCGCCCGAGGTCGACCAGGCAGGAGCGGAACGGGTGCCGACGGTGGAGGTCGTCCGCGCGGAACGTGAGGATGACGACGACCGGCCCGGTGAGCGATCGCGACAAGGACAGGGCGAAGTCCCGGCTGCTCTGCATGGACCAGTGCATGTCCTCGAGCACCAGCAGCAGCGGGCGGCGCGCCAGCTCGCCCACGCAGCGGCGCAGCAGGTCGAACAGCTCGCCGGGAGCGAGCGTGCCCGACGTGCCGCGCGCCCGTACCAGCTCGGCCAGTCGTGTGGTGGCCGGCGCCGCATCGGTGCCGCGGCCGGCCTCGAGGCTCGGCATCAGGGCCTCCAGGACGACGTTGAACGGGATGTTCGCCGAGATGTCGAGGCACGAGCCGGTCAACGCGACGAACCCTCGGTCGCGAGCCTGGGCGGCTGCGAGCCCGACGAGCGCGGTCTTGCCGATGCCGGCGTCGCCGCCGACGAGGAGGAGGGACGGGACGCCAGCCACGGCGGCTTCGAGCAGGCGCTCGATCGTCCTGCACTCCGCGTCGCGACCGACCACGACCGGGCTCTGCTCCTGCACGGGGCTCACCGCCTGCTAGCTGACGATCCCGGCCCGAGCTGGGTAGTGCCAGCGTACGCGCCAGGCTGCGCGCCGGGTCGAGGTCTCGCTGGACTCCTGGGCGGCGTGACGCTGGGTGTAGGTGCGGGCTGCCTCCTCGTTGCGAGCCGTCTGCTGGCGGGCGATCTCGGCGGCGTGGATGCTGGTGATGCTGTTCATGAGGTGCTCCCTGGTGAGGTGGAACCCCGGTTCTGGGGTGCCCCCCACGCTCCGCCTGAGCGGGGGGTGCGCACATCGGGAGAGTTGACTAGGTAGGGCGTCCGGACCCCTCAGATCCACGCCGGCCCACCTCAGGGGTGGGCGAGAGGCCACGGACGAACAGGGCGGGCAAAGTGACGCCTGCGACCAGCACCGGGACGGCGTACGCCGGCGGGCGCCGGTCACGCGGACCACCGCGTTCACCTCCCTGTCTGACGGGTCACAGGAGCACTCGACCACCAACCGTGGACAATGCTTCCCATGACCTTCCAGGACTTGATGGCCGGACCCCCGCCGACCCACCTTCCCGTCGACCCCGCCGCCGCCGAGCTGGAGGCCGGGACCGCCGCCGTGGACGTCGTGCGGGCCCACCCGGAGTCGCCGGTCGCCTGGGCCACGCTGGCCGAGCAGGCTCTCGAGACCGAGGGGACCCAGGGGCTGATCGAGGTGACGGCCTACGCCTACGCGCGGGTCGGCTACCACCGCAGCCTGGACCAGCTGCGTCGCAACGGCTGGAAGGGCAACGGCCCCGTGCCGTGGGAGCACGAGCCGAACCGCGGCTTCCTGCGCGCGCTCGCGGCCCTCGCCCGCGCCGCCGAGCTGATCGGGGAGGCCCCCGAGGCGCAGCGCTGCCGGGACTTCCTGCGCGACAGCAGCCCCGCGGCGTACGACGCCCTGCTCGGCTGACCCCGCCCGCTGTAACGCGGGGTTACGGACGCTCCACCCGAGGTACGCCGCTGGCAAACCGTCGACGCCGCTCGCACAGCTGACAGCGGCATCGGGCCGACCCGGAATCGTCCCCAGCGCGGCCCGGCCCGGCTCCGTCCACAGGACTCCGGTGCGAGGGGCCGGTCCGGCGCGAGAACGTCGCAGCCTCGCGGTATGAGACCCGAGCTCCAGGCCATCGCCTCCCGCACCGCCGGCGTGTTCCGTCGTGGAGACGCCGTCCTGTGTGGCTACACCGAGCGCGAGCTCAAGACCCACACCGGCCACGGCGGTGACTGGGTCGTGGTGCGCCGTGGCTGCTACGCCGAGCGGGCGGTCTGGGATGGGCTGGACGACGAGGGTCGCTACGAACTGACAGTCCGGGCCGCGCTGCTCGTCCAGACCAGGCGAGCCCTGCCCTCCCACGCTTCGGCGGCGGTCCTGCTCGGACTGCCGACCCGACCCTTCTGGCGCCGGCTGGTGCACGTCACCCGTCCGGGGGTGACCGGCTCGCGGACCGAGAACGGAGTCAAGCACCACCTCGCCGGCTACGACGCTCGCGACCTCGGGACAGCGGGCGAGCTGGACACGTTGGGGCTGGCCCGGACCGCCGTCGACCTCGGCCGCGAGCACGGCTTCGAGGACGGGGTGGTGGCCGCCGACGCGGCCCTCAGGATGGGTGTCACAGGCGCCGAGCTGTGGAGGGCGATCGAACGGATGACGTTCTGGCCACAGGTCACGCGGGCCCGCGCCGCGCTCCGGGTCGCCGACGGCGGTGCGCAGAACATCGGCGAGACGTTATTGCGACTGATGGTGCTCGAGCTGGACATCGGCGTCCCGGAGACGCAGTACGTCGTGCGGGAGGGCTCGCGGTGGGCGGCGGTCGACGTCCGGGTGGGTCGGCACCTGTTCGAGTTCGACGGTCGCGTCAAGTACCTCGAGCGCGAGCAGGGTGGGGTGGCCGACCGGCCGGTGACCCAGGTGTTGTGGGACGAGAAGCAGCGCGAGGACTGGCTGCGCCGTGCACAGGGCGGCCACGGGATGTCCCGGGTGGTGTGGAGCGAGCTGTTTGGGACCGAGCGCCGTCGGACGCTGCGCCGGCTGGCTCAGGAGTACGCCCAGACCCGGTCCCGCTTCGGCCGCGAAGCCGGCTGACTCGGGCCGTCGTACGCCCGCTCCGCACGCCCTTGGGACGGTCTGCCAGAGGTATGCCGCGGGTGGAGCGTCGATAACCCCGCGTTACAGCGGGCGGGTTAAACAGAAGCGGAGCGCCGGAATCGTCCCCTGCTGCGATTCCGACGCTCCGAAAGAGGGGCCGGCCCGGGGGGTCTCTGATTCCCCCGAATAAAGACCACCCGGTCGGCCACTGGGAAAACCATCCCAGGAATGCCGCCCGAACTCGTGACCTGTTAGTGCCACTGGCACTAACCTGTCACGATGCCCCCCTCGCCGCCCCCTTCGGACGATGTCGCCACCCTGGGGGTGATCGGTTTCGACGCCGCCCAGGAGGGGCTCTACCGGGTGGTGCTGCGGCACTCCGGGAGCACCGTCGCGGAGCTCGCGGCACGGGTCGGTCTCACACCTGAGGCGATGCGCGAGCAGGTCGCGCTGTTCGCTGCGGTGGGGGTCGTCGACGTGCACCAGGACGTGGTCCTCGCGCTGCCACCGGGGGAGGCCATCACGCGACTGGTCGCCGAGGAAGGGCGTCGGCTCCGGAGCCGGGCCGAGCAGCTCGAGTCGGTGCGGGGATTGTTGCCGATCCTGAGCGCGGAGCACCTGACCGCCTCCGCGAGCAAGAGGCAGGCGGTCACGGTCGAGCAGGTCGACGGCCGGGACGTGGCGCAGCTGCTCCGGAGCATGTCGATGGCCTCGACCGGCGACCTGCTCTGGCTCCGGCCGGACCAGTGGAAGCTCACTCCTGCACTCGAGGTGGACGACTGGGTCAAGGGGCTGATGAAGTCCGGACGGCGGTCCCGCGCCATCTACCCGGCCCGCGTGCTGGAGCAGGCGCCGGGCGTGATCCGGGCCCGCGCGGAGGCGGGGGAGCACGTGCGGATCCTGGCCGAGGTGCCCTGTCGGTTGGCCATCATGGGCAGCTCCGCCGCGCTGATCACCGAGGAGTTCGGGGTGCCCACCGAGCGGCGGCTAGTGATCCGGCAGCACTCGCTGATCGGCGCGTTGACCCTGCTCTTCGAGGGTCTGTGGGAGAAGGCGATGTCGGTGCCGGGGCTCGACGGCCAGCGGCAGGACGAGGGAGCCAGCGACCGGCGGCTGCTGCTCGGCCAGCTCGCCACCGGTTCCAAGGACGAGCAGATCGCCAGAGCGCTCGGCCTCAGCGTCCGGACGGTACGGCGCCGGGTGGCCGAGCTGCTCGAGGAGCTCGGTGCGGAGTCTCGGTTCCAGGCCGGGGTCGAGGCCGTGCGCCGCGGCTGGATGTAGCGCGGCCTACTCCGGCAGCGGCATCGAGAACGCACCCGGCTCGATGTGCCAGGTCCGGTTGCGCTCGGGGCCGTAGAGCTCGCCGTCGGCGCTGCAGTAGAAGTTCTGCCCCGAGACGCTGACCCGTTCGGCGCGCAGGTAGAGGACGTCGTCGCGCTCCTGGTGGCGCCCCATCCGGAACTTCACGGCGTAGCCCGCCTTGGCCCACAACGTGGTCGAGAACGACACCATCACGTCGAGCTTGCCGTCCTCGGGGCACGCGTCGGGCGTGATCTGCGCGCCGCCGCCGACCCTTGACCCGTTGCCGATGGCGACCATCAGGATCGGATGGGCGAAGTCCGCAACCACGTGGTCGTCGACCTCGATGCGGAGGCGGACGAACGGGGGCTGCACGGCGGCCTTGAGTGCGCCCAGGACGTATCCGAAGCGGCCGAACACCTTCTTCAGCGGCTTTGCGTCGCGGGCGGCCTGCGCGCCGATCCCGATGTGCACGTTGTTCACGACGACCTCGCCGAGGCAGTCCACGATGAGGTCGACGGGGCGGACGTGGCCCGACACCACGATCCGTGCGGCCTCCTCGGGGTCGAGCGGGAGGCCCACGCCCCGGGCGAAGTCGTTGCCGGTGCCGAGCGGCACCAGGCCGACCACGGTGTCGGCGAGCTCGTTGCGCCGGTGCAGCGCCGCCACCACCGCGTGCAGGCTGCCGTCGCCCCCGGCCACCACGACCGGCCGCCCGCCCCGGCGGTGCAGTACGCCGTCGAGCTCACCCTGGTCCGAGGTCGCCGCGACCTCGACGTCGGTGGCCGCGCGGAGCACCGCCAGTGCACGCCCGAGGCTCTCCTCGTCGTTGCTGCCGGCGCCGGAGTTGGTGATCATCAGCAGTGGATCCACGGGCGGAGGCTACCTCGCCACGGAGGCCGCCGTCCGTCGCCTGCGTGAGATCGCGGGACCGGACCGGACCGGCTCCTCTGCTAACGTTTGCCTGCAAGAGCCCAGATGCTGTTGCGCATCCGGGCTTTCGTGTTTCCCAGACATGTCTCACCTGGCTCGCGCACCTGCGCCCCGGCCAGTGAAAGAGGTGCCAGATGCCCGCGATCGCGATCCTCGGAGCCCAGTGGGGGGACGAGGGCAAGGGCAAGGCGACCGATCAGCTCGGATCGACCATCGATTATTGCGTCCGCACGTCGGGCGGAAACAATGCCGGTCACACGATCGTGGTGAACGGCGAGAAGTTCGCCACCCACCTGCTCCCCAGCGGCATCCTGACCCCTGGCTGCACCCCGGTCATCGCCAACGGCGTCGTCGTTGACCCCGGCGCCCTGTTCCGCGAGGTCGACGGCATGGAGGCGCGGGGCATCGACACCAGCAGCCTCGTCGTCTCGGCCAACGCGCACCTGATCACCAGCTACCACACGACGATGGACAAGGTGACCGAGCGCTTCCTCGGCAAGAAGCAGATCGGTACGACGGGGCGCGGGATCGGACCGTCGTACGCCGACAAGATCAACCGCACCGGCATCCGGGTCGCGGACCTGCTCGACGAGAAGATCCTCACCGACAAGGTCGAGGCGGCGCTGGACCTGAAGAACCAGATCCTGGCCAAGGTCTACAACCGTCGCGCGATCGACCCGGCCCAGGTCGTCGAGGAGCTGCTGTCCTACGTCGACCGGCTGCGCCCGATGGTCGCCGACACCAGCCTCCTGCTGAACCGCGCGCTCGACGAGGGCAAGACCGTGCTCTTCGAGGGCGCCCAGGCCACCATGCTCGACGTCGACCACGGCACCTATCCCTACGTCACCTCCAGCAACCCGGTCGCCGGCGGTGTCAGCACCGGCTCGGGCGTCGGGCCCACCCGGATCGACCGGGTCATCGGCGTGATCAAGGCCTACACCACCCGCGTCGGCGCCGGCCCGTTCCCGACCGAGCTGTTCGACGAGGACGGCGAAAAGCTCTGGGAGATCGGTGGTGAGGTCGGCGTCAGCACCGGCCGCAACCGGCGCTGCGGGTGGTACGACGCCGTGGTGGCGCGCTACTCCGCCCGGATCAACGGGCTGAGCGAGTTCTGCCTGACCAAGCTCGACGTGCTCGACTCGTGGCAGCGGATCCCGGTCTGCGTCGCCTACGACGTCGACGGCGTCCGGCACGACGAGATGCCGATGACGCAGACCGAGTTCCACCACGCCAGGCCGATCTATGAGTTCTTCGACGGCTGGGAGCAGGACATCTCCGGCTGCCGCGACTTCGACGACCTCCCCACGAACGCGCAGCTCTACGTCCGCGCGCTCGAGGAGATGTCCGGCGCGCCGTTCTGGGCGGTCGGGGTCGGCCCCGGTCGCGAGCAGACCGTCGTGCTGCGCGAGTCCGCCTGATGCGCGTCCTGGTCATCGGGGGCGGTGGTCGCGAGCACGCGATCTGCCTGGCCCTGGTCCGGGACCCCGGCGTCACCCACGTGTACGCCGCGCCGGGCAACCCGGGCATGGCCGGGGTGGCCGAGTGCCACGCCGTGGACCCCGTCGACGGCGCCGCGGTGACGGCTCTCGCCGGGGAGCTCGGCGCCGACCTCGTCGTGGTCGGTCCCGAGGCGCCCCTGGTCGCCGGGGTCGCCGACGCCGTGCGAGCCGCCGGCATCGCCTGCTTCGGCCCGTCCGCCGCCGCCGCGCACCTGGAGGGTTCCAAGGCCTTCGCCAAGGAGGTGATGGCGGCCGCCGAGGTGCCGACCGCGATGGCGCACGTCTGCAGCACCGAGGAGCAGGCCGCCGACGCGCTCGACGCCTTCGGGCCGCCCTACGTCGTCAAGGACGACGGTCTCGCCGCGGGCAAGGGCGTGGTCGTCACCGAGGACCGCGCCGAGGCGCTCGCCCATGCGGTCGCCTGCGACCGGGTCGTCATCGAGGAGTTTCTCGACGGTCCCGAGGTGTCCCTCTTCGCGATCACCGACGGCACCACCGTCGTACCCCTCCTCCCGGCGCAGGACTTCAAGCGCGCCCTCGACGGCGACGCCGGGCCGAACACCGGCGGGATGGGCGCCTACGCGCCGCTGCCCTGGGCGCCGGAGTCGCTGGTGGCCGAGGTGACCGAGCGGGTGCTGCGGCCGACCGTCGAGGAGATGGCGCGCCGTGGCACTCCGTTCGCCGGTCTGCTCTACGCCGGTCTGGCGCTGACCAAGCGGGGCACCAAGGTCGTCGAGTTCAACGCCCGCTTCGGGGACCCGGAGACCCAGCCGCTGCTCGCCCTGCTCGCCTCCCCGCTCGGTGTGGTGCTGCACGCGGCGGCCCAGGGCCGGCTGCACGACCTCGGCCCGCTGACCTGGTTCGACGGGGCCGCCGTCGCCGTCGTGGTCGCCGCCGACGGCTACCCGTCCGGCCCCCGCACCGGTGACCGGGTGCACGGGCTGGCCGAGGCCGAGCGCGAGGACGGAGTCGCGGTGCTGCACGCCGGCACGGTCACCGACGGCGACGGCCACGTCGTGACGTCCGGCGGCCGGGTCCTCGCCGTGACCGCGGTCGGGGCCGACGTCGCGGAGGCGCGCGCCAAGGCCTACGCCGGGGTCGACCTCATCCGGATCGACGGCAGCCACCACCGCACCGACATCGCCGCAGGAGTCTGAGCAGCATGACCATCCCCAACGTCCTCGCCACCCGGTACGCCGCGGACGACCTGACCCGGATCTGGTCGCCGGAGCACAAGATCGTGCTCGAGCGTCGGCTGTGGATCGCCGTGCTCAAGGCCCAACGCGACCTCGGGGTGGACGTCCCCGACGGGGTCGTCGAGGCCTACGAGGCCGTCGTCGACCGGGTCGACCTCGCCTCGATCGCGGCCCGTGAGCGGATCACCCGGCACGACGTCAAGGCCCGCATCGAGGAGTTCTCCGCCCTCGCCGGCCACGAGCACATCCACAAGGGCATGACGTCGCGCGACCTGACCGAGAACGTCGAGCAGCTGCAGGTCAAGGCCTCGCTCGAGCTGGTCCGGGACCGGGTCGTGGCCACGCTGACCCGCCTGGCCCGGCTGGCCACCGAGCACGAGTCGCTGGTGATGGCCGGTCGCTCGCACAACGTCGCCGCGCAGGCCACCACGCTCGGCAAGCGGTTCGCGACGGTCGCCGACGAGATGCTGGTCGGGCTCGAGCGTCTCGAGGACCTGCTCGGCCGCTACCCGCTCCGCGGCATCAAGGGTCCGATGGGCACCGCCCAGGACATGCTCGACCTGCTCGACGGCTCCACCGCACGGCTCGAGGAGCTCGAGGAGCGCGTCGCCGCGCACCTCGGCTTCGACCGGGTGCTGACCAGCGTCGGCCAGGTCTACCCGCGCTCCCTGGACTTCGACGTCGTCTCGGCCCTGGTGCAGGTCGTGGCCGGCCCCTCGAACCTGGCCACCACGATCCGGCTGATGGCCGGCATCGAGCTGGTGACCGAGGGCTTCAAGGAGGGCCAGGTCGGCTCGTCCGCGATGCCGCACAAGATGAACACCCGCTCGTGCGAACGCGTGAACGGCCTCGCCGTCGTGCTGCGTGGCTACCTCTCCATGGTCGGCGAGCTGGCCGGCGACCAGTGGAACGAGGGCGACGTCTCCTGCTCCGTCGTACGCCGAGTGGCGCTGCCGGACGCGTTCTTCGCCTGCGACGGGCTGTTCCAGACCTTCTTGACGGTGCTCGACGAGTTCGGGGCGTTCCCCGCGGTCGTGCAGCGCGAGCTCGACCGCTACCTGCCGTTCCTCGCCACGACCAAGGTGCTGATGGCCGCGGTGCGCAACGGCGTCGGCCGCGAGGTCGCGCACGAGGCGATCAAGGAGGCGGCCGTCGGCGTCGCGCTCGCGATGCGCAAGGGCCAGGCGGAGAACGACGTGTTCGACCGGCTCGCGGCCGACGAGCGGCTCGGGCTGACCGAGCAACAGCTCGCCTCGCTGGTGGCCGATCCGATCACCTTCACCGGTGCGGCGGTCGAGCAGGTGCAGTCCGTCGTACGCCGGGTCGACGCGGTCGCCAAGGACCACCCGGACGCGGCGGCCTACGTCCCCGGCGAGATCCTCTGAGGCGTCCGTAGGGTGGCGGCATGAGGGCCTGCTCGTCCGCGACTGAGGACTGCCGGCTCGCGCAGCGCACGATCGTCAGGGCGCCGGTGTACCACGGACGCGCCTAGGTTCCGAAGCAGGAACCTCTCGGAGACCGCCCCGCCCCGCGCCGCGTACTACCCCGATCCCGGTCGCCGCCGTGCTCCTCGCGCTCACCGCCCTGCTCGCCGGCGCCCCGCCCGCCTCGGCGGTGACCCGGGCCTCCGCCGAGAGCCAGCTCCGCGCGGCCGGCATCACGTGGTCCTCCTCCGGTGGGTGCACGACGCGCAGCAACTCGACGTGCACCTCTTTCGACGGGATCCGTCAGACCACGATCGACGGCGCCGTGACACGGTGACGCCGACGAGGACAGCCACGGGGGCGTCACGTTCGACAGCCGCGGCGGCTGCTAGCCGGAGAGCCGGGCGCGCAGCAGGACCTGCTCGGCCGGGTTGCGGGTGAGGCTCAGCGCGAGCGCGTCCGCGGCGTCGGCCTCCTCCCGCCGGTCGAGCTCCCGGAGCAGAGCGGCCCGGGTGGCGTGGAACAGGTGGTAGCTGCGCAGCGGGTCGCCGAGCCGGTCGACGTACTCCAGTGCGTCGGCGGCTCCCCACACCTTGCCCAGCGCGACGCCGCGGTTGAGCTGGGTGACCGGCGACGGGTCCAGGCCGAGCAGCATGTCGTAGAGCACCAGGATCTGCAGCCAGTCGGTGTCCGCCCACGACGCGGCGGACGTGTGACAGGCCGCGATGGCGGCCTGGAGCTGGAAACGACCGGGCCGGCGCTGGGCGGCGGCCCGCTCGAGCAGCGCGTCGGCCGACCCGATGGCCGTGTGGTCCCAGCGGGACCGGTCCTGGTGCTCGAGCAGGACCAGGGCACCTGAGGAGTCGAATCGGGATGGCTGCCGCGCGTGCTGGAGCGTGAGCAGCGCCAGCAGGCCGAGTGCCTCCGGCTCGCCGGGCAGGGACGTGGCGACCAGACCGGCCAGCCACAGCGCGTCGTCGCCGAGGTCGCGGTCGTCCCCGGAGTCCCCGGCCGTCGACACGTAGGCCTCGTTGAACATCAGGCACGTCACCGTCAGTACGTCGTCCAGGCGACCCGCCCACTCGTCCGCCGGAGGCATCGTCAACGGGATACCGGCGACCACGATCTTGCGCTTGGCCCGCACGATCCGCTGGGCCATCGTCGCCTCGCTGACCAAGAAGGCGCGGGCGATCTGCGCGGTGGTCAGGCCGACGACCGCCCGCAGGCTGAGGCCGATCCGGGCCTCGACCGCCAGGGCCGGGTGGCAGCAGCCGAACAGCAGCGGGAGCCGGTCGTCCGGGGCGTCCGGGTCCTCCGGAGCAGGCACGGGCACCGGCGTCAACCGGTCGAGCACCTTCTCGTGCCGCTGCCGGCGGCGCAGCCGGTCCAGGGCGTTGCGTCGCGCCGCGACCTGCAACCAGGCCCCGGGCTTGTCGGGGATGCCGTCGACGCGCCAGTGCCGCAGCGCCTCGACCACGGCGTCCTGCACCGCCTCCTCGGCGACGTCGAAGTCACCGACCTGGCGGTGCAGGGACGCCACGATCGTCCCGGCCTCGGCGCGGATCGCCGCCGCAAGGGCAGCGTCCGCGCCGGGGACGGCGTCGGGGTGGCGGTTCACATGCCGTCGTGCTCTACGATCGGCCGGACCTCCACCGAGACGCCCGGGAACTTCAGCGGCGGCCAGGTGCGCGCCATCGCCAGAGCCGCGTCGAGGTCGGGGACGTCGATGACGGTGAAGCCGCCGACGACCTCCTTGGCCTCCGAGAACGGGCCGTCGACGACCACCGGCGCACCGGCACCGCTCTTCACGGTGGTGGCGGTGGTGGCGGGCTGCAGGTGGGCGCCCATGTCGGAGATGTGGCCGGCCTGGTCGTGCTCGCCGAACCACGCCCAGATCTCCTCGTTCACCTGCTTGGCGGCGACCTCGTCGGCCTGGGCGGCGTACTCCGGGGTGTCGCAGAACATCAGCACGTACTTCATCGGAAGGGTCCTTTCCTCGCGGTCAGTGTCACAGGTACGACGCGCGGGGTGAACCGTTCTCGACAGGGTCCGGCAGTTCTCTGGAGGAGGAGCCCGCCGTCGCCCCACGTGCACACGTGCACCCGGACTCAGGCACGGCTCCAGCCGCACACGCCGCGTGGCACCTAGGCTGTCGTCATGAGCGCTGTCGACCACGGCATCCCACCCGCCCCCGCGATCGACGGGGCCGAGCACGTCCACTCCGGCAAGGTCCGCGACCTCTACCGGCTCCCCGGCGGTGACCTGCTGATGGTGGCGAGCGACCGGATCTCGGCCTACGACTTCGTGCTGGAGAGCACCATCCCCGACAAGGGTGCGCTGCTCACGCAGATGTCGCTGTGGTGGTTCGAGCAGCTCGCCGACCTCGTGCCGAACCACGTGCTCCCGGTCGCCGTGCCCTCCGAGGTCGCGGGTCGCGCGGTGGTCTGCGAGAGCCTGGAGATGTACCCCGTCGAGTGTGTCGTCCGCGGCTACCTCACCGGCTCGGGCCTGCGGGAGTACGACGCCACCGGCGAGGTCTGCGGGATCGCGCTGCCGGCCGGGCTGGTGGACGGCAGCCGGCTGGCCGAGCCGGTCTTCACCCCGGCCACCAAGGCCGACATCGGGGGCCACGACGAGAACGTCGCCTTCGAGGCGGTCGTCGGCACGGTCGGTCCCGAGGCCGCCGCCCGGCTGCGCGACCTGACGCTGGCGGTCTACGCCCGCGCCGACGGGATCGCCCGCTCGCACGGGATCATCCTGGCCGACACCAAGCTCGAGTTCGGCCGTCGCGGCGACGGGACCGTGGTACTGGCGGACGAGGTGCTGACCCCCGACTCGTCCCGCTTCTGGGAGGCCGACGCCTGGTCGCCGGGACGGCCCCAGCCGTCGTACGACAAGGACGTCGTGCGCGGCTGGCTCACCTCGGCCGCCAGCGGTTGGGACCGTACGACGGGTGAGCCGCCGCCGCGGCTGCCCGACGAGGTCGTGGAGCGCACCCGGGACCGCTACATCGGCGCGTACGAACGGTTGACCGGTCGGTCGTTCTGAGCGCGGCGGGCGTCGTGTGTCTACGCTGAGGCATGCGTTCTCGCCGCCCGGTGCTCGTCGCCACTGCCGTCCTGGCGGTCGTGGCGACGGTCGTGGGCGTCGACCTGGTCCGCGGAGGGGACCCGGACCGGCCGGTCGGAGAGGTGACCGCTCGCGAAAACCAGCCGGTCGCGGTGCCGTCCCGGCAGGCCGAGCAGGACCCCACGACGCTGGCCGCCCGACCACCGCGTCCCGCCTGCGACCGGATCAGCCACGGGTTCGCCCCGAGCCGGATCAGCGTGCCGGGTGCGGCCCGCGGAGCCGCGGTCGTGACACCGCCCCGCGACGTCAACGGCATCCCGGGGACGCCGCCGCTGAGCAGCTACGGCAAGACGGTGTTCGCCTGGGACACCCAGCAGGGCACCCGCCCCGGCGAGAGGGCCGGCAACGTGCTGCTCAACGCGCACACCTGGCCGGACGGCAGCGCCCTCGGCAACCGGCTGCTGGCTGCGCTGCAGCTGGGTGGCCGGGTCGTGGTCAGCGGTCCCCGCGGACGGCTCTGCTACCGGGTCACCGAGCGGGTCGAGGTGCCGGCCGACATCCAGATGTTCCGCTACTACGCGATCAGGGGGAAGCCGCAGCTGGCCATCCTGGTCTGCTCCGGGACCCGGCTCGGACCAGGGGTCTGGACCAAGCGCACCGTCTGGTTCGCCTCGCCCGTCCGACCGTCCTGACGCCTGTCGAGACCTAGAGCGACGGGTCCGTCCACGCGGTCTGCACGACCTCGACGCCGCGGTCCCGGGTGACCAGCTGGCCGCGTCCGGCCACCGACTTGCGCGGCTTGGCGGTGCCGATGAGCGGCCCCTCGTCCGGGCTGCCGGAGAGCAGCAGGCCCGGCATGGCCAGGTCGCGGAGGCTCTGGATGACCGGTTCGTAGAGCGCCCGCGCCGCACCACCGGACCGGCGCGCAAGCACCACGTGCAGACCGACGTCGCGGGCCTGGGCGAGCAGCGGCACCAGCGGCAGGATCGGCGACCCGGACTGGGTCGAGACCAGGTCGTAGTCGTCGATGACGACGTAGACCTCGGCGCCGCTCCACCAGGAGCGGTTGCGCAGCTGGTCGGGCGTGACGTCGGGGCCCGGCAGCCGCTGCTGGAGGTACGCCGCGAGCTCGGCGATCGCCGGCTCGGCCTGTGTCGCGCTGGTGAGGTAGTGCAGCTGGTAGTCCTCGGGGATCTCGCCGAGCAGCGACCGGCGGTAGTCCACGACCACGACCTGCGCCTGCTGGGCCGTCCGGGTCCGCATCACCTCGCGGGCGTAGGTGCGCAGCAGGGCGCTCTTGCCGGAGCGGCTGTCGCCGAACGCGAGCAGGTGCGGCTCGCGGTCGATGTCGAGACCGACCGGCGCCAGGTCGCGCTCGTCGATGGCGAGGTAGACCGTCTGGTCGTCGAGCGCCCCGGTCTGCTGCACCTGCTCGTGCAGGCGGGCCAGGTCGATGCGCTCGGGCAGCAGGCGCAGCTTGGGACCGGTGCTCCCGCCCCAGGCCTTGCGCACCCGCTCGACGAGGTTCTCCACGCCCACACCGACCGCGTCCGCGTCGGGTCGTCCGTCCACGCGGGGCAGGGCCGCGAGGAAGTGCAGCTTCTGGGCCACCAGGCCTCGGCCCGGTCGCCCGGTCGGCACCAGCTGGGCCAGCTTGCGGTCGACCTCGGAGTCGTTGGGGTCACCGAGCCGGAGCTCGAGGCGGGTGCCGAACACGTCGCGCACCGCGGCCCGGAAGTCGGCCCAGCGGGCGGCCGCGGCGACCACGTGCAGGCCGAAGGTGAGGCCGCGTTGGGCGAGCGCCTGGAGCTCCATCTCGAGCTCGTCGAAGTCCGCGCGCAGCGTGCTCCAGCCGTCGACGACCAGGAAGACGTCGCCGTAGCCGTCGTCGGCGGTGCCCTGCTTGCGGCGGGCCCGGTAGGTCTCGATGGAGTCGATGCCCTGCTGGCGGAAGTACGCCTCGCGCCGGTCGACGACGCCCTGCACCTCCGCCACCACCCGGCGTACGACGTCGGGCTCGGAGCGCGTCGCGACACCGGAGACGTGCGGCAGCTCGGTCATCGGGGCGAAGGTTCCGCCGCCGAAGTCCAGCACGTAGAACTGGGACTCGTTGGGCGTCGTGGTCAGCGCCAGGCTGCTGACGATCGTGCGCAGCAGGGTGGACTTGCCGCTGCGCGGGCCGCCGACGACGGCGATGTGCCCGCCGGCACCGGACAGGTTGACGCGCATGACGTCGCGGCGCTGCTCGCGCGGCCGGTCGACGATGCCGAGCGGCACGTCCAGCCCGCCGCGGGCCCGCCAGGACGGGGAGACCAGACCGAGCTCGGGGTGCTCGACGAGGTCGGGCATCAGGACGTCGAGGGTGTCCGGCACGTCGAGCGGCGGGAGCCACACCTTGTGCGCCTCGGGGCCGTTGCCGACCATCCGGTCGACCGCGATGTCGAGGACCGACCGGGTGTCGGTGGTCTCGGTGCTCGTCGGCACGGCCGCCTCGATGGTCTCCGGCTCGTCCTCGCGCGGAGCCAGCACGTGGCCGAGCGTGAACGGCAGGATGGAGCGGGCGCGGACCCCCGAACCGGCCGCCGCGACACCGCTGCGGCGGGGCGGCGGGCCGGAGACGTAGGCGGCCTTGAAGCGCAGCAGGGTCGACTGGTCCGGCTTGAGGTAGCCCAGGCCCGGCACCGGCGGCAGCTCGTAGGCGTCCGGGACGCCGAGGACCGCCCGCGACTCGGCGCTGGAGAAGGTGCGCAGGCCGATCCGGTAGGACAGGTGGCTCTCGAGCCCGCGGAGGCGGCCCTCCTCGAGCCGCTGCGACGCGAGCAGCAGGTGCAGGCCCAGCGAGCGGCCCAGCCGGCCGATGGCCACGAACAGGTCGATGAACTCGGGCTTGGCCGAGAGCATCTCGGAGAACTCGTCGACGACGATGAACAGGCTGGGCAGCGGGTCGAGG
Source organism: Nocardioidaceae bacterium (assembly GCA_039915665.1). GTDB lineage: Bacteria > Actinomycetota > Actinomycetes > Propionibacteriales > Nocardioidaceae > Nocardioides_B. The sequence continues at coordinate 34,067 of JBDSMW010000010.1, forward strand.
ACGGCCTCCCCGCTGGTGCGGGCCTTCTCGTAGTCGCGGACCGACGCGTAGTTGCCGGTCTCCCGCAGCAGCTCCTGGCGGCGGACCATCTCGCCGGACAGGGCGTCCTGCATGCGGTCGACCAGGGTGAGCTCACCCTCGAGGTTGGTGATGACCGCGGAGACGTGCGGCATGTCCGACAGCCCGGCGAAGGTCGCGCCGCCCTTGAAGTCGACCAGCACCATGTTGAGCGACTCGGACGAGTGCGTCATCGCGAGTCCGAGCACCAGCGTGCGGAGGAACTCCGACTTTCCGGAGCCGGTCGCGCCGATCACCAGGCCGTGCGGGCCCATGCCCTGCTGGGCGGACTCCTTGATGTCGAGGTAGATCGGTCCGCCCACGTCGCCGACCCCGACCGGCACCCGCAGCCGGTCGCGCACCGGACGGGGCTGCCAGGCCGAGCCGAGGTCGAAGGAGCGCACGTCCGAGAGGCCGAGGAGGTCGTTCAGGTCGGGCGTGCCGGCGAGGGAGTCCTCGCGGACCGGACCCTCGGTGCTGTGCAGCGGGGCCAGGCGCCGGGCGAACGCCTCGGCGCTGATGGGGTCGAGCTGGTCACCGGAGGCCCGGGTCGCGCCCTCCCGCATGCGGAGCGCGGTGACGGCCGCCTGGCCGTCCGGCAGGAGCGCGGGCTCCAGGTTGAGGCGGAGCACCGTGGCGTCGTCCAGCTCCTCCCAGCGCTCGGGCAGGTCGAGCACGGTCACGCCGTGCACGCCCTCGTCGGGGATCAGGTGGTTGCCGGGCGGCAGGTGCCCGCCGTCGACCAGCACCAGGAGGTGGGGGGCTGCGGGGCGCTGGTCCGCGCCGAAGCGGGGCCGGTCGGCCAGGTCGCGGGGGAGCATCGCGGCCAGGTCGTCCAGAGACGTGGTGACCATCCGGCTGGGGCCGAGGGCGTCGCTGTCCTCGGTGCTGTGGGCGTGCGGCAGCCACTTGAGCCACTCCCACTGCGGGAGCGTCGCGTCGGAGGCGAGTACGGCGACGAGGAGGTCGTCGGGGGAGTGGAACGCGGTCGCGGAGCAGAGCATCGCCCGCGCCAAGGACCGGGCGTGCTCGGCCTCTCCGGTGATCTCCACGCGTCCGAACGCCCGCAGGTCGACGGCCGCGGGGAGGTTGGGCTGCACGCGGTGCACCACGAGCAGTCGGTGCAGCGCTGAGGCCGCCACGGGGTCGAGCTGCTCGATGGGTGCGGTCTCCGGCGGCACGAGGTCGAGCGCCAGCGGCTGGGAGGTGAGTCCGTAGCGGACCTGCAGGTGCTGCGGGTGGTCGGGGGTGCGCTCCCACAGGCGGGTGCGGTCCTCGGCCAGGGCCGGGAGGGCGGTGGGGAACGGGTGCTGCCACAGCAGGCTCTGTCGCTGCTGCCTGGCGGTCTCGCGGACCACCTTGCGGATCCCGGCGAGGTACTGCAGGTACTCCCGGCGGGCGCCTCCGACCTTGGCCGCCCGCTGTTTGCGCTGCCGGTCGACGCTCACCCCGACGAAGCCCAGCGTCGCGATGAGGAACATGCCGGCGGCGATCATCCCCTTGCCTCCCGGCGAGGCCGCCGCGACGAAGACGATCGACCCGACGCTGCCGAGCATCGGGAGCGCCATCATCAACGCGCCGCCGGAGCCCTCGTTGGGGCCGAGCTCCGGGGGCGCCTGCAGGACGAGCTGCCCCCCGGGCATCGTCGGCGGCTCGAGCTTCTGGCCGCGCCCCAGCGTCGTCGACAAGCGATACCTCCCCGTAGACGACCAGCCGTCGGCTGGTCTTCGCGCCGTCTTGTCTTCGATGTCCGTTTCGACGCTTCGTCGTGCATGATAGTAGGCCGACGTCTGGTCGCTCGACGTCGGATTCGCAAAGCCCACGGGGAGGTCGCTGGTGCCTGCTGGAGTCGTGTCCGCCACCATCCGCGTCACGGTGCTGGGCGACGCTGGTCGGGCCGACCTCGCCGTCCCGACGTGGGTCGACGTGGACGCGCTGGCCCACAGCTACGCCAAGCACGTCGGTGCCGCCGACGTCCCGCGGCTGGCCACGTCGGCCGGGGCCCCGCTCGACGGCGCGACCACGGTCGAGAAGGCCGGTCTGCAGCACGGCGACCTCGTGATCGCGCTCGACGCCTCCAGCCGGACCGCGGGCGACCTCGTCCCCGTCGCGCCGGATCGCACGCCGTCCGGCACCGTCTGGCGTCCCTGGTTCCTCCTGCTCGCCGGTGTGAGTGCCCTCGCGGCCGCGGCTGTGCTGGCCGGCGCCGGGGCCACCGGCGCGGCCCGCGTCACCGGACTCGTGGTGCTGCTGGCCTGTGCCCTGGTGTCCGCGGCGCCGATCGCGTCGGCCCGGACGATCTCCGCCCGGGCCCGCAGCGCGGTCAGCCCCGCCTTCGCCGCGGGGGCAGGCTTCATCGCGGCGTACTCCGACGCCCCGGGCGGTTTCCTGCTCGGCCTCACCGTGGCCGCGCTCGCCGCCACCGTCTTCGCGGCCGTCGGGCGCGCGTTCCTGGACACCGAGGACGACGAGCTCGTCGAGGTCTGGCTCGTCGTGGGCGGGACGCTCGCCGTGCTCGCCCTCGGCCTGCTGCTCACCGGCTCCTCCGCGCAGGGCCTGTGGTCGGTGCTGTTCGCGGTCGCGGTCGTCGCCGCCCGGCTGCTCCCCTACACCGTCGTCGACGTGCCCGACGAGGCCTTGCTCGACCTCGACCGGCTGGCCGTCACGGCTTGGTCCGCGCGCGAGCAGCCGCGGGGCAGCCGACGCACCCGCAGCATGGTGCGCTTCGAGGGCGTGAGCGTGGTCGTGCGCCGCGGCCTGCGGCTGGTCTCGGCCGGCACCGTCGTCATCGCGGTGGTGGTGGCGACCACGGGTCCGCTGCTCACGCGGGGCGCCGACCGCGGGCTGCAGGGGTACAGCGTGCTGGCAATGGTCGGTCTCGGCGGGGTCGCCCTGTCGCTGGTGGCGCGGTCCTTCCGGTCACTGCTGCCGCGCACTGCGCTGCGGCTCTCGGCGACCTGGGTGCTGGCCTTCCTCGGGCTCGAGGTGCTCCGCGAGTTCGGGACGACCGTTGACTACGTGTTCTTCGGCTCGGTCACCGCTGTGGCCCTGCTCGTCGTCGTCACGGCCGTCTCGCTGGGGCGCGGCTGGCGCTCCGTGTGGTGGGCGCGGATCGCCGACCTGGTCGAGGGACTCTCGATCGTCCTGGTGGTGGCCGCGGTGCCGCTCGCGTCCGGGTTCTTCGACTTCGTCCGCGGGTTTACGGCCTGATGCGCTCGGGAATACCTCAAATCGCCACTCCGGTGGTGACACACCGTATGATTTCGGGCGGAACGTCCAGGCGCACTCTCTGCGCACAGACAATCTCGAGCGGGGGCTTGGCATGAGGATGGCCTTCGAGCGGGGGATCGAAAGGAGGCTGGCTTCATGGCCGGCGAGGTAACCAAGCAAGACCAGGCACTCACGCGGGGCGCACAGATGGTGTCGTCCGCACGCGGTGACCTGGAGCAGCAGCTCAGCGGCCTGCGCGGCAAGCTGTCGGGCATCGGGGCACAGTGGCGCGGCGCCGGTTCGTCGGCGTTCCAGCAGGTGATGGTCCGGTGGGACGAGGACTCCCGCAAGATCATCTCGGCGCTCAACGAGTTCGAGGCGAACCTTCGTTCGTCCGAGCAGACGTACAACGCCAACGACGAGGCGCAGTCCTCGACATTCGGCAAGCTGTCCGGCCGACTCGGCTGAGCCCGACTCCATCACCGAAGCGAAACAGGGGAACCCATTCATGAACGCAGGAGAGCTGAAGGTCAACTTCGGCGGCTTGGACGCGGCTGCGGCCGACATCCAGGCTTCCGCCAACCAGATCGAGGGTCGTCTCGACGCCCTCGAGTCCGAGCTGGCTCCGCTCCGGTCCGACTGGACCGGTTCGGCGTCGTCGTCGTACCAGCAGGCCAAGGCCAAGTGGGACTCGGGCATGGCCGACATGAAGGCGCTGCTGGCCGAGATCGGCACCGCCGTCACGACCTCCAACAGCGACTACCAGTCGACGGAGAACCAGAACCAGTCCCGCTGGGGCTGACCCGACCGACGCCGGTCCTCCGGACCGGCACTCGTGGAGCCGGGCGCCTCG
>JBDSMW010000062.1:0-37948 GCA_039915665.1 Nocardioidaceae bacterium
CCGCGTGCGAGCAGGCCGGCATCGAGACCGAGCGGATCGTCGGCCCCGGCGGGCTGAGCGGCGAGGCCCGGCTGGCCCGGACGCTGGCCGACCTGGCGCTCTTCGTGCGGCAGCACCACGTCGACGGCGCCCTCGAGGGGCTCGGTCGCGCGGCCCTGCGGACCGACGGGTGACCACCGGGGTCGTCGCGGTGGTCCCGGCCCACGACGAGGAGGACCGGAGGCCTTGGGCGTGCACGGCCACGTGCACGGCGCCAACCTGGCGGTGCGCGCGGACGCCTACCTCGACGTCGGCGGGTTCCCGGGGGCCGTGCACGGCGAGGACCAGGCGCTCGTCGACGCGCTCGTGGCCCGCGGACACCGGCTGCTGCGCACGCGGGAGATCAGCGTGGTCACGAGCGGCCGGCTGGTGGGACGGGCCCAGGACGGCCTGGCCGACCACCTGAGGCGTCTCGAGCAGTCGAGCGGCGAGGTCGGCGTGGCCTGACCGCCACCGACCCTCGGCTGGCGGTGCTGGGTGATATCAAGGCCGCGTGGTCTCTATCGACGTCTCCGTCCCCGCGCTCGCCGGTCCGGCTCTGCTGCACACGCCCGGCACCGGCGTGACGCGCGGCGCGGTCGTCGCCCTGCACGGCGCCGCGTTCCCGCGCCGGGACCAACCGCTCTTCGAGCACCTGGCCCGGACCCTCGGCCCACTGGGTCTGGCGGTCCTGACCTACGACCGGCGCCCCTCCGTCGACGGGAGCGACGTGCCACTGGCCGACCAGGCCGCCGATGCGTCGGCGGCCCTGGGCTGGCTCGCGGAGCGCTACCGCCTGCCCGTCGGGCTCTACGGGTTCAGCCAGGGTGCATGGGCGGCCTGCGTCGTCGCCGCCGAGCGACCGGACCTGACCTGGCTGGCGCTGGTGGGGTGCTCCGGAGTCAGCCCGGCCGTCCAGATGCGCTTCCACGCCGACGAGATGCTGCGCCGGGCCGGCTTCGACCAGTCGGACCGGGACCAGCTCAGCCGCCTGCGACTGGCCGTGGAGGACGTGCTGCGGGGCCAGGGCGACCGCGAGGCGACGGGAGCGCTGCTGGCCCAGGCCGCGACCCGGCCCTGGTTCCCGTTGGCCTACCTGCCCCCCGAGCTGCCGCCGGAGGACTTCCGCTGGGACGACCTGGACTTCGACCCGGCCCCCGTGATCTCCCGGGTCGGCTGCCCGACGCTGCTCGTCTACGGCGACCAGGACGAGGCCGTTCCGGCGGACGAGAGCGTCCGGGTCTGGCGTCGTGAGGGCAGCCGCGAGCTGACTGTGGCGGGGCTCCCGGGGTGCGGGCACCTGCCCACGACCTCGGCCCCGGACGCTGAGTCCATCACGGTGGAGGACATCAGCCCCGACTACACCGAGGCACTGCGTGCGTTCTTCGGCGGCTGAGGGATCAACCGCGCAGCAGCCTCCGTCGAGCGAGCCGCTCGAACTGCTCCTGGTTGATCACCCGGATCGGCTGACCGGTGCGCAGCCGCTCCCGGACGCCGAACATCTTGATGCCCTCCGACGAGCCGACCCGACCGAGCACCACCACGGTCGTCGCATCGGTCAGCCGGGTCTGCGGGTGCGCCCCGACGGCCCGGGCCCGGGCCATGGCCTGGGGTCGGGTCAGCCCGTCGAGGCGACCGGTGAAGACGATGGGCTGGTCGCGCAGGGATCGCGGGGCCCGGCCCGGCGCCACGTCGACCCGGCGCAGCGAGGACAGCGCGTCGAGGGCGTCGTCGGCGTGCCAGTAGCGCTTGGACCGGGCGCCCGTCGCGTGCCAGACCCAGCTCTTGAAGGCGTCGCTCGCGTCGAGGTCGGCGATCGCCCGGGCGGAGACCACGTCGTTCCACCAGATCTCGCCCGACAGCAGGCTCGCCGCGAGCAGGCCGACCTGGAAGATGTCCTCGGCCGGTCCCCACATCGCGCTCGAGGCGAGGTCGCGCGGCGCGAAGTCCGGCTGGAAGCGTGAGGCGTCGGCGCCGCGCTGGTCGAGGGCCAGCTTGGTGATCCCGAAGTCGCCGAGGACCAGTCGGCCGTCGCGCAGGTAGACGTTGTCCGGCTTGATGTCGCGGTGGATCACCCACACGCCGTGCATCCGCCGCAGCAGCTTGAGCAGGGCCCTGATCTCGGCGCGGACCTTGCCCTCGCTCCACCGCAGGCCGTCGGTCTCGATGGCGTCCCAGACGGTGCCCTGGTCCATGTATTCGAACACCAGCACGTGGCGGCGACGCTGCCGCTGCCCCCGGCCGGTCGCGGTGACGAACGCGTCGAGCAGCTCCACGACCCGCGGGTCGCCCTGCAGCAGACGCCCGAAGTAGGCCTCGCCGTGCCAGTCCTCCGAGCTCCGGCAGACCTTGATCGCGACGCTCCGGGTCCGGCGCCCGGTCGGAGAGAGCCGCGCGCCGACGTACGCCTCGCCGAAGCCGCCCTCGGCGAGCGTGCCCGTGACGAGGTACGGCGTGCCGGTATCGCTGTGCAGGGTCTCCCCCACCCGCAGCCGGCCCATCCCGACATCCTGGCAGCAGCCCCGGACTGTTCCACGGGTGGCCGTCGTACAAATCGGACACGCGGCCGCCCGCACACCGATACCTTTGCCTGGTGACTCTCGGGACGACCGCCATGACCGACGCCGGCGAGGTGCGACGACACGAAGCCCTGGCCTCGCTCGCCATCCTCGACACCCCGCGTGAGGAGAGGTTCGAGCGCCTGGTGCGGCTGACCCAGAAGATGTTCGACGTGCCGATGGCGATGGTCAGCCTGATCGACGACGACCGGCAGTGGAACAAGGCCGTGGTGGGACTCGGTGACGACGTGGAGTTCCCACGTTCGGAGTCGATGTGTGCGCACGTCGCCCAGGACGACGCGGTGATGGTCGTGACGGACCCGGAGAACGACGCGCGCTTCCGCGACTTCGCGTCGGTCAAGGGGGAGCTGGGCGTCCGGTTCTACGCCGGGCAGCCGCTGCACGCCCCGGGCGGCGTAGCCGTTGGCTCGCTGTGCATCGTCGACACCGAGCACCGCATGATCTCCGAGCGCCAGCTCGACGTGCTGCGCGAGCTCGCCGACTTCGTGGAGACCGAGCTGGCCCGCGGCGACGAGCTGGACCGGGCCGGTGAGCTCCAGCGCAACTTGCTGCCCCGCACGGTCCCGCACCTGCCGGGCTACGACGTGGCGGGCATCTGTCTCCCCGCGTCTGCCGTGGGCGGCGACTTCTTCGACTGGCACAGCGTCGGAGACGACTTCCAGGTGGTGCTGGCCGACGTGATGGGCAAGGGCGTCCCGGCCGCCCTCATCGGTGCCGGAGTCCGCTCGTTGATGCGCGGAGCGTCCCGGTTCAACGACCTCGAGACCGCGGTCAACCGGGCGGCCTACGCCATCGAGTCGGACCTGACCGAGACCTCGACGTTCGTGACCCTCTTCGCCGCTCGGCTCGACCCGGTCACGCACGTGATGACCTACGTCGACGCCGGCCACGGCATCGCCGGCATCGTCACCGCTTCCGGTGAGGCCCGGCAGTTCGAGTCCGACGGCCTGCCGCTGGGTGCTCCTGCGTGGGAGCCGTGGCGGGCCGACCACGTGGTCCTCGAGCCCGGTGACACCTTCATCGCCCTCAGCGACGGGATGCTCGACCTGTTCGACACCATCGAGGAGGCCCGCGAGGCCGCCCGCGCTACGGTCGCTGCGTGCTCCACGGTGCAGGAGATCGTCGACATCGTCGCGGAGTACAGCCGCATCCACCACGCCACCGACGACGTCACGTGCGTCGTCATCCGGAGGGACCAGGCCTGACATGCAGATCGACGTGACGGAACCCCGGACCGGAGCCTCCGTGCTGACACTCGAGGGTCGGCTGAACATGGTCTCGGCCCCCCAGCTCAAGACCGCGATCACGGAGGCGGTCGAGGCCGGTCGCACGCACGTGGTCGTCGACCTCGCCGACGTGGGGTTCATGGACTCCTCCGGGCTGGGCGTGCTGATCGCCGGGCTCAAGCGGACCCGGCAGGACGGCGGCGATCTGCGGATCACCGGCGTCACCCAGCAGGTCGCGACGGTCCTCCAGCTCACCAACCTCGACCGGGTCCTGCACTCCTACTCCGACGTCGGGGAGGCGCTGGATGGCTGGTGAGTACGCCGTCCGGGGGCTGGCCGTCCCGGAGTCGCTCGACCTGGTGCAAGACCTCCTGGTCCAGGTGCGCTCCGAGCACCCCGACATCAGCGAGACCGACCTCTCGATGTTCGAGACCGCGATCGCGGAGATCCACGGCAACGTGGTCAAGCACGGGCGCCCCGTGGGCAAGGTCGTCTACGCGTTCTCGCTGAGCGTGCACGACGACCGGCTGGTGGGCTTCCTCGCCGACACGGGCGAGCCCGCGACCGACCTGTCGGAGATGCCGCTCGTCGACGAGATGTCCGAGAGCGGCCGCGGCCTCTGGCTGGCCCGCGCGACGCTCGACGAGCTGCTGTACGTCCGGTCCGGTGACCGCAACACCTGGAAGATGACCCGGCTGCGGTCGGCCAGGGCCGCCACTCACTAGCGAGCCGCAGCCCGCACGGCCAGCTAGCCCAGGCCGTTGAGCACCTCGACCATGTCGTCCTCGGTGTCGTTGCCCAGCTTCTCGAAGACGACCTTCATCACGGGCGTGAGCAGCTTGGCCGCCCCGTGCATCTCGAGCTCCGCGGTGTAGGTGACCTCGCTCCCTGAGCCCTGCGGAAGCACGGTGATGGTGTCGAGCGACGTCGCCTGCTCGTTCTTCCCCTCGAGCACGATCGTGTCGTCGGTCAGCTCCTTCAGGGTGTAGACGAGCTCGGTCTCGTTGCCGGCGATCTTCGAGACGTTGTTCCAGCGCGTGCCGACCTCGACCGGTCCGTCCCCGATCTGCTGGCAGGACACCGTGCCCGGGTCCCACTGCTCGGCGTGGGCGAAGTCCTGCAGGTAGGTGAGAACGACGCGGGGAGGAGGAGTGACGGAGAACGTGCGGCTGGTGGTGGTCATGCACCCCGGTGCCCGTGAACGCCTCGATCCACACCCTCGTGGGAAGAGGCAGCGTCCCGACAGACCTCTCCCGCGTGACACCCAGACGTTCCCTCGATGCTCGCAGCGAACCACTCGCACCCGCTCTCGAGGAGAATCAGATGACGACCCAGCTCGACGTCGCCGTCACCAAGGCCGGGGTGGTGGACATCGGCGGCGGTCCCGGCGGGAGCAGCAGCGACCCGCCCACCAGCAGGCAGCCGACGGTGACGACCAGGAACACCCCGACCCAGACCAGTCCCGGGACCCGGGTGAGCCGTGCGAGCAGGTCGGCGTCCGAGCTGCGGCCGTGACCGCGACGGCGCTGCCCCTGCATCTCGACGACCGGCCGGGGCGCCGCGAGGAGCAGGAACCACGTCACGACGTACGCCACCACCACCTGTACGTCGCCCGGGGCCCACCAGGTCACGGCAAACAGGGCCGTGCCCGCGACCAGCACGGACCAGAGGCCGAAGAAGTTGCGGATCTGGAGGAGCAGCAGGCCGAGCAGCACCAGCAGGGCCCAGAGCACGCCGACGGCGTAGCCGTGGGACAGGAGGACCGCGGCCCCGAGCCCGAGCAGCGCCGGTCCGACGTAGCCCGCCGCCGCGGTGGCAGCCATACCGGGACCGCTGCTCCGACCCTTCGACACGGTGAGACCGGAGGTGTCCGAGTGCAGCCGGATCCCGGCGAGGCGACGGCCGGCCAGCAACGCGGCGACCCCGTGCGCTCCTTCGTGCGCGATCGTCACGAGGTGACGCGTGCGGGACCACGCTCCGGGTGCAACTACCAGGGCGAGCGCGACGAAGGCGGTGAGGGCGACGAGGCCGGCCGAGGGGGCGGGTGCGACCGTTGTCGCCTGGTCCCACGCGTCCCCGACCTGATGTCCTGCGCTCACCGGACCAGCGTGTCAGACGGGACCCGCGCGGGTACCCGTCCCACGCGCCCGCGAGTCCCCCGACGAGAAGAGACCCCGTGACCGCCCAGACCAGCGTCACCCTGCTCGGCACCGGCACCATGGGCGCCGGCATGGCCCGCAACATCGCGGCCGCCGGCTTCCCGCTCACCGTGTGGAACCGCACCGCCGCCAAGGCCGAGCCGCTCGCCGAGGCCGGCGCCACCGTCGCCACCTCGGTCGCCGACGCCGTGCGCGGGGCCGACGTCGTGGTGACCATGCTCTTCGACGTGGAGTCGGTCGAGTCCGCGCTCCGCGACGCCCGGGACGGGCTGCAGGCCGGCGCGACCCTGGTGCAGATGTCTACCGTCGGCGTCGAGGGCTCCGACCGCCTCGCGTCCCTGGCCGAGGAGCTCGGCCTCGTGTACGTCGACGCGCCGGTCCTCGGCACGAAGAAGCCCGCCGACGACGGGACCCTCGTGGTCCTCGCCTCCGGCCCGGAGGACGCCCGCGCCACGGTGCAGCCGGTGTTCGACGCGGTCGGCTCCCGCACCGTGTGGGTCGGTGAGGCCGGCCAGGGCACCCGCCTCAAGCTCGTGGCGAACTCGTGGGTGCTGACCGTCGTCGAGGGAATCGCTGAGTCCCTCACGCTGGCCAAGGCCCTCGGCGTTGCGCCGGAGCAGTTCCTCGAGGTGGTCAAGGGCGGCGCCATGGATGCGCCGTACGTCCAGCTCAAGGGCAAGGCGATGCTCGACGGCGACTTCACGCCGTCGTTCGGGCTCGACGGCGCCGCCAAGGACGCGGGCCTGATCGTCGCCGCCGCTCGGAGCGCCGGTGCCGACCTCGCGGTGATCGAGGCCGTCGAGCAGCACTTCGCGCGGGCGCTCGAGGCCGGGCACGGCGACCTGGACATGGCGGCCACCTTCCTGGCCCACTGAGGCTGGTCCAATGCGTCTGGGCGACGCCCGGGTGACGGGGGCGCTGGCGCGGTGTTAGCCTAGGCTTAGTTAGGGCAGGCTTACCTACGCAAGCAAGGACTTCCCCATGCTGGGCAACTACCTGATCGGTCTCCGCGAGGGGCTCGAGGCCACGCTGGTCGTGGTCATCCTCGTCGCGTACCTCGTGAAGTCCGACCGCCGTGAGCTGCTCGGCCGGATCTGGGGCGGCGTCGCGATCGCCGTCGCAGTGTCACTGGCCTTCGGCGCCCTGCTCACCTTCGGTCCGCGCGGACTCAGCTTCGAGGCGCAGGAGACGATCGGCGGCGTGCTGTCGATCGTCGCGGTCGGCTTCGTCACCTGGATGGTGATGTGGATGGCCCGCTCCGCGCGCAGCCTGTCCGGCGACCTCAAGGGTCGCGTCGACGCGGCCGCCGCCGCGGGCGGGGCCAGCCTCGTGGTCGTGGCGATGCTCGCCGTCGGCCGCGAGGGTCTCGAGACCGCGCTGTTCCTCTGGGCCGCGACGCAGGCCGCCGCCGGCACCGACGGCTCTACCGCCGGACCGCTGCTCGGTGCGGCCCTCGGCCTCGCCACCGCGGTCGTGCTCGGCTACCTGTTCTACAGGGGCGCGGTGAAGATCAACCTGGCCAAGTTCTTCAAGTGGACCGGTGCGATCCTCATCGTCGTCGCGGCCGGCGTGCTGGGCTACGGCCTGCACGACCTGCAGGAGGCCCGCATCCTGCCCGGCCTGAACAGCCTCGCGTTCGACGTCAGCGGCGCCATTCCGCCCGACTCCTTCGTCGGCACGATCCTCAGGGGCACCCTGAACTTCTCCCCGGCCACCACCTGGCTCCAGGCCGTCGCGTGGGTGATCTACGTCGCCCTCACCATGACCGTGTTCTTCCGGCTGATCCGCCGCAGCAGCGCTCCGGCGCCGAAGGCGCCGGTCCCCACCGGCACCCCGGCCTGACCTACCGACCGCAGACCACCGAAGGAATCCCGTGAAGCACACGCGACTCGCTGCTGCCCTCGTGGCCGGCGTGAGCCTGCCCGCCCTGGCCGCCTGCACCAGCAACTCGGGCAGCGGAGACGCCGCCGACGGCCGTACCATCTCCGTCACCTCGAGCGCCGACGACTGCGCCCTCTCGGCCACGTCGGCCCCGTCCGGCCGGCTGGTCTTCAAGGTCAAGAACACCGGCACGAAGGTGACGGAGTTCTACCTCTACGCCGCCGACGGCAAGCGCATCGTGGGCGAGGCCGAGAACATCGGCCCCGGGCTGTCGCGCAACCTCGTGGTCAACGCCGACGCCGGGACGTACGTCCCCGTCTGCAAGCCGGGGATGACCGGCGCGGGCATCCGCAAGGCCTTGACCGTCACCGCGTCCGGCGAGAAGTCGAACGCCACCGGTGCCGTGCAGAAGCAGGTCGAGTCGGCCAACACCGCCTACCAGGAGTACGTCGAGGACGAGTCGACCCGGCTGCTCGCCGGGACGAAGCAGTTCGTCGCGGCGTACACGAGCGGCAACGACGCGAAGGCGCGGAGGCTGTACCCGACGGTTCGCGTGCACTGGGAGCGGATCGAGCCCGTCGCCGAGTCGTTCGGTGACCTCGACCCGAAGATGGACGCCCGCGAGGCGGACCTCGAGCAGGGCAAGGAGTGGACCGGCTGGCACCGGATCGAGAAGGACCTGTGGCCGCCGGCGGAGGCGGACGAGGCCTACACCGCGCTGACCCCGGAGAAGCGCACGGACTACGCCGACCGGCTGCTGTCCGACACCGAGATCCTGCACGGCCGGATCGGCACGCTCACGTTCACCGTCGACCAGATCGGCAATGGCGCCAAGAGCCTGCTCGTCGAGGTCGCCACCGGCAAGGTCACCGGCGAGGAGGAGATCTGGTCGCGCACCGACCTCTACGACTTCTCCGCGAACATCGACGGCGCCCGGGTGGCCTTCGAGGGCCTGCGCCCGGTGCTCAAGGCCAAGGAGCCCGCGCTCGAGCAGCAGATCGCGCAGCGCTTCACCGTCCTCGAGGCGATGCTCGACCGCTACCGCGTCGGCGCCGACGGCTTCGTGTCCTACGACAAGCTCACGACCGAGCAGGTCAAGGAGCTTTCCGACGCCGTCAACGCGCTGTCCGAGCCGCTCTCCCACCTGACCGCGGCCGTCACCCTCTGAGTGCGATGAGCGACGCCGCTGCCGCTCCCCGGTCCCTGAGCCGCCGTCGCCTCCTCGGCTACGCCGGCGCGGGTGCCGCCGTGGGCGCGGCCGGCTTCGCCGGTGGCATGGGTTCGGCGCGCGCGACCGACGGCCGGACCGGTCCGGGCATCGGCCGCTACCCCTTCCACGGCAGGCACCAGGCCGGGATAGTCACGCCCGCCCAGGACCGGTTGCACTTCGCGGCGTTCGACGTCACCGCGACCTCCCGCGCCGAGCTGCTCATGCTGCTCAAGGCTTGGACGGCGGCCGCGGAGGCGATGACCCAGGGCCGCCCGGTCGGCGACGGCACGCCGCTGCCCTACGACGCACCCCCGGCCGACACCGGGGAGGCGACCGGTCTGCACCCCGGACGGCTCACGCTGACGTTCGGCTTCGGGCCGTCGCTGTTCCGTGACGCCGCGGGCGAGGACCGCTTCGGTCTCGCGGACCGGCAGCCCGCGGCCCTGCGCCGGCTGCCGCACTTCCCGGCCGACGACCTCCAGGACCGTCGCAGCGACGGCGACCTGTGCGTGCAGGCCTGCGCCGACGACCCGCAGGTCGCGGTGCACGCGATCCGCAACCTGTCCCGGATCGCCTTCGGCAGCGCCGCGCTGCGCTGGTCCCAGCTCGGCTTCGGGCGCACGTCGTCGACCTCGACGAGCCAGGCGACGCCGCGCAACCTGTTCGGCTTCAAGGACGGCACGGCGAACCTCAAGGTCGAGGAGGCCGCGGACGTCGAGAAGCACGTCTGGGTCGGGGCCGACGACGACGGCGCATCCTGGCTGGAGCACGGCTCCTACCTGGTCGCCCGCCGGATCAACATGACCATCGAGCCCTGGGACCGCACGTCGTTGCGCGAGCAGGAGCAGCTGGTTGGCCGCGACCGGGCCCAGGGTGCCCCGCTGTCCGGCGGCACCGAGTCCACCGAGCCCGACCTGGACATCGAGGGCAACGACGGCCAGCCGCTGGTCGCCATGAACTCCCACGTCCGGCTCGCGCACCCGTCGCAGAACGACGGGGTGCGCATGCTGCGCCGCGGCTACAACTTCACCGACGGCAACGACGACCTCGGCCGTCTCGACGCGGGCCTCTTCTTCATCGCCTACGTGCGGGACCCGGAGACGCACTACATCCCGATGCAGACCAAGCTGTCACGAGACGACGGCCTGATGGAGTACCTCCGGCACACCGGGTCGGCGCTGTTCGCGGTCCCGCCCGGCGTCCGCGCGGGCGGCTTCGTCGGCGAGCAGCTGTTCAGCTGAGCCCGACGACCCGGAAGCCCGGCTGCTGGGAGTAGCTGATGCTCACGGTCCTCGACGAGCCGACCAGTCCGTCGAGCTCGTCCGCGACCGGCTCGGTGGTGCCGTCGCCGTCGTAGTCCCTGACGGCCAGATCTCCGACGTCGCCGGCGCCCAGCTTCACTCCGTCGACCTGCCAGCCGCCGCCCGGAGCGGCGGTCACGACGCCGTTCACGGTGAGCACCTTGGGCGGGTCGGGCGTCTGCGCGGGGGTCGGGATGGGTGACGGGCTGCTCGTCGTACCGCCGCCACCGCCGCCGGAGGACGTCGCGCTCTTGGTGGGGGTGCTGGTCGGCGTCTTGTGGGTCGCGGCTGCCTTGGCCGCGGCCAGCTTGGCCGCGCGGACCTGGGCGGCCCGGGCGGAGGCCGCGTTGGCACGGACCGCGGCGGCGGCCTGGGTCCGGGCGAGGGCCTTCGCGGTCCTGGCCGTCCTGGCCGCCTTGGCCTCGGTCCTGGCGAGCCGGACTGACTTGGCCGCGGCTCGGGCCTCCTTGGCCTTGGCCTTGGCCTTGGCCTTGCTGGCCTTCTTGGCGGCGTCCTCCGCCGCGTCGGGGGCGTCCGGCGACGGGATCACGAAGACACCGGTCCGGTAGCCGCGGGCGAACGCGGTGACCAGGGAGACGTAGTAGTCCGACGGGTTGTAGCGGAAGACCGCGTTGTCCTCGGCGGTCTGCTCCGCGAGGTTGCCGCCGGCGTTGCAGAGGTACGCCGCAGCGGCCAGCGCCGCGTCGTCGATGTCGTTCGGGGAGGATGTGCCGTCGCCGTCACCGTCGCGCCCGGCACCGCCCAGCCAGGTCGAGGGGATGAACTGCATGGGGCCGACCGCACGGTCCCAGACCAAGTCTCCGTCGAAGGCGCCGTGGTCGGTGTCCTCGATCGCCGCGACCGGGCCCTTGCCGTCCAGGGCGACACCCACGATGGCGGGTCGCGGCACGCCGTCGTCACCGAGGACCGAGCCGCCGTAGCGTCCGTGGTCCGACTCGACCCGGCCGATGCCGGCGAGCAGCGTCCACGGCAGGTGGCAGCCGGGGTCGGTCCTGTCGATCGAGGCGGCGGCGTCCTTGTAGGCCCGCAGCGCGGCCGACGGCAGGTCGTGCTCCGCGAGCGAGCTCGCGGTCCAGACGTGGCTGCCCTTGGAGCTGCTGACCGCGATCTTGCGGTTGCGCTCCCTCTTGGTCCTCAGCTGGAGGCCACCGGCAATGGTGGTCTGCTCGGCCACGGCGGGCGGACGCTCGCCCTGCCGACCGAGGGCGGGAGCCGGGGCGGCGCTGGTCTGCGGGACCGCGACCGTGCCCGACGTATTGATGATCAGAGGGGACAGCCCGGCCATCGACACGGGCACCGCCAGCACCACGAGGGCAGCCGAGACCCGCGCTCCCAGGCGCAACCTCACACTCATGAAAAAACGTGTCTCCCAGATACCCAAAGTCCGTGTCGTTCTCGACCAGGTTAGGTGGGTTCCCGACCACATCGGGAACGATCGGGCGAATATGGTCCTAACGGACCACGTCAGGCATCCACCGTTCGGACGACGGTGAAGGAAAGACCCGCCTTCACGAGCCGGTCGAGCAGGTTCTGGCCCATCGCCACGGCCGTGGTGACCTGCCCGGAGGTCTCCGGGTTGTCGTCGAACGCGAGGCACAGCGCCGCCTCCGCGAGCATCTTGGCGGTCTCGGTGTAGCCCGGGTCGCCGCCCCGGACCTCGGTGTAAGTCTTGCGGCCGCCGCCCTCGCCGATGAACCGCACCGAGAAGTAGGACTTCGCGCGGCGCTCCTCGCTCGGCCCCTGCCCCTGCGGCAGCCGGCGCAGCAGCAGCCGGCGCAGCGGCGGGACCTGGGCCGCCGCCGCCAGTCCGCCGACGAGCCCGATGCCGCCCACGACGCTCGGCAGCTTCTTGGCCGCGGCGTAGTGGCTGTAGGTGAAGTCCGGTCCGTAGCTCTCCAGGGCGGCCGCCGACCGGCGTACGACGAGGGGGTCGATCGTCGGAAGCGGCACCAGCCAGAAGCCGGCGTCGCGGTCGAAGTGCGGGCGGCGCGCCGTGGTCCGCACCTTTCGATCCTGCACGCGGGGCTCGACCTTGCGGCGCTCGGCGTGCGCCTGCTTCATCTGGCGCGCTCGGGAGAACGCACCGAGGGCGGAGGCGAAGGTCCCGCCCGACAGCGTCGCGTTGCTGCGCACCATGCCGCGGACGCGCAGGGCGACCCCCGCGGGCAGCTGCTGGACGGTGAACATCGCGCCGAGGTCGTGCGGGATGGAGTCGAAGCCGCAGGCGTGCACGATCCGCGCTCCGGTCTCGACGGCACGGGCGTGGTGCTTCACGTAGACCGTGTCCACGAACTCCGGCTCGCCGGTCAGGTCGGCGTAGTCGGTGCCGGCCTCGACGCACGCCGCCACGAGGGGCTCGCCGTGCTCGACGTACGGGCCGACCGTGGTGATGACCACCTTCGTGCGGCCGGCGACGTCGGCCAGCGACGCGGGGTCCGTGGCGTCGGCCGTGAGCAGCGGCAGCGTGGCGAGCGACGGGTCCTGGCCGGCCAGCCGGTCGCGTACCGCCTCGAGCTTGGCCGGGTTGCGGCCGGCCAGCGCCCAGCGGCAGCCGTCGGGCACGGCGCCGGCCAGGTAGTCGGCGGTCAGCCCACCGGTGAAGCCGGTGGCGCCGAACAGGACGACATCGAACTCGCGCTCGGGCACGGGTCTCTCCTCGGGTCGGGTGGTGGCCCCACTCTGCCAGGGAACCGCCGGCGCCCCGGCCGCGTCCCACCTCCATGACACGACGCGCCATCACCACCTTCGCGGTCGGCGCCACCGCCGGCGCCGTCGCCGCTGCCGTCCTGACGACCGGGATGTTCGGCGCCGGGCCCCGCCTCGTCGGTGCGGCCGGGTCGTTCTTCCGGGTCCCCGCGGTCTCTGCCGACGAGCTGCCCGTGTTCGACGACTGCGAGCAGCTGCGCCAGTGGTACGTCGAGCGGGCGCTGCCTCTGGTCGGCCCCTACGGTCTCGGCGGCGGACCGGTGATGCCGATGGCGCTGGCCGAACGCTCCGTGGCGTCGCCCTCCGTCGCCGGTGACAGCAGCGGGACCGGCACCAACACCCAGGAGGCCGACGTCGACGAGGCCGACGTGGCCAAGACCGACGGGTCGCTCGTGGTCCGGATCAGCGGCCGGCAGCTCGTCGTCACCGACGTGACCGGCACACCCCGCGAGCTGTCCCGGACCACGCTGCCGGGGCCGGCCCTGCAGACACCCGAGCTGCTGCTCCGCGACGGCATGGTGCTCGTGGTGGGCGACGAGCGGACGTCGTACCCCTTCTTCGGTGACGTCGTGCGGGACCGCACCTTCCTGCCCGTGCGGCCGGTCGACACCCGCACACACGTCCTGTCGGTCGACCTCCGCGACCCGGCCACGCCGCGGTTCACCGGCAACGAGGCGATCGACGGTGGCGCGATCTCCACGCGGGAGTACGCCGACGGCACGGTGCGGGTGGTCGTGACGACGGGCTACCCGCCGCTCGACTTCGTGCAGCCGAACCGTGACCGCACGGCGCGCCAGGCCACCGCGCGCAACAAGGAGATCGTCCGCGCGGCGCCCGTCTCGGCGTGGCTCCCGGGCGTCCGCTCCGACGGCGGTGCCAAGCGCGCGCTGGTCGACTGCTCCGACGTCCGGCACCCACGGCAGGCCTCGGGGTTCGGCACCATCAGCGTGCTGACGTTCCCCTTCGACGAGCCGGCGACGCCGGCCACCACGGCCGTCACGGCGGCCGGCGACCTGGTCTACTCCTCGGCATCCCGGCTCTACGTGGCGACCACCACCGGGGACCGGGTGCCCACGACGCAGGTGAACGCCTTCACCCTCGACGGCGACCGGACGACGTACACCGCGTCGGGTTCGTTCCGCGGCACGGTCAAGGACCGCTGGTCCCTCAGTGAGTACGACGGACGGCTGCGCGTCGCGGCCCAGCTCGGCGGCCGGTCCAACGGCGTGCTGGTGCTCGACGAGCGCGAGGGCGGGCTCGTCGAGACGGGACGCGTCGGCGGACTCGGCCGGGACGAGACGATCCAGTCGGTGCGCTGGTTCGGCGACCTCGCGATCGTCGTGACGTTCCGGCAGACCGACCCGCTCTACACCGTCGACCTGTCCGACCCGGACCGGCCGCGGGTCGTGGGTGCCCTCAAGATCCCGGGGTTCTCCTCCTACCTGCACCCGGTCGGCGGCGACCTGGTCGTGGGCATCGGGCACGACGCCTCCGCGTCCGGCTCCGGCCTCGGGGCCCAGGCGGCGAGCTTCGACCTGCGCGACCTCGCCGACGTACGCCGCGCGGACACATACGGCTTCGGACCGACGACCGACGTGAGCGCCGGCTGGGACCCACGCACGTTCACCTACCTCCCCGACCAGCGCACGCTCGTCACCCCGGTCATGGACTGGTCCACGAACCGCTCGCGCTTCGTGGCCCTGCACGTCGGCACCGACGGCTCGCTGTCACAGACGGCCTCGTGGGTGACCCGCCGCTACGCCGGGGTCGAGGTCCGCACCCTGCCCCTGGGCGGCGGCCGGATCGCGCTGGTCGGTGACGTGGTCCGGGTGGTCGACGTACCTTAGGCAGCATGTGCCGCAACATCAGGACCCTGCACAACTTCGAGCCTCCGGCGACCAAGGACGAGGTGCACGCCGCCGCGCTGCAGTACGTCCGCAAGGTCAGCGGCGCCACCCGTCCTTCGCAGGCCAACCAGGCCGCGTTCGAGCGGGCGGTGCTGGAGGTGGCCGACACCACCCGCCGGCTGCTCGCCGAGCTGACCACGGTCGCGCCACCCAAGGACCGCGACGTCGAGGCGGCCAAGGCCCGTGCCCGGGCCGAGCTCCGCTACGGCTGACGTCTACTGCGCGAAGTCGACGACCTCCTGGTCGTCGTCGTTCCACTCGTCGACCAGGTCGACGATGTCGGCCACCGAGTCCACGATGTGCGTAGGCCGGTAGGGGAACCGCTCCACCTGGTCGCGCTTCGTGGACCCGGTCAGCACCAGGATCGTGCGCAGCCCCGCCTCCAGCCCGGAGATCACGTCGGTGTCCATCCGGTCGCCGACCATCACCGTCGTCTCGGAGTGCGCGTCGATCCGGTTGAGCGCCGACCGCATCATCAACGGGTTCGGCTTGCCCACGAAGTAGGGGTCGACCCCGGTCGCCTTGGTGATCAGCGCCGCCACCGACCCGGTCGCCGGGATCGGCCCGTTGACGCTGGGACCGGAGACGTCGGGGTTGGTGGCGATGAAGCGCGCGCCCTTCTCGATGAGCCGGATGGCGGTGGTGATCGCCTCGAAGGAGTACGTCCGGGTCTCACCCAGGACGACGTACTCAGGATCCCGCTCGGAGAGCACGTAGCCGATCTCGTGCATCGCCGTGGTCAGCCCGGCCTCGCCGATGACGTAGGCCGAGCCGCCCGGACGTTGGTCGTCGAGGAACTGCGCGGTGGCGAGGGCGCTGGTCCAGATCGCGTCCTCGGGTACGTCGATCCCCGACCGGTGCAGCCGGGCCCTGAGGTCGCGCGCGGTGTAGATCGAGTTGTTCGTGAGCAGCAGGAACGGCCGGCCGGTCGCGGTGAGGCGCGCGATGAAGTCCGCGGCGCCGGGGATCGGCTCCTCCTCGTGGACGAGGACGCCGTCCATGTCGGACAGCCAGGCTCGGACGTTCTTCTTCGGCGTCATGCGCCTCATGTTCTCAGAACGCGGGCTGCCGGGTGAGCTCGCGCGAGTGCTCGCCGGTCACGGCGGACATCGCGACCCCGGAGCGACCACCGCCGCCTGGTCGGGTCGCCACGTACGCTGGAAGCGATGACCCTCTCGTCCGCCCCGAGCCCTGCCGTGGAGGCGCTCGACCTCTTGTCGCAGCGACCGTTCGTGGCGCTGACCGGTGCCGGGCTCAGCACGGACTCCGGCATCCCGGACTACCGCGGACCGGACTCCCCGGCCCGGATGCCGATGACGTTCTCGGACTTCGTGTCCGGTCCCGAGGCGCAGCAGAGGTACTGGGCCCGCTCGCACCTCGGCTGGTCCCGGATGCGGCGCGCCACCCCCAACGACGGGCACCGGGCGCTGGCCGCCCTCGAGGCCCAGGGCCGGTTACGGCTGCTGATCACCCAGAACGTCGACGGCCTCCACGAGGCCGCCGGCTCCCGCGACCTGTGCGCCCTGCACGGCCGGATCGCCGACGTGATCTGCCTGGCGTGCCGGGCCCGGACCGGTCGCGCGTCGCTGCACCGGCGGCTCGCCGACCTCAACCCCGGCTGGGCCGACCGGCACACCGACGTGGCCAGCCGCCCAGACGGCGACGTCGAGCTCTCCGACACCTCCGGCTTCCACGTGCCCGGCTGCGAGACGTGCGGCGGCGTGCTGAAGCCCGACGTGGTGTTCTTCGGCGAGAACGTCCCCAAGCCGCGCGTCGAGCGCTGCTACGCCGCGATGGACGCCCTCGACCCCACCTCCGACGCCCTCGTCGTGCTCGGCTCCTCGTTGACGGTGATGTCCGGCTTCCGCTTCGTGCGGCACGCCACCAAGCGCGGCGTACCCGTCGTGGTCGTCACCCGCGGCCCCACCCGCGCCGACGACCTCCCGATCCTCAAGGTCGACCACGGCACCACTGAGTTCCTCCGCGCCCTCACCGAGTTGTCAGAACGTGGGGTTGCCATGACCACCTCAGGTTCTGACAAGTCGGGGGCTCGTCCACAGTGACCGAGTTGGGTCTTCTGCGATGAGTCGTCGGGTACGACGGTGGGTGGATGGACCTGAGGCCGGTTCGAAAGCTGATCCGTCGACAGGATGGCGTCGCGACGTTCGCGCAGCTCGGCGCGGCGGGGCTGACGCGCGGCGAGATCCGCGCGCAGGTCGACGCGCTGAGATGGCGGAGGTACGGCGATCGGACGGTCGTCGCGCACAATCACGTCCCGACGAGACGGCAGCTGATGTGGGTCGCGGTCCTCGATCCGACGGGCTGTGTGTCCTTGGGCGGTCTCACCTCCTTGGAGACGGCCGGCTTCCGGTTCTTCGGCGTGGAGAAGGACCTCGTCCACCTCGTCGTCCAGCGGGGTGCGAAGACCTGGGCGCATCCCCAGGTCAAGGTGCACGAGTCCCGTCGACTCGATCCGCGTGACCTCGACCCGGACTCCATCCTCCCCCGGACCCGGCTCGCTAGGTCGGCGCTGGACGCCGCTGCGTGGCAACCGTTCCCTCGCTACGCCTGCGCTCTGCTGGCCGCCGTGGTCCAGCAGCGGCTGTGCAGCCCGCAGGACCTCGAGCAGGCGATGCGCGCCGTCGGCCGGATCAGGCACAAGCAGCACCTGCGGCTGGCCCTCCACGACATCGCCGGTGGGTCCGAGGCGCTGAGCGAGCTCGACCTCGTCGCACTGTGCCGCCGTTCTTCGCTACAGGTGCCGGACCGCCAGGTGCGTCGACGCGAGCGATCCGGTCGGGTGCGCTATCTCGACGCCGAGTGGCGGCTGCCCTGGGGCAGGGTCGTCCTCGAGGTCGACGGCTCGCATCACATGACCGCTGCCCACTGGGAGTCCGACATACGGCGCGAGCGCCAGGTCGTCGCCAGCGGTTCCGTCGTACTCCGCGCGACGGCCAACGAGGTCCGACTCGCACCCGAGACCGTGGTTGCCGACCTGATCGCCGTCGGGGTCCCCCGCTGCTGAGTTGTCAGAACCTCTGGTCGCCATAGCCACCCGAGGTTCTGACAACTCGGGGGAGCGGGCTAGAGGCGGTGGACGAAGAGGTGCGCGGCGAGCTCGGTGTCGATCTCGGCGGTCTCGCCGCCGCTGCCGATCAGCACGCCGGCGGGTCCGGCCGCGACGATCACGACCTTGTCGGGCAGGGCGCCGACCCGGCGCAGCGCGGCCATCACGAGCTCGTCCTTCTGCATCTCCTCGCCGATGCGGCGGACCAGGACCCGGATCTCCTCGGGGCCCCTGGCCACCACGTCGAGGGGCTCCGCGTCCGTGGTCGACGACTCGGTCGGGGCGGGCTCGCCGAGCTCGGCCAGGCCGGGGATCGGGTTGCCGTAGGGCGAGGCCGTCGGATGGCCCAGCAGCTCCACGAGCCGGCGCTCTACGGTCTCGGACATCACGTGCTCCCAGCGGCAGGCCTCGGCGTGCACGTGCTCCCACTCGAGCCCGATCACGTCGGTCAGCAGCCGCTCGGCCAGCCGGTGCTTGCGCATCACGCGTACGGCGAGGCGGTTGCCGTCCTCGGTGAGCTCCAGGTGCCGGTCGCCCTGCACCGTCAGCAGCCCGTCGCGCTCCATGCGGGCGACCGTCTGGCTCACCGGCGGGCCGCTCTGGTGGAGGCGCTCGGCGATCCGGGCGCGCAGCGGCACGATGTCCTCCTCGACCAGCTCATAGATCGTCCGGAGGTACATCTCGGTGGTGTCGATCAGATCGCTCACCGGCCCATTCTGTCTCATCGGGGGTCGCCCGTCCTTTTCGCGCCCTGGCAGAGTGGGCGAGGTGCCCACGACTGCCGTGATGTGGTTCCGCCGGGACCTCCGCCTCGCCGACAACCCCGCGCTGCTCGACGCCTGCGACGGGGACGGCGTGCTGCCCCTGTTCGTGCTCGACCCGGCCCTGTGGGGACCGGCGGGCGTCTCGCGGCAGGCGTACCTCGCGGGATCGCTGCGCGCGCTCGACGCCTCGCTCCGGCAGCGCCGGACCGGGCTGTGCGTCGTACGCGGGAACCCGGTGCGACAGGTGGTGCTGGCCGCGAAGGCGGTCGGTGCGAGCCGCGTGCACGTGGCGGCCGACTACGGGCCCTACGGCCACCAGCGCGACCTCGACGTCGAGAAGGCGCTGGCCGACGCGGGCGTGGAGCTGGTGCGGACGGGCTCGCCCTACGCCGTCGCGCCGGACCGGGTCAAGAACGGCTCGAGCCTGCCGTACAAGGTCTACACACCGTTCTCCCGCGCCTGGCTGGAGCACGGCTGGCGCGGCCCGGTCGGCGCCCCGACCGGCGCGACCTGGCTGTCGCTCGACGACACCGTCGACATCCCCGACCCCCCGGTCCCGAGTGGGCTGGAGCTCCCCGAGGCGGGCGAGGCCGAGGCGCGCACGCGCTGGCAGGCGTACGTCGAGGACCACCTCGCCGACTACGACGACGAGCGCGACCGGCCCGACCTGGACACCACCAGCCGGATGTCGCGGCACCTCAAGTGGGGCGAGATCCACCCGCGCACCATGCTGGCCGACCTGCAGGGCCGCACCGGCAAGGGCGCCGTCGCCTACCGCCGCGAGCTCGCTTTCCGTGAGTTCTACGCCGACGTGCTCTTCGCGAACCCCGCCTCGGCCCGGGACTACCTCCGCCCCGAGTTCGCCCGCATGCCCTACGACGAACCCGGCGACCACCTCGACGCGTGGAAGGAGGGTCGCACCGGCTTCCCGATCGTCGACGCCGGCATGCGGCAGCTCCGGGCCTCCGGCTGGATGCACAACCGGGTCCGGATGATCGTCGCGAGCTTCCTGGTCAAGGACCTGCACGTCGAGTGGCAGCACGGTGCGCGGCACTTCATGCACTGGCTCGTCGACGGCGATCTGGCCTCCAACCAGCACGGGTGGCAGTGGGTCGCGGGCTGCGGGACCGACGCCGCGCCGTACTTCCGGGTGTTCAACCCGACGACACAGGGTGCGAAGTTCGACCCGGACGGAAGCTACGTGCGCCGTTGGGTGCCGGAGCTCGCCCACGTGGCGACCAAGCACGTGCACAACCCGTCCGCGTCCCCGGACGGGGTGCCGGACGGCTACCCCGAGCCGATCGTCGACCACAAGGCCGAGCGCGTCGAGGCGCTCGAACGCTACGAACGGATCCGCGCATGAGCAGCCAGATCGTGATCCCCGCCCGCTTCAACGGCCCGGCCCGCTCCGGCAACGGCGGTTTCGTGTCCGGCGCGCTGGCCGAGGTGGTCCCGGACGCCGACGGTCGGCCCGTCGAGGTCACCCTGCGCCGGCCGCCGCCGATGGACACCGGCCTGACCGTCACGACCGAGGACGGCGTGACCACCCTGTCCGACGAGGCCGGCCCGGTGGCGACCGCCCGGGTCGTCGAGGACGATCTGGACGCCGTCGACGAGGTGCAGCCGGACGTCGCGGCCGATGCGATGCTGCGCTACCCCGGCCTCGGCAACCACCCCTTCCCGACCTGCTTCGTGTGCGGCACCGACCGCGCCGAGGGCGACGGCCTGCGGATCTTCCCGGGACCGGTCGGCGGCGACCGGGGCCACGTCGCCTCCCTGTGGGTGCCGCAGCCGGGGCACGCCGAGTCCAGCGACCTGGTCGACGGCGTGCAGCACTGCGGCGTCGGCACGACCTGGGCGGCGCTGGACTGCGTCGGCGGCTGGTCGGAGGACCTCGAGGGCAGGCCTTGCGTGCTCGGCCGGATGACCGCCCGCGTCGACGCGCTGCCGGTCGTCGGGGACACGCACGTGGTGGTCGGCCGGCACCTGGGGAGCGACGGCCGCAAGTCGTTCACCGCCAGCACGCTCTACGACGCAGACGGGCGCGTGGTCGCCAGCGCGAGGCACACCTGGATCCAGGTCGACCCCGCGATGTTCAACTAGGGCGATACTCGAGCCATGACCCCCACGATCCGCGTCTTCCTGCTCGACGACCACGAGGTCGTGCGCCGCGGGCTGCGCGACCTGCTGGAGAGCGACGGGGACATCGAGATCGTCGGCGAGTCCGGCACGGCGCAGGAGGCCACGTCGCGCATCCCCGCCCTGCGGCCCGACGTAGCGGTGCTCGACGCCCGGCTGCCCGACGGCAGCGGCATCGACGTCTGCCGCGACGTGCGGTCGGTGGACCCGGACATCAAGGCGCTCATCCTGACCAGCTACGACGACGACGAGGCGCTGTTCGCGGCGATCCTGGCCGGCGCGGCGGGCTACCTCCTCAAGCAGGTCGGCGGCCACGACCTGGTGGACGCCGTACGCCGGGTGGCGGCCGGGCAGTCTCTCATCGACCCCACGCTCACCGCGCGGGTGCTCGAACGGCTGCGGCACGGTCCCGAGGAGCACGAGGAGCTCGCGTCGCTGACCGGGCAGGAGCACAAGATCCTCGCACTCATCGCCGAGGGACTCACCAACCGGCAGATCGGTGAGCGGCTGTTCCTGGCCGAGAAGACCGTGAAGAACTACGTCTCCAGCATCCTGGCGAAGCTCGGCCTGGAACGACGCACCCAGGCCGCCGTGCTGGCGTCGAAGCTGCTCAGCTGACCGGCGGGACCTTGGTCCCTCCGGGTCGTGCCGCACGGCCCTGCTGCTGGAGCCCGGGGTCCGCCAACCTGGAGGTGCCATCAGAACCGATGGCCACCACCAGGGAGGCACCCCATGAGCACACTCCACCAGCACGCGGACGTCGGCACCACGTCGACGACCGCCGCCCACAGCCAGGACACCATCGTGACCAGCGGGCCGGCACGCAAGGCGCTGGCGGTGCTGCGGATCGGGTTCGGCCTCACCTTCTTGTGGGCCTTCCTCGACAAGCTGCTCGCCCTCGGCTTCTCCACCGGCGCCATCACCGACAAGGCCGGCGCCAAGACCGGGATCGACTTCTTCTCACCGGACGCCTGGATCAACGGCGGGAGCCCGACGACGGGGTTCCTCCAGTTCGGCGCCTCCGGCCCCTTCAAGGGCATGTACAACAGCATGGCCGGTGACGCGTGGGTGAACTGGGCCTTCATGCTCGGCCTGTTGTTCATCGGGGTGACCCTCACCTTCGGGATCGCGATCCGCGTCGGTGCCGCAGCCGGGTTCGTGATGTACCTCCTGATGTGGACCGTGGCCCTGCTCCCGGAGACCAACCCGCTGATCGACGCCCACATCCTCGGCGCCCTCAGCATGGTGGTCCTCGGCCTCACCCTGGCTGGCGACACCTGGGGCCTCGGCAAGGTCTGGTCGCACCAGCACCTGGTCCAGCACAACCCGGTCCTGCGGTGACCTCGACCACCACCGCCGGGCAGGACACCGGGGCCGACACCCCGGTCTCCTCCTCCGGAGACACCCTGGCCCCGCTCCCCTACTCGGTGAGCGGGGCCACCGGCCCGCTCAGCCCCGACGAGCTCGCCCTCACCGACGCGTGGTGGCGGGCCGCGAACTACCTGGCCGTGGGCCAGATCTACCTCCGGGACAACCCGCTGCTCACCGAGCCACTGGCCCCCGAGCACGTGAAGCCCCGGCTGCTGGGCCACTTCGGCACCGTCCCCGGGCTCAACCTCGTGCACGTGCACGCGAACCGGCAGATCCTCAAGCGCGACCTGTCGGCCGTGTTCGTCGCCGGTCCGGGCCACGGCGGTCCCGGCCCCAACGCCTGCGCCTGGCTGGAGGGCACCTACTCCGAGCTCTACTCCCACGTCCCGCAGGACGCCGAGGGCATGGCGGCCCTGTTCGGCCAGTTCAGCTTCCCCGGCGGGGTCCCCAGCCACTGCGCGCCCGAGACCCCGGGTTCCCTGCACGAGGGCGGCGAGCTCGGCTACTCCCTGCTCCACGCGTACGGCGCCGTGCTAGACAACCCGGACCTCGTCGCGTTCTGCGTCGTCGGCGACGGCGAGGCCGAGACCGGTCCGCTGGCCACGAGCTGGCACTGCAACACGTTCATCGACCCGGCGCGTGACGGCGCCGTGCTGCCGATCCTGCACCTCAACGGCTACAAGATCGCCAACCCGACCCTGCTGGCCCGCATCCCCGAGGAGCAGCTGCTCGAGCTGATGCGCGGCAACGGCTACGACCCTCACGTCGTCTCCGGCGACGCCCCGGGCCGGGTGCACCAGCAGATGGCCGAGGTGATGGACACCTGCCTCGACGACATCGTCCGGCTGCAGACCGAGGCGCGCGCCGGCGACGCCCCCGTCGACCGGTTGTGGCCGATGATCGTGCTCCGCACCCCGAAGGGCTGGACCTGCCCGCCCGTCGTGGACGGCCAGCGGGTCGAGGGCACCTTCCGGGCCCACCAGGTCCCGCTGCCCGACGCGCGGGGCAACGACGAGCACCGGCGGGTGCTCGAGGCCTGGATGCTGTCCTACCGGCCGCGCGAGCTGTTCGACGAGCAGGGCCGACCGGTGCCCGCGCTGGCGGCGCTGTCGCCGCGCGGCGACAAGCGGATGAGCGCCAGCCCGTTCGCCAACGGGGGCGCGCTGCTCCGGGACCTGCGGCTGCCCGACTGGCGGGACTACGCCGTCACGGTGGACCGGCCGGGTGGCACGGCCCACGAGGCGACGCGCATCCTCGGCAGCTGGCTGCGCGACGTGACCCGGCTGAACCCGGACAACTTCTTGACCTTCGCGCCCGACGAGCTGGCCAGCAACCGGCTCCAGGACATCCTCGAGGTGTCCGGCCGCCGGTGGCAGGCCGGGGTCGGTGAGTACGACGAGCACCTCGACCGCGAGGGCAGGGTCTTCGAGATCCTCTCGGAGCACGTCTGCCAGGGCCTGCTCGAGGGCTACCTGCTGACCGGGCGGCACGGGCTGTTCACCTGCTACGAGGCGTTCATCCACATCGTCGACTCGATGTTCAACCAGCACGCCAAGTGGCTGCAGGCCAGCGCCGAGGTCCCCTGGCGCCGACCGCTCGCGAGCCTGAACTACCTGCTGTCCTCGCACGTGTGGCGCCAGGACCACAACGGCTCCACCCACCAGGACCCCGGGTTCCTCGACGTGGTGATGAACAAGGACCCGTCGATCGTGCGGGTCTACCTCCCGCCGGACGCGAACACGCTGCTCTCCACCTACGACCACTGCCTGCGCTCGCGGCACTACGTCAACGTCGTGGTCGCCGGCAAGCAGCCGCAGGCCGACTGGCTCGACGCCGAGCAGGCGGCCCTGCACTGTGCGCGCGGCGCGGGGATCTGGGAGTGGGCGAGCAGCGACGACGACGACGGCGACGCTCCCGACGTGGTGCTCGCCTGCGCGGGCGACGTACCCACGCTGGAGACGCTGGCCGCGGTGTCGATCCTGCGCACCCACCTGCCCGACCTCCGGGTCCGGGTGGTCAACGTGGTCGACCTGATGCGGCTGCTGCCCGAGACCGAGCACCCGCACGGGATGCCGGACCGGGAGTACGACAACCTGTTCGGCACCGACCAGCCGGTGATCTTCGCCTTCCACGGCTACCCGTGGCTGGTGCACCGACTGACCTACCGGCGGCACAACCACCAGCACCTGCACGTGCGCGGGTTCAAGGAGCGCGGCACCACCACGACGCCGTTCGACATGGTGATGCTCAACGACCTCGACCGCTACCACCTGGTGATGGACGTGATCGACCGCGTCGACGGCCTGGGCTCGCGGGCCGCGCACCTGCGCCAGCAGATGGTGGACGCCAGGATGGCGGCCCGCACCTGGACGCGCACCCACGGCGAGGACATCCCGGTCGTCGCCGAGTGGACGTGGGAGGCCTAGGACCTTGCGGCTGCTGACCGTCAACGCCGGCTCGACCTCGGTGAAGCTGAGCGTGCTAGAAGCAGACCGCGACGTGCGCACCTACGGCTCGGTGGCCGAGGCCGAGGCGGACCGGTCGGCCTGGGTCGACGTCGACGCCGTCGCGCACCGGGTGGTGCACGGCGGCCACCGGACGGCGGCGGTCGTCGTGGACGACGCCGTGCGGGACGAGCTGGCCGGGCTGACCGAGCTGGCTCCTTTGCACCAGCCGCCCAGCCTCGACGGCATCGACACGTTCCGCCGGCTGCTGCCGTCGGTGCCGCACGTCGCCTGCTTCGACACGTCGTTCCACACCACGCTGCCCGCGGCGGCCCGCACCTACGCGCTGCCCGCGCGGCTGCGCGAGAAGGTGCGGGTCTACGGCTTCCACGGCCTGTCCCACGCCTGGGCCGTCCGACGCGTGGCCGAGCTCGCGCCGGAGGCCCGTCGGGTCGTCGTCGCCCACCTCGGCGGCGGCGGGTCGCTCTGCGGGGCGCTCGACGGTCGCAGCCGCACGACGACGATGGGCTTCACCCCGCTCGACGGCCTGGTGATGGCCACCCGCAGCGGAACGGTCGACCCGGGAGCCCTGCTGTGGCTGGCGAAGCACACCGACGAGGACCTCGACCACGTGCTGGAGAACGAGAGCGGCCTGCTCGGACTCTGTGGCGACGCCGACCTGCGCGAGGTGCTCCGACGTCGGGACGCGGGCGACGCCGAGGCGCGGCTGGCCGTCGACGTCTACGTGGAGCGGTTCGTGCGCCTGCTCGGCGCGTGCGTCGCCGCCCTCGAGGGAATCGACGTGCTGGTGTTCACCGGCGGGATCGGCGAGCACTCGGGCCAGCTGCGGTCGCTGGTGTCCGCGCGGCTGGCCTGGCTCGGCGTGCGCGTCGGCGGGACGGGTGCGGACGGGGAGGTCACGGGGCCGGGCAGCGACGTGCGCACCTTCGTCGTGGCCTCCCGGGAGGACCGGCAGATGTACGACGAGACGCGGACCCTGCTGGGGTCAGGTTGACGGGCCGAGCGGCACGGTCCACTCCAGGCGGGTGCCGTGCGGCTCCTCCTGGTGGAACCGCACGGTGCCGCCGAGGTCTGCGGCGCGGCGGCGCACGTTGCGTAGGCCGCTCTCCCGGCGTTCGGCGGGCAGGCCGTGCCCGTTGTCGGTGACCCGCAGCGTCACCTCGTTGCCGGCGACCTCGACCTCGACCACCGCCGCGTCCGCCTCGGCGTGCCGGGCGACGTTGGACAGCGCCTCCCGCAGCACCGCGAGCATCTGGGCCCCGATCGCGGACGCCACGGCCGTGTCCAACGGCCCGTTCGTGCGCACCAGGGGCGTGTAGCCGAGCACGGGCACGTACTCCCGCACCACGCCTCGCAGCTCGGCGCGCAGCGACGCGACGTGCGGCACCTGGAGGTCGAAGATCGTTGAGCGGATGTCTCGGATCGTCACGTCGAGGTCGGCGACCGCCTCGTCGAGCCGGGCCTTGATGTCGTCGCCGGTCGCCGTACGACGCGCGCCCTGCAGGTGCAGACCAGTGGCGAAGAGCCGCTGGATCACCAGGTCGTGGAGGTCACGCGCGATGCGGTCCCGGTCGGCGACGAGCATCAGCTCCTCGCGGTCCGACACGGCCTGCGCCCGGTCGAGGGCCAGGGACGCCTGGTCGGCGAACGACGCGAGCAGCTCCGCCTCCTCCGGGGCCAGGGTGCCCCGCCCGGCGCCGAGCACCACCAGCATGACCCCGGTGTCGACGAGGTGGGCACGCAGGGGCACCAGCACGGCGGTGCCCTGGTCCCCGCGGGGCACGACCACCAGGTCGCCGTGCTCCTGGGCCCGGTCGATGTGCTCCTCGAGCTCCCCGACCAGCTCCCCGAGGAGGTTCGTCTCGGGTCCGTCGGCGGCCTGCACCCCGTAGCCGTCGTCGCCGTGCCGCACCACCGCCACCGCCAGTCCCCCGGAGATGCGGAGGGCCCCGTGCACGATCCGGCCCAGGGCCGCGTCTAGCTCCACCGGAGGCTGCAGCGACTCCACGATGTCCGCCGAGGCCTCGAGCCACTGCCGACGGCGCTCGCTCAGGGCGAACGACCGGGCGTTGTCGATGACGAAGCCGGCCGCGCGGGCCAACGCGTCGACGAGCTGCTCGTCCTCCTCGGTGAAGACGGCGCGCCCGGCCTTCTCGGTCAGGTAGAGGTTCCCGAACACGGTCCCCCTGATCCGCACCGGGACCCCGAGGAAGGTCTCCATCGGCGGGTGCCCGGGCGGGAAGCCGTAGGACGCGGGATGCGCCTGCAGGGTCCGCAGCCGCAGCGGGCGGGGCTCCTGGATCAGCAGGCCGAGGATGCCCTTGCCGCGCGGGAGGTCACCGATCGCCGCGTGCTGCTCCGGGGTGAACCCCGACGTCACGAAGTCGACCAGGTCGCCGCTGTTGCCGAGCACCCCGAGCGCGCCGTACCTCGCTCCGGTCATCTTGCACGCGGAGACGACGATGCGCTCGAGCACGCTGTGCAGGTCGAGGTCGGAGCTGATGGCCACGACCGCGTCCAGGAGGGAGCGGGCGTCGGCCGGCAGCGTGGGACCGACGTCGGAGAGCGGGGGCACGTGCACCAGGGTCACACAGTGCGGCGCGCCGGCATCATCGTCTGGCGCGTCCAGTCGTCGCCCAGGCGCACCCCGGTGAGCTCGCGCCAGGGCAGCTTGACGTAGAGGTTGCGCGATCCGGGCGCCCACGGCCGGGGCTCCCACTCCCGGCGGATGGCCTGCACCTCGTCGGGGTCATCGACCACGTGCGCCCGACCGATCGCCACCACGCTCCAACCCTGGTGCGTCTCGTAGTCCAGGTGGTCGACCTCGAACGCCAGCTCGTTGTTCCAGCCGTACGTGCTGAGCTCGCTGTACGGCGCCGTGCGGAACACGATCGCGTCCCCGTGGAGGCTGTAGTTCACCGGCACGATGCGGGGACCCACCGGAGTGGCCATCGCGACGCGACCCACCACGCCGCCGGTGAGCAGGTCACGGCACTCGGAGTCCCCGAGCTGCACCGAGCTGTTCACGAGGTCGAGCCCCGGACCACCGTGACGGTGCAGTGCGCGTGCTCGACGACGGAGCGGCTCACAGAGCCGAGCAGCCGCTTGGTCAGGGCGCTCCGGCCGCGGGCACCGACGACGACCGTTGACGCGTGCTCGGAGGCCGCGACCAGTGCGCCGGCGGCCGAGCCCTGGGCGACGGTGCTGGTGAACGAGACGTCGGGGAACTTCTCGGCGTAGCCCGCCACCGACTCCGCCATCAGCAGCTGCCAGTCGGCGGTGATCTCCTCGACCATGGTCGGGCCGGCAGGATCGGGGGCCGGGAACAGCCACGCCTCTCCGGCCGCGTGCAGCACCTCGAGCGGCCGATGCTGGACCGAAGCGAGCTCGAACGCGAACGTCAGGGCGTGGGCGGAGTCCGCGGTGCCGTCGATCCCTACGAGCACCGGCCGCCGCTCGTCGTCGCCGGCGGCGGGGCGGACCACGGCGACCGGGCACGGGGCGTGCGCGGCCAGGGCGACGCTCACCGAACCGAGGAGCAGACTGAGCACGGCTCCGTGCCCGCGGCTGCCGAGCACCAGCAGGTGTGCCCCGGCGGCCGCCTCGGTCAGCAGGGTCCGCGGCTCCTGCACCTCGACGTGCACGTCGATGTCGGGGCCTGCGCCCGCCTTCTGGGCCACCCCGAGGGCGTGGTCCGTCACCCGACGACCCGCCATCCGCAGCTGCTTGCGGGCCTCGTCGAGGTCGATCACGAAGTCGGTCACGACGGGTGCGCCCGTGCCGTGCACGATCGTCAGGGGCCGACGGTGCGCGACGGCGTAGGCCGCCGCCCACTCGACGGCGGCGTCGCTGCCCACCGAGCCGTCCACGCCAACCAGCACCGAACCGGGAGTCATTGAGGTCTTCATGGCTTCAGCGTGCGTCGCTCGCTTCCACCGAGGAAGGGCCCGACGTCCCGCACGGCCGGGACCTTCGACCCTGCTGCGTGCGGTCCACCCGGCCCGTGCTGGAGGTGCGGGGCGAGATAGACCACGACGAGTACGCCAGCCGTCGGTCCGTCCTCGAGTAGCCGTCCCACGACGCGGGCCAGGCTCAGTCCAGCAGGCCGAGGGCCCGGCCTTCCTCGGCCAGCTCCTCGCGGGCGTCCGGGTGTGCGGCCCCCGAGATCAGCGCCTCGGCCTGCTCCCGGTCCGAGCGCCCCCACAGCTCGGCGGTGCCCTGCTCGGTCACCACGGCGGAGGGCTGGAAGGACGTCACCGGCTCCTCCAGCATCGGCACGATCGTGGACACGTCGGCACGCGGGTGCCACGACCGCAGCGCGATGACCGCCTGGCCGCGGGGCGCGTGCAGGGCGCCGACGATGAAGTCGGTCTGCCCGCCGAACCCGCTGTGCGGCCGGCCGCGGACCCGCGAGGCGTTCACCTGCGCGTAGAGG
The DNA here is from genome assembly GCA_039915665.1 of Nocardioidaceae bacterium. Classification (GTDB taxonomy): domain Bacteria; phylum Actinomycetota; class Actinomycetes; order Propionibacteriales; family Nocardioidaceae; genus Nocardioides_B. The sequence goes on from JBDSMW010000062.1 coordinate 29,250, forward strand.
TCGACCTGAAGCGCGGTGTTCACCGACACCATCGCGTCGTGGGTGCTGATCAGGGTGGGGTCGTTGGTGACCTCGGTGCGGCGCAGTCGCAGCCGCGGGTTGTGGTCCGCCCAGGCGTACAGCTCCGGCGTGCCGAAGAGGAACGAGCAGGTGATCTCGCGGTCCCGGTCGAGGCTGCCGGCCTTCTCCAGGTCGAGCATCCCGTCGCTGATCATCTCGCTCCACACCCGGAGGCCCCGTCGGTCACCGAGCGCCGACAGGACGGCGTCGGGGATGCTGCCGATGCCCGTCTGCAGGGTGGCCCCGTCGCCGATGCGGCGGGCGACGTTCTCGGCCACCCCCCGCGACGCGTCGTCCACGACGGGAGGCACCGGCGAGCCGGGCGGGTCGCTCGCTTCCACGACGTGGTCCACCCAGGTGAGCGGCAGCACCCCGTCGCCGTACACGTAGGGCATGGCGGGGTCCACCTGCGCGATCACCAGGCCGCCCCGCCGGCGCACGGCCTCGACCGCCGCCGGGAGCACGTTGACCTCGGTGCCCATCGACACCGTGCCGTCGTGCGGCAGCGAGGTGTGCAGGAGCACGACGTCCGGCGGCAGCCGGCTCGCGTAGAGGAGCGGCACCATGGACAGCCGCGACGGCAGGTAGGCGAGCCGGGGGCTGCGCCGGGCCCCGGGCCCCACGAAGGGCGTCTCCAGGGTGACTCCGTCGCGGTCCGGCACACCGGCCTGCGGGTTCAGCAGGTGCAGGACGTAGGTCTCGAGCGCTTCGTCGACCTCGCGGAGCACGGTCCACGGCGTCGCCGCGTTGCCGCTGACGACCACGCGCGGCCGGGGGGGCAGGGCGGCCAGCAGCCGGTCGAGCTCTCGCGTCGTCATCGGTGCCAGCATGGTCCGTCGGGGCACCGGACACGAGGGACGAAGGTCCTGGAGCATCGGGTTTGACACGGAATCCCGGTAACCCGTGCAATTGGAACGTGCAAATCAACTCGACCAGCCCGTGGTGGCGGCACTCCGTCTGCTACCAGATCTACGTCCGCTCCTTCGCCGACGGCAACGGCGACGGCATCGGCGACATGCAGGGCATCCGGCAGCGCCTGCCCTATCTCGCCGACCTCGGGGTGGACTCGGTCTGGATCACGCCGTTCTACCCGTCCCCGCAGCACGACCACGGCTACGACGTCGCCGACTACCGCGACGTCGACCCGCTGTTCGGCACGCTGGCGGACTTCGACGCGATGCTCGCGACGGCCCACGACCTCGGGGTCCGGGTCATCGTGGACCTCGTCCCGAACCACTCCTCCTCCGAGCACCCCTGGTTCCTCTCGGCTCTCGCGGCGGCCCCGGGCGACCCGGTGCGCGACCGCTACGTCTTCCGCGACGGCACCGGTCGCAACGGCGTGAAGCCGCCGAACAACTGGAGGTCGATCTTCGGCGGTCCGGCGTGGACCCGCGTCGAGGACGGCCAGTGGTACCTCCACCTGTTCGACGTCAGCCAGCCCGACCTGAACTGGTGGAACCGCGAGGTCCACGACGAGTTCGACGCGATCCTGCGCTTCTGGCTCGACCGCGGCGTCGACGGCTTCCGCGTGGACGCCGCGCACGGGCTCTACAAGCAGGCCGACCTCATCCCGCGCGAGCGCCACCACAAGCCTCCGCACCCGATGTGGGACCAGCCCGAGGTGCACGAGGTCTACCGGCACTGGCGGACCATCCTCGACGAGTACGACGGCGACCGGATGGCCGTCGCCGAGGCCTGCGCCGGCACGCCCGAGGCGATGGCCCGCTACATCCGCGAGGACGAGCTCCAGCAGACGTTCAACTTCACCTGGCTCGAGGCCCCGTGGTCGGCGTCCGCCTTCCGCAAGGTCGTCGCGGACACGTTCGACTCCGTCGGCCTCGTCGGGGGCACGCCGACCTGGGTGCTCTCGAACCACGACGTGGTCCGGGAGACCACGCGCTACGGCGGCGGCGACCGCGGCCGGGCCCGCGCCCGCGCCGCGGCCCTGACGATGATGGCGCTGCCCGGCTCGGCCTACGTCTACCAGGGCGAGGAGCTGGGCCTGGAGCAGGTCGACGTGCCTCCGGAGCTCCGGCAGGACCCGGCCTACTTCCGTGGCGGCGAGCCCGTCGGCCGGGACGGCTGCCGGGTGCCGATCCCGTGGTCCGGCACCTCGGCGCCGTACGGCTTCGGGCCGGGCACGGGTCAGCCCTGGCTGCCGCAGCCCGACGACTGGGCCGATGTCACGGTGGAGCGGCAGACGCAGGACGACGCGTCGACGCTGGGCTTCTTCCGACGGATGCTGCGCACCCGGCGCGAGGTCACGTCCGCGCTCGGGGACAAGGCGGAGCCGGTCGACACCGCGCCGGGGACGTTCGCGTTCCGGCGCGACGAGCTGGTCTGCATGGTGAACTGCGGCTCCCGCCCGGCGAAGCTGCCGGACCTCGCGGGAGAGCTGCTGATCAGCAGCGACCCCGACCCGGTCGACGGCCGGCTCGCGCCCGACACCGCCGCCTGGTTCCGCACCGCCTGAGCGACACCGCTCAGGCGGCGCCCACCCGGGGGATACTCGGAGGGTGAGCCTGCCCACGACGGTCGACGAGGTGATCACCCGGCTGCGGGAGATCGACCAGGACCTCGCGGACGACGACGGTGTCGCGGTGTTCAACCGGATGTACCTCACCGTCACCGAGCGGATCGCCGCGATCATCGCCCGGCCCTCGGCCACGTCGGTCACGTTCCGCGACCCGGCGACGATGGCGGCGCTCGACGTCCGGTTCGCCAACCTCTGGCTCGCGGCGTACGACGAGCACGCAGCCCATCGCGCCGTCCCTCCCGCGTGGCGTCCGCTGTTCGACGCACGCGCGGGGGGTCGGCTGCCGGTGCAGTACGCCGTCGCGGGCATGAACGCGCACATCGAGCACGACCTGCCGATCGCGGTCGTCGGGACGTGCCGGGCGCTCGGGCTCGAGCCCGACGACCTGCATGGTGACTACGAGGCGGTCAACCACGTCCTCGCCCAGGTGGAGGGTCCGATCCGGCGCTCGTTCCTCGACACGGTCCAGCGCCGGGTCGACGACCGGCTCGGCCCGCTGGTCCACCTGCTCAGCTCCTGGAACATCGACAAGGCGCGCGACCTCTCCTGGGTGACGGTCCAGACCCTGTGGGCGATCCGCGGGACGACCGTCCTGCGCGACCGGTTCCTCGACGGCCTCGGGCACACCGTCGGCATGTCCTCCCGGGCGCTCCTGCTGCCCGCAGTGTCTGGACCGGCCGTATCAGGGCGGGACGGGTCGACCTCCTGACCGGGTGACAGGGCCGCCTTCTCGGGACCGGCACCCACCCACCTCCCGCAGGGGTCCCTCCATGTCCGCGATGCTTCAGCCGACTGTCCCCCAGCGCGGCCGGCCCACGACGGTGGCGACGCCGTACCTCGACCTGGACGTGGCGGCGGCGGTGACGCGCTACCGACGACTGGCGGCCAGCCTGCCGGGCACCGCCGTGCACTATGCGGTCAAGGCCAACCCGGAGCCCGCCCTGCTCGCGGCCCTCGCGGGGGCGGGCTGCCGCTTCGACGTCGCGAGCCCCGCCGAGGTGACTGCCGTGCTCGGCGCAGGGGCGCAGCCCGCCGACCTCGTGTACTCCAACCCGGTCAAGCGCCGCGAGGACATCGCGTCCGCCGCGCGGCTCGGCGTGCGCCTGTTCGTGGTCGACAGCCTCGAGGAGACCCAGAAGGTCGCGGCGTCCGCGCCGGGGTCGGCCGTGCTCTGCCGAATCGGCACGTCGGGTGCAGGGTCGGACTGGTCGTTGTCCCGGAAGTACGGCTGCTCCCCCGACCAGGCGGCCCACATCCTGCGCTCGGCTGCGGCGGTGGGCCTCGAGCCGGCCGGCCTGTCGTTCCACGTCGGCTCCCAGCAGCGCGACCCGGGAGCCTGGGACGCCCCGATCCGGGCAGCCGCCGACGTCTTCGAGGTCCTCCGGGCTGACGGTCTCGCTCCCTGGCTGCTCGACCTCGGGGGCGGCTTCCCCGCGCACCTCGAAGGGGGCTGCCCGCCCCTTCCGGCGTACGGCGCGGCGCTCGAGCTCTCGCTGCGCCGGCACTTCGGCGACCACCGTCCACAGACCCTGGTCGAGCCCGGCCGGGCGGTCGTCGCGGACGCCGGCACGCTGGTCTCGACCGTCGTCGCGGTCGTCTGGCGCGGTGACACGCGCTGGGTGTTCCTCGACGCCGGGGTGTTCACCGGCCTGGTGGAGACCCTCGACGAGGCCATCCGCTACCGGCTGCTCACCAGTGCGGACGGTGGCGCGACGGGTCCGTGCGTGCTCGCCGGGCCGACCTGCGACAGCGCCGACGTGCTCTACGAGCGCGATCCCGTGCACCTGCCGCTGGGGCTGGCCGAGGGGGACGTCGTCCGCCTGCTCGGGACCGGCGCCTACACCACGTGCTACAGCACCGTGGGGTTCAACGGCTTCCCGCCGCTTGCGACCCGGCTGGTCGGGCGTGGCTGATGTCCCCCGTCCGGCGGGTGCTGGTGAGCCACGGGCTCGCGGCGCTCGCGATGTCGCTGCCGTGGCCGCTCCTGCTGGTGCTGGTCGACGACGCAACCGGTGCCGGGCCGCTCCTCGGCGTGACCGGAGCCGCACGGATGCTGCCCTACGTCCTGCTGTCCTGGGTCACCGGGACGGTGGCCGACCGGTTCCGGCGGGACCGGATCGTGCGGCTCACGGTCGCGGCACGCGTGGTGCTGCTGACCGGGACCGCCGTCGCCGTGGCCGGCGGGCAGCTGCTCGTGGCCGTGCTCACGGCCACCCTCGCGGTGGCCGCCGGCACCCCCGCCTACCCCGCGCTGGCCGCCGCGATGCCCGGCCTCGCCGGCGTGGACCGGCGCCGGGCGACGGACACGCTGGTCACGATCGAGGTGGCGTCGTTCGTGGTCGGGCCGGCGATCGGCGGTCTGCTGCTGACGCCCGCGACACGGGCGTACGTGCCGGCTGCGGCGGTTGTGCTGTCGGTGGCCGCGCTGGTCCTGCTGCACGGCGTGTTCCTCCCTGCGCCGACCGGGCGCCCCGCCGGCTCGGTGCTCGGCTCCGTCCTGCGCGCGGCGGCCGCCGGACCCGGCGTACGCCGTGCGATCGGGACCGTCGCGCTGCTCAACGGGGTGCTCGCCGCGGTGGGCCTCACACTGCTACCGCTGACCGAGGGCACCGGCAGCTTCGGGGTCGCGACCGCGGCGCTGGGTTTCGGGGCGCTCGCCGCCCCGCTGCTGTGGTGGTGCGGCCGGACCTCGCGCACCCGAGCACGGTTCGGGCTGCTGGTGCTGACCGGGGCGCTCCTGCTCGTGCCGGTGGTCCCGGACCTGCTGCTCGCGCTGGCGGCGCTGGCCGTGGTCGGGGCGGCCGCGGTCCACGTCGAGGGCGCGGCCACCGAGACGATCCAGGACGGAGTGCGGGACGCGCAGCGGGCGGGCACCCTGGGGCTTACCGACAGCGTGATGGTCGGCGCGGCCCTGCTGGGCGCCCTGGTCGCCCCGACGCTCGTGTCGCTGCTCGGAGCCGGCTGGTTCCTCGCAGCACTGGCCCTGACGTGCGCCGTCGCCGCCCTCCCGCCCCGCCGAAACGTGCACATCCCCGCCGTTGCAACGGCAGGGGTGCGACCGATTCACTGGGTGCCCAGTGAATCGGCGGACGAGCTCAGCCCAGCTGCGCCGTGGCTTCCGGAGCAGCGGCAGCCGTCTCGTCCTGACGTTCGATCGTCGTCCGCAGCGGCACCTCGCGGATGAACAGCACCGCGACCAGGGCGACGAAGGCGCACGGCGCGGCGATCAGGAAGATCCGGCCGGTGGCGTCGCCGAAGGCGGCCTCGAAGACCGCGCGAACCGGGGCCGGCAGCGTGGCCATGTCGGGGATCGCGTTGGACTGACCGCCACCGGCGGACGGGTCGACGCCGACCTTGGCCAGGCCGGTCGACACGCTGTCGACGACCCGGTGGCTGAGCACCGCACCGAGCGCCGCAACGCCGATCGAGCCGCCCATCGACCGGAAGAAGGCGACCACGGAGCTGGCCGCGCCCATGTCGCGTTGGGCGGTGTTGTTCTGCACGGCGAGGACGAGGTTCTGCATGGTCGCGCCGAGGCCGAGACCGAGGATCGCCATGAACACGCCGACCCGCAGCAGGCTGGTGGTCGCGTCGATCGTGCTGAGCAGCACCAGGCCGATGACGACCAGCACCATGCCGCCGACGAGGAACTTCTTCCAGCGGCCGGTCTTGGAGATGATCCGGCCGGTGGTGATGCTCGAGACCAGCAGGCCGCCGACCATCGCGATGGACATCAGCCCGGCGTGGGTAGGGCTCATGGCGTGCGCGATCTGGAAGTACTGCGAGAGGTACACCGTCGAGCCGAACATCGCGATGCCGACCATGATCGAGGCGAACGTGGCGAGGCTGGTCGTGCGGTCCTTGAAGAGGCGCAGCGGGATGATCGGCTCCTTGGCCTTCACCTCGGTGACGACCGCGGCGACGAGCAGCAGGACACCGAGGACGATCATCCATCCGCTGGTGAAGGACGCCCAGTCGAAGTTGTGGCCGGCCAGGGAGACCCAGATCAGCAGCGTCGAGACGCCACCGGTGATCAGCACGGCGCCGAGGTAGTCGATGTTGACCTCGCGCTTGATGGTCGCGACGTGCAGGGTCTTCTGGAGCACCACGAAAGCGAGCGCGGCGATCGGCAGGCCGACGAAGAAGCAGCCCCGCCAGCCGAGCGAGGAGTCCACGATGACGCCGCCGATGAGCGGACCGCTCACGGTGGCGAGCGCGAAGACCGCGCCGATGTAGCCGGAGTAGCGACCCCGCTCGCGCGGCGACACGATCGAGGCGATCACGACCTGAACCAGCGCGGTCAGGCCACCGACGCCGAGGCCCTGCACGGCGCGAGCCGCGATGAGCGTGCCCATGCTCGGCGCCACTGCCGCCGCCAACGAGCCGATGGAGTACACGACCAGCGCGCTCTGCACGAGCAGCTTCTTGCTGAACAGGTCGGACAGCTTGCCCCAGATCGGTGTGGAGGCCGTCATGGTCAGGAGCGTCGCGACGACGACCCACGTGTAGCCGGACTCGCTGCCCTTGAGGTCCGCGACGATGCGCGGCAGGGCGTTCGACACCACCGTGGACGACAGCATCGCCACGAAGAGGGCGAGCAGCAGCCCGGACAGCGCCTCGAGCACCTCGCGGTGCGACATCGGGGTGTCCTCAGTGGGGTGACCGGCGGTGGTCGTGGTCTCAGCGGTGTGCGTCATGGCCTCGGATCTCCTGTGGGGTACGTCGACCAGGTTACCCATTACTTGCGTTCTGCAACCATCTAGTTCCGACCCGTGGGACGTGATCCCTCCCACGCCACCCTCGTCAGGCGGTCGGGTGCTGCGCGTCGTACTCCAGGAAGCGGCGCGAGAGGGCACTCGCGGTGAGCACACCGACGATGCACGCGGCGCCGCCGAGGACCAGGGCCAACCGCTCCCCCGTGCTGCTCGCCACCGAGCCCGCCAGGAAGTCGCCGGCCCGCGGACCGCCCGCGACGACCACGATGAACACGCCCTGGAGCCGTCCGCGCAGGTGGTCGGGCGCGGCGACCTGGAGCACCGTGTTGCGGTAGGCCGAGCTGACCATGTCGGCCATCCCGGAGAGGGCCAGGAACACCACGCCGAGCCAGAGCACGTCGGTCAGCCCGACGCCGCCGACGGCCGCGCCGTAGACGATCACCGCGATGACGATCGCCATCCCCTGCAGACGGACCTTGCTCACCCAGCCCGAGAACAGGAACGCGACGACCGCTCCCGCGGCGGGCGCCGACTGCAGCAGGCCCACGACACCGGCTCCGCCGCCGTACACCTTGTAGGCGAGCGCCGGGAACAGCGCCCGGGGCTGGGCCAGCACCATGGCGCAGAGGTCCACCACGAACGTCATCCGCAGGTTGGGCGAGCGCTTGAGGAACCGGAGCCCGTCGACCACCGACTTCAGGCCCGCCCGCGGGCTGTTCTCCATCGGCGGCATCCGCGGCAACCGGATCAACGCGTAGTAGGCAGCGGAGAAGGTGACCACGTCGATCGCGTAGGCCGCACCGAACCCCTGCCACTTGATGACCAGCGCCCCGAGCAGCGGCCCGAACGTGAAGCCCAGGTTGAACGACGCCATGTTCAGCGCGGCGGCCGCCGGGATCAGCTCCTGGTCGAGGAGTCGCGGCACCATCGCACTGCGCGCCGGGTTGTTGACCGCGAAGAAGCCGGACTGCACCGAGATGCAGCCGTAGAGGAACCAGATCGACCCGGCCCCGGCGAACGCCTGCACCATCAGCGCGATCGAGACGGCCCACAGTCCTGCGCTGGCCAGCAGGGCGAGGCTCCGGCGGTCCACCGCGTCGGCGATCGCGCCGCCGTACAACCCGAGCGCCACCAGGGGGACGAGCGCGAAGACGCCGACCAGCCCGACGTAGAACGACGAGTGGGTCAGTGCGTAGACCTGGATCGCCACCGCGACGTTGGTCATCTGCTGGCCGAGCTGCGCGACGGTGTTGCCGAAGAACAGCCGGCGGTACGGCGCCGACACCTGCAACGGGCGCACGTCGGTGACGACCGTTCGCCACCACGAACGACGGGACCCGGGAGCTGTGTGCACCCGCCAACTGTCTCAGGCGTCAGGCCTTGAGCAT
>JBDSMW010000135.1:0-33100 GCA_039915665.1 Nocardioidaceae bacterium
CGGGTGACCGGAGGGGTCGGCGAGCACGTACAACGGCTCGTCCTCCTCGTCGGTCCGGTCCAGGAGGACCGACGCACCCAGCGCCTCGGCGCGCGCCTTGTGCCGCTCGAGCGCGGCCGCGTCGGGCACCGTGAAGTCGACGTGCAGCTGCATGGGCACGTCGTGCTGCGGCCACGTGGTGCGCTCCAGCCTCGAAACCTCCTGGAACGCGAGCTTGCGGCTGCCGTGGGCGTCCACCAGCACCAGCCAGTCGGCGTCGTCCGCGGTGCCGTCGGGGGGCGCCTCGTCGCCGGGGCGGTACTCCAGCCCCAGCAGCTCGCGGTAGAACTCGGCCAGCGCGCGAGGCGTGGTGGTGTCCAGGACGGTGTGCAGGAGCTCGGGGAACTCGGCCATCCCCTCACCCTAGGCTGGGCGGGATGCAGCCGACTCCGACGACCTCGCGCCCCCGGGTCGGACCGCCCGGCTGGCGGCTCTCGGTCGTGCTGCTCGCGACGTGGCTCGTGGTGGCGCTCCCGACGGCCGCCGTCCTCTTCCTGACCGGCTCCCGCTCGACGGTGGTGGCCGGCCACGACGCCGTGGTGCGGCCCAGCCTGGACGGCTACGCGACCCTCGACCTGGGGCCGTACCTCCCCAACTTCCGCTACCCCAGCGGCGGCCGGATCGGAGCCCGGATCGACTTGGGCAAGACCACGGCAGACAGCTACCCCGCGCTGATCAAGCGCTACGCGTTCCTGGCCTCCCGCCCCGAGGGCCAGATCCGCAAGGTCACCGCGACGCTGACGGACCTGGCCCTCGACAGCGCGGTCGACGGTGCGCTCGTCGGCCTGCTCGCCCCGGCCGTCGTGCTCCTGGTGGGACGGCGGCGGTGGGCAGAGGTACGACGCGGCGTCACGGTCCGTCGTACGTCGGTCGTGCTGGTCGTCGCGATCGTGGCGGGGACGCTCGCGGTGCGCCCGTGGGACCAGGACGACGAGCCCGTCGAGGTGGCGACCTGGCAGCCGCTCGCGGCCACCCTGCCGGACGTGTCGCTGCCCGCAGAGGCCAAGCCGCTCCAGGTCGAGTCCGGCCTGGTCACCACCGGCACGCGGCGGCTCGTGGAGAGCGCGGTCGACTCCTACCGGCGCAGCACGGCGTTCTACGGCCGGCTCGTCGACGCCTCGGACGAGCTGGCCACCCAGCTGCACCAGCCATCCGACGGCGAGGTCGTCGGCCTGCTGGTCAGCGACCGGCACGACAACATCGGGATGGACCCGGTGGCCCGAGCGGTCGCAGACCAGGGCAGCGCGACGTTCCTGCTCGACGCCGGCGACGACACCTCCACCGGAGGGTCCTGGGAGGCGTTCAGCCTGGAGTCCCTCGACACGGCGTTCGACGACTACGACGACCGGGTCTCGATCGCGGGCAACCACGACAACGGCGACTTCGTCTCGAAGCAGGCCCGCCGGCTCGGGTTCACCACGCTCGAGGGCACGGTCGTCGACGGCCCCGCGGGCATGCGGCTGCTCGGGGTCAACGACCCGCGCAGCAGCGGCCTGGGGACCTGGCGCGACGAGCGTGGCATCAGCTTCGAGGACCAGGAGCAGCGGCTGGCCGACCTGGCCTGCCGTCACGACGCCGACGGCGACCGGATCTCCACGCTGCTGGTGCACGACGCCAACAGCGGCCGGCAGGCCCTCAACGACGGCTGCGTCGACCTGGTGCTGGCCGGCCACCTGCACGAGCAGGTCGGACCATCGGCCACGACCGGGGAGAACGGCAAGGTCGGCTACTCCTACACGAACGGCACCACCGGCGGCGCGGCCTACGCCCTGGCCATCGGCAGCAAGATCAAGCGGGACGCCGAGGTGACGCTGGTGACCTACACCGCCGGCGTCCCGGTGGGGCTGCAGCCGGTCACCGTGACGACGCTCGGTTCCTTCCGGGTCGGCGACTACGTGACCCTGTCCCCGACAGGCTCGGCGCCCGCAGCTGACCGCCCGCCCTTGTAACGCGGGGTTATGGACGCTTGACCTGCGGCATACCGCTGGCAATGCGTCCACAGGACTGGCAAAGGCAGCGGGCAGGCCTGATGCTGCCGCCGAGGCGCTCGAGATCCCGTTCACCATCGCGCCCTGCCAGCGTCGTGGACGGTCTGCCAGCGTCGTACCTCGGGTGAAGCGTCCATAACCCCGCGTTACAGGCGGGGCGGGGGACGATGACGGCCCCCGCCCCGGCCCCGGCCCAGCGAGGAGCCGGGACGGAGCCGTGGACGATCTGGCGGAGGTGGCGGGATTTGAACCCGCGAGAGGGGGTAACCCTCAACCCGCTTAGCAGGCGGGCGCCATAGGCCACTAGGCGACACCTCCAGACAGCCAGGACAGGCTACCGGGCCGGGCGTGAACGGTGCGAATCGGCCACGCTGCGCGGCCGTCCGATCGGCCGCGAACTACCGCTCGGGCAGCGCTCGGTAGCCGCGCCCGGCGTCGAGGCGTTCCTGCAGGTCGGTGACGAACGCGTCGGAGGACCCGCGGAGCACGTCGACGGGGATCGTGGTCGTGCGTCCGTCCCGGAGCCGCAGCAGCACGCAGCGGTCGCCCCGCACCGTGGGGGCGGTCGCGTCCTCGACGTCCTTCCAGGTGGCCTCGCGCACGCCGGCGCCGCGGATGTGCCGGACCCGGTAGCCCACGTCGTCGAGACGGACGACGTCCCGCCGCCGCAGGACCGCGACACCGACGAGGACCCCGAGCCACGCGACGAGCACGACGATGAGACCGGCGCCCAACGCGGCGTCGGGGAGGGGCGCGACCGTCACCACGAGCACGAGGAGCAGGGCGAGCAGACCGACGAGGGCCAGGCCGAGGCCCGCCAGGCGGACGATGAACGGCCCCGCGAACCGATAGCTGGACGACACGTCCCGATTACACCCAATGCCGGTCGCCGCCGCCAAATGCGGGCCCCGTGGCTCTTGTCACCGTCGCGTGAGCCGGTTCACACTCGGAAGTCCCCCCGTGACCGGAGGTGGCCGCCATGACCGGTTTGGAACACGCCATCCTCGGGCTTCAGCAAGCCCTCGACGCCCCCCGCCGCCATCACGTGTGGCGCTGGCTGGTCCGGCACCGGATGGCCGGTGTCCGCGACGCGCTCACCGCGGACCGGGCCCGCGGCGGCGACGCCTGGCTGGCCGCGCGGGAGCTCAGCCTGGGTCGCGAGCGCGCGGGACTGGTGAGCCGGCTGGCGGTTCTCGGCCCCGAGGTGCTCGAGGCCCCCGAGGTGGAGCCGGTCCGCGCGCAGCTGCTGCGGCTGGTCGCCGACCTCGAGCGGCACCGCCAGCGCCTCAACGACCTGGTCTACGACTCCGTGTCGCTGGAGCTCGGCGGCTCGGAGTAGTCCCGGTCACCTCATCCGGAGCGCGAGGAGGACGACGTCGTCGTCGGGCGCCTCCGGAAGCATCTCCAGCAGCAGCCGGTCCACCAGCTCGTCCAGCGACTCGGCGATGCCCGAGGCCGCAGCTGTGCCCAACCGGGCGATGCCGACGTCGATGTCCTCGCCGCGCCGCTCCACCAGGCCGTCGGTGTACATCAGCACGGTCTGGGCGCCGGTGAGGTCGATGCGCTCCTCACGCCGCGGCAGGTCGGCGGCCACGCCGAGCAGCACGTCGTGCGTGTCGAGGCTGCGCCAGGTGCCTTCGGCGTCGACCACGATCGGCGGCGGGTGCCCGGCGTTGGACCAGCTCAGTGACCGGCCGCTGCCGGGTGGCCCCTCGACGCGGGCGACGAGCACCGTCGCGTTGGTGGCCATCTCGAGGGTGCCCAGGGACCGGTCCAGGTCGCGCAGCAGCTCCGCGGGACCGCCGCCGTTGGCCACCGCGATCCCCCGCAGGATGCTGCGCAGTTGGCCCATCACCGCGGCGGCGACCGAGTCGTGCCCGACGACGTCGCCGACGACCAGCACCGTCGAACCGTCCTGCTGGGCGAACGCGTCGTACCAGTCCCCGCCCACCTGGGCGACCCGCGAGGCCGGGAGGTAGCGCACCGCGACCTGTACGTCGTCCGGGGTGACCGGAGCGGTGAGCATGCTGCGCTGCAGCTGCTCGGACATCTCCCGCTCGCGTCCGAAGCTCTGGGCGTTGGCCAGCGTGATGCCGGCTCGGCGGCTCAGGTCCTGGGCCGCGGCGATCTCGGCCGGGGAGAACGGCGGCCGACCGGTGTCGCGCGCCAGCGTGATCAGGCCGATGACCTGCCCCTCGATGGCGAGCGGGAAGACGCCGACCGACTGCAGGCCGAGGCCGCGGAGGGCGTCGATGGCCTCGGCCGACTTCAACGTGCCGATCGCGAACTCGAATGCTCCCACGTTCTTCACGAACGGCTCGCCCGTGCTCAGCGCCGCCAGCGAGCCGCGGGCCTCGGTCCGGCCCTCGAGGCGGTGCGCGGCGAAGACGCCGGCGAGCGTGCGCTTGGCCGGGTCGTGGTGCCACCAGTCGACGTCCCGGAGGAGCCCGTCGTCGCCGACGATGCTGACCACGGACCAGTCGGCGAGCACGGGCACGACCAGTCGCGCGAAGCTCCGGACGGCGTCCTCGGCCTCCAGCGAGCCGGCGAGCAGGTCGCTGGCGCGCGCGATGAGCGCCATGAGCGCGCTCTCGCTCTGGGCGCTCTCCGCGGCGATGTGCCGGTCGGTGGTGTCGTAGGCCGCACCCACCAGGCGTACGGCGCGCTGCTGGTCATCGAACAACGCGCGCCCGCGGGCCGCGATCCACCGCGTGCTGCCACCCGGCTGGAGCACGCGGTACTCCTGGACGTACTCCGCGCCGGTGTCGAGCGTGACGTTGACCGCCGCCGCGACCCGCTTGCGGTCGTCGGGGTGCACCACCGCGACGAACGTGGAGACCGGGACGGGCGTGTGCTCGAGGGCTGGGTCGAGGCCGAACATGGCCAGGAACTGGGCGTTCGCGGTCATCCGGCGGGCCGGAAGGTCCCACTCCCAGCTGCCGATGCCGCCGGACTCCATCGCGAGGGCGAACTGGAGGCGGGCCAGGTCTCGCTCGCTCTGGGCCGCGGAACGCTCGAGCTCGGCGGTGGTGGCGGCCGCGAGCTCGGTGAGGACCAGGATCTCGGAGTCCGTCCAGGTGCGGGCGTCCCGGTCGTAGACGCAGAACGCGCCCACCACCATGCCGTCGCCGTCGGAGAGGGGGATGCCGAGGTAGCTGCCGACCGCACCGGACAGCACCGGCGGCAGCGTCTCGACGCGGGCGTCGTGGTGCGCGTCCCCGACGACCAGCGGTCCGCCAGAGGCGGCGGTGACCGTGCACAGGGACTCGCTGCGCGGACTCGGTCCGGCGGTGACGGCGATCGCCCCGAGACCCGTCCCGCCGGCCACGACCTGCACGTCGGTGAGCAGGGACACCTGGGCGGAGCCGGCACCGAGGAGGCGTGCCGCCAGCCCGCTGAGCCGGTCGAGGACCAGGTTGCCGGAGATCGCCTGCTCCAGCCGGAGCGCAGCAGCGATGCGGCGCGGGTCGTCGAGATCGACCCCGCGCGGCTGCGTGACCGCCTGGTCGTTCGGGCTCACTGGGTGACGCTCCTACCTGCCCGTCCCGCCCCGGGGTGTTCCCGCAGGGTCGGTGAGGCCGAGTCTAGGAAGAATCGGTCCTGCACAAGGCAAAACCTTTGCAGAGGGGGCGGGATTCGAACCCGCGGCTGACATCTCTGCCAGCGACCGCTTTCAAGGCGGTTCCGATCGGCCGCTCCGGCACCCCTCCTTCGAGGACGCTGCAGACGTCCTCGGGGTAGATGCTAGAGGTCGATGGTCAGCAGCACGTCGCCCTCCTGGACCACGTCCCCGGGACCGACCTTGACGGCCGCCACGGTGCCCGCGTGCTCCGCGAGCACCGGGATCTCCATCTTCATGGACTCCAGCAGCACGACGGCGTCGCCGACCGCGATCCGCTCGCCGGGAGCGACACCGACCTTGAGGACATTGGCGACCATCTCGGCGACGACGTCGGCGGTCTTGGGTTCACGAGCCATGTCCGCGACGCTACAGCAGCGGATGGGTGCGGCCCGGCTCCGGACGATGCGCCGAGGCCTCCTCGATCCGGCGGGCCCGGCGGCCGCGGGCCCCGGACAGGAAGCTGTCCGCGCGGATCACCAGGTAGCCGAGCACCAGACCGACGACCAGGGAGTACGCCGTCGCCAGGCCGACCTCGACCAGGACGACCTCCGGGTCCAGCAGGCTGGTCGCGACCACGGCGAGACCGGCCGCGCCGAATCCGGTGCCCCACCAGCCCTGCCGGCGTCGGGCACGGGTGGAGACGCCCCACGCCAGGGCCGGGATGCCGAGCAGGAACTCGGTCGGCCGCGGGATCGCCCCGACCAGGTGCGCCAGGTCGCGGGTGCTGCGCTCGAAGGAGTCGACCAGCTCCTGGGACCCCCACCGGCCGAGCGCCTCGGTGTAGGCGAGCGAGACCGCGAGCAGGCCGAGTCCGCTGACCAGCATCACCGCTCCGCGCCGGCCCAGGCCGTGCAGCCCGGCCGCGAGCCGGTAGGCCAGCGCCAGCGCACCCAGCAGGGACAGCCCCAGGACGAGGTAGCCGGCCCGCTCCAAGGAGACCCGTGGGTCGTAGGCGTCGGCCGCGAACGCCGCGGTCGCCGCCACCACGACGGCGACCAGGCACTCGCGGGCGACGGCCGGGACCCGGGCTGCGGGGATGGTCACCATCACCCCGAGGACGGTCCCGATCGTCGCGGTCGAGATCGCCGCTGCGGCCAGCAGCATCGGCTGCTGGGTCAGCACGGCCGCGCAGGCCAGGACCAGCGTCAGCCCCCCGGTCAGCAACGGCCGACCTCCGGTGCGCACCGCCAGCGCGAACGCGGAGGTGGTCGTCAGCGTCACCGCCCCTGCGTTCGTCACCCACGCCGGCGCGTCGTACGGCGTCCAGGCCGGCGCGACCGCGATCAGGCCGGCGAGGACCAGCACCGTCCAGAGGGTGCGGAAGAGGAGCCCCGGCCAGCGGCGCACCCGGGCCGGCTTGGGCGGCGGGATCGGTTCGGGGGTCTCGAGGTCGTGGCCGGTGGCGGGTCCAAGCGGCGCCCCGGAGTCGGCGGCCTGCGGGCGCGGCACCCGTTTCCGACGGGACCGGCCCTGCGGCACCGCGCGGCGGCGACCAGGCTTCGCGTCGGCCCGCGCCACGGTCATCGAGTCCCCATCAGATCGGTGCCGGCTCCCGGCGGCCGACGTCGGCAGGATAGCAACGGGCGGACCCCCGGGAACCGGGCCTAGAGGCGGCGGTTGACCAGCGAGGGGTTGGTGGCCCGGGCCTCGTCGAGGGCCTCTCGCTCGATCGACGCGACGAGCACGTGGTCGCCGTCGCCGACCTCGGCGACGACCTCGCCGGCCGGCCCCACGACCAGCGAGTGACCGGTGTAGCGCGGCCCCGGTTGGCCGGCGGCGGCGACGAAGACGGTGTTCTCGATGGCCCGCGCCCGGGCCAGTGTGCGCCAGTGGTCGACCTTGAGCGGGCCGGCCACCCAGGCCGCGGGCACGACGACCAGCTCGGCGCCGCGGCTGACCAGCTCGCGAGCCAGCTCGGGGAACCGCAGGTCGTAGCAGGTCATCAGGCCGACCCGGAAGCCGCCGACGTCGACCAGGACCGGCTCCACAGGCCCGGCGACGAGGCGGTCGGACTCGCGGTAGCCGAACGAGTCGTAGAGATGGATCTTCCGGTACGACGCCCGCACCCCGTCGCCGTCGACGACGACCAGGGTGTTGTACGGACGGGCCTGGTCGTCGCTGACCTCGAACATGCCGGCCACGACCGTGGTGCCCTTCTCGGCGGCGAACGCGGTCAGCCGCTGCACGAACGGTCCGTCGAGCGGCTCGGCCGTCGCGGCCAGGTCGGTGTCCGGGGCGCCGAAGTCGCGCATGAACGCCTCGGGCAGCAGCACCAGCCCGGTGCCCGGCTCGAGCGCCTCGGCGACCGGACCGAGGGCGTCGCGGTTCTCGGCGGCGTCGAGCGAGGAGGCCTTCTGCACCAGGGCGAGACGGAGGGAGCTCACGCCCCCAGCCTGCCAGACTGGCGGGGTGAACCAGCCCCCTGACGTCGGCGGAGCGCCGTTGCGACTCGGTGCCGTCGTGCTGACCGGGGGCACCGCCGCCCGGATGGGTGGCATCGACAAGGCTTCGATCGAGATCGACGGTGTCACCCTGCTCGAGCGCTCGCTGGCCGCCACGATGTCCGCCCTCGAGGTCGTGGTGGTGGGCGAGCCGGTGCCGACGTCCCGGCCGGTGACCTGGACCCGCGAGGACCCGGCCGGGGGCGGACCGGCGGCCGGCCTGCTCGCGGGCCTCGACCGCTTCCTGCGGGCGCCGGACCTGGTGGTCGTGCTCGCGGTGGACATGCCGCGGCTCAACGCCGGCACCGTGGCCCGGCTGACATGGGCAGTAGAGGCCGATCCCGCCGTGGACGGTGCGGTGCTCGTGGACGGTTCCGGGCGGCGGCAGACGCTCGCGGCGGTCTACCGGCGCACGGCCCTAGCGGCCGCCCGGCCCGCAAACCCGGAGGACGAGCACGGCCTGCCGGTCCGCCGTCTCGTCGGGGACCTGCGGCTGGTTGCCGTGCCCGCCGTCGGCGACGAGGCCCGGGACGTGGACACCTGGGAGTCCTTGCGCGACCTCCGGCAATGACCTAATGTCTTCAATCATTCAGTCATTGATTCCTGGGAGGTCATCATGGGCATCGGTCCGATCGAACTGCTGGTCCTGCTCGTCCCGCTCATGGTCGTCGTAGGGGCCGTGGTCCTGTTCGTCGTGCTCTCGGCCCGCCCGTCGGCGACCCTGACCTCCGAGGTCGCCACCGCCCGGCGGCATGCGGTCACCACGTCGGTGCTGTCGGTGCTGGTCACCGTGATCTCGCTGGCACCGGTCGGGATCGCCCTCGCGGCGGCGGTCCCCGACGGGCACGCCGGCGTCGCCGCGCTGCCGCTGGCCGCCAGCGGCGTCGCCTTGGTGGTGCTGCTCGTGGGCGAGCTGACCTGGCCCCGCCCCCAGGGCGCCTCGCGCGTCGCCGTCCTCCGGGACCGCTCCGCGATCGCGTTGCTGCACGGCGGCTGGCCGCGCGTCGCGGCCGCGTCCACCGGGCTGCTCCTGGTCACGCTGGCCGTCGCCGGCGCCGTCGCGCACGACGGCCGGGCGGTCCGGCACGTGCGGCCGGAAGTCACCTCGACCGCGAGCCCGTTCCCCGGCTGGACCTACGGCTCGGTGCAGGTCGTCGCGCTCGCCGGGGTGCTGCTGCTGGCGGCCCTGGCCACCCGGTTGGCCGCCCACCGGTCAGCCGTGGTCACCGCGGACACCGAGACCGACGACCTGCTGCGGCGGGCCTCGGTGGGCCGGGTCTTCCGGACCGTCGTCGGCGGCGTCACCGTCACCCTCGGTGCGGACCTCGGCGTCGCCGGGGCCGCGACCCACAACGCCTTCCAGACCGGACCCGTGCACGCGCTCGGCGTCACCCTGATGGTGCTCGGACCGCTGCTCGCCCTGGCCGGTCTGCTGGCCCTGGCCGTGCCCGTCGCGCGCTTGCGGCCCCTGCCGTCGTACGCCGCCCCGGGAACCTCCGTCTCAGCATGACGGTCTCCGTCACGCTGGACATGCTGGCCGCCACCCCGCCGTACGAGCAGGTCCGGACGCAGATCGCCGGGCACATCCGCACGGGCAGCATCCGCGCGGGCGACAAGCTGCCCGTCGTCCGCGTCCTCGCCGCCGACCTCGGCGTCGCCACCAACACGATCGCGCGCGCCTACCGCGAGCTGGAGGCCGGCGGCCTGGTCACGACCAGGCGCCGGGTGGGCACGATCGTGCAGGCCGTCTCCTCGCCCGCGAGCGCCGGGCTGCGGCTGCAGGCCAGCACGTTCGTGCGCGACGCGCGCAACGCCGGGCTGGCCGACGAGGAGGTCGTCGACCTGGTCCGCGGAGCGCTGATCGACCTCGGTTGACCCGTGCGGGTTGCGAGATCGCGGCCTTCGTACGACGCTTGACGCGTGACTCTGCGCGACTGGATCAACGAGCTCTGCGACGCCCTCGACATCGAGACCGAGCTGGACGAGGCACTGGTCCTCGACGTCGCCCGCGACGTGGCCCATGGTGTCGAGCGCCCGGCGGCGCCCATCACGACGTACCTGCTCGGCTACGCCGCAGCCGTGCACGGCGCCAGCCCCGCGACCGTCGAGGAGCTGGCCGGCCGCGCTTCTGCCCTGGCCGAGAAGTGGGACGGCAGGACCACCGAGGTGGAGAGGGTCGAGGACGTCGACCTCGGCAACGGCGACGACGACGGGCTCGTCGACGCCGACTGAGCCGCGCCGCAGACCTTCGCACCGGCCCGCCTAGGGTGGGACGCATGCGCGCTGTCATCGCCCCCGACCCGGGCGGCCCCGAGGCCCTCGTCGTCACCGAGCTCACCGACCCCACGCCGGGACCCGGTGAGGTGGTCATCGACATGACCGCGAGCGCCATCAACCGCGCGGACACCCTGCAGCGCCAGGGCTTCTACCCGCCGCCGCCGGGTGCGTCGGACGTGTTGGGCCTCGAGTGCTCCGGCGTGGTCAGCGCCGTCGGCGACGACGTCACCGACTGGTCCGTGGGCGACGAGGTCTGCGCGCTGCTCGCGGGCGGCGGCTACGCCGAGAAGGTGCTGGTGCCGGCCGGACAGGTGATGCCGGTGCCCGACGGGGTCGACCTGGTCACCGCCGGCGCGCTGCCCGAGGTCGCCTGCACCGTCTGGTCCAACGTGTTCATGATCGCCGGGCTCCGCCAGGGCGAGACGCTGCTCGTGCACGGCGGGGCCGGCGGCATCGGCACCTTCGCCATCCAGCTCGCGCACGCCCTAGGGGTCCGGGTGATCACCACCGCCGGCTCCCAGGAGAAGCTCGACGTCTGCGCCTCCCTGGGGGCCGACGTGACGGTCAACTACAAGGAGCAGGACTTCGTCGAGGAGGTCAAGACCGCGACCGGCGGGGCCGGGGTGGACGTGATCCTCGACAACATGGGCGCGAAGTACCTCTCCCGCAACGTCGACGCCCTGGCCACCGAGGGTCGCCTCGTGGTGATCGGCATGCAGGGCGGCAGCAAGGCCGAGCTCGACCTCGGTGTGCTGATGCGCAAGCGCGCCGCAGTCATCGCGACCTCGCTGCGGGCCCGGCCCTCCGAGGAGAAGGCCGCGATCTGCGAGTCCGTCGTCGAGAACGTGTGGCCGCTGGTGGCCGACGGGTCCGTGAAGACCCTCGTGCACACGTCGCTGCCGCTCGAGCAGGCCGGCGAGGGTCACCGGATCATGGAGGCCAGCGACCACATCGGGAAGATCGTGCTCACCTCGTAGGCTGCAGGCATGACCTCCCAGCAGCCCGAAGACCCCCGCGTGACGATCATCGGCACCACGTCGGACGACGAGCGGGACGGTGACCACGACGGCGACGCCGATCGTGACGACGACGGGGGCGAGCGCAACATCGCCGAGCTCGTCGAGCAGCCGGCCAAGGTGATGCGGATCGGCGGGATGATCCGCCAGCTGCTCGAGGAGGTGAAGTCCGCGCCGCTCGACGAGGCGAGCCGGACCCGGATGGCCGGGATCTACGAGGCCTCCATCAAGGAGCTCGAGGCCGGGCTGGCCCCCGAGCTCGTCGAGGAGCTCGAGCGCCTCTCGCTGCCGTTCAGCTCCGACACTCCCTCCGAGTCCGAGCTGCGGATCGCCCAGGCCCAGCTCGTCGGCTGGCTCGAGGGTCTCTTCCACGGCATCCAGACCGCCATCTACGCCCAGCAGGTGGCGGCCAGGGCCCAGCTCGAGCAGATGCGGCGCGCGCTGCCGCCGGGCTCGATGCCCGACGACGGCCAGGCGCAGGCACCGGGCCACCCCGCCGAGGAGCCGGGCGCCCGCGGAGGCATGTACCTCTGAGGTTGGTCCCGCAGGAGCGTCGTACGCCGCCCGTCACGGACTACCCGGAGGCGGCGAGGCCGTCGATCTGCGCGGCGAGGTCGAGGTCCTTCGCGGTGATGCCACCCTCGGAGTGCGTGGAGAGCGTGAAGGTCAGCGTGGTGTAGCGGACGTCGATGTCGGGGTGGTGGTCCAGCGCCTCCGCGGCCTCGGCGACCCGCTGCACCAGGGTGATCCCACCCAGGAATGTCGACGCGTGGATCTCGCGGGTGATCGCGTCGCCGTCCTGGTGCCAGTCGGACAGGTCGCCGGCGAGCGCCGCGTCGATCTCGTCCTGCGGGAGCGTGGCCATCTCAGACCTCGTCCCGGCCGGCCCGGTCCTTGGACCGCATGCCGATCTTGGAGCCCAGCCAGGTGACCGGGTCGTACTTCCGGTCCACCACGCGCTCCTTCATGGGGATGATCGCGTTGTCGGTGATGTGGATGCCTTCGGGGCAGACCTCGGTGCAGCACTTGGTGATGTTGCACATCCCGAGACCGGCCTGCTCCTGGGCGATCTTGCGACGGTCGTTCGTGTCGAGCGGGTGCATGTCGAGCTCGGCGTAGCGCAGGAAGAACCGCGGCCCGGCGAAGGCCTCCTTGTTGTCCTCGTGGTCCCGCACGACGTGGCAGACGTCCTGGCACAGGAAGCACTCGATGCACTTGCGGAACTCCTGGCCGCGCTCGACGTCGGCCTGCATCATCCGCCGCTTGCCGTCCTCGTCGCGCGGGGTGAG
Source organism: Nocardioidaceae bacterium (assembly GCA_039915665.1). GTDB lineage: Bacteria > Actinomycetota > Actinomycetes > Propionibacteriales > Nocardioidaceae > Nocardioides_B. Next base: position 12,673 of record JBDSMW010000135.1, read on the forward strand.
GTTGACCGCGGGGACCTGCTTGGCCTTCTCGTAGTTGAACGAGACGTCGGTGACCAGGTCGCGGATCACCGGAAAGGCCCGCAGCGGTGTCACGGTGATCGTCTCGGTCGGCTCGAAGTCCGAGAGCCGGGTCATGCACATCAGCCGCGGGCGGCCGTTGACCTCGGCGCTGCACGAGCCGCACTTGCCGGCCTTGCAGTTCCAGCGCACCGCCAGGTCGCCGGCCTGCGTGGCCTGGATCCGGTGGATGGCGTCGAGGACGACCTCGCCCTCCTCGACCACGACGGTGTAGTCGCCGAGGTCGCCGCCCTTGGCGTCGCCGCGCCACAGCCTCATCTTCAGGTCGTAGCCCATCAGCCGGGGTCCCCGACGCGGCACGAGCGAAGCGAGTGGCGTGGTGGGGTCTTCATTCGAACAGCTCCTTCAGCTCGTCGGGCATGACCGGAAGCGGCTGGTGCTTGAGGTCGACCGGGGAGGCGAAGTCGCCGCCGGCCAGGGTGAGCACGAGGTTGACCTGGCCCCAGTCGTCGTTCGGTCCGGGGAAGTCCTCGCGGGTGTGCCCGCCGCGGGACTCCTCGCGCTCGAGCGCCGCCTTGGCGATGCACTCGCAGACGATCAGCATGTTGGTCAGGTCGATCGCGAGGTGCCAGCCGGGATTGTACTGCCGGTGTCCCTCGACCTCGAGCCGCTTGGCCCGGTCCTTGAGCTTTGCGATCTCCTCGAGCGAGTCGCGCAGCTCGTCCGCCGTACGGATGATCCCGACCAGGCGCTGCATGACGTCCTGCAGGTCCCTCTGGATCGTGTACGGGTTCTCGCCGCCACCCTCGATCTCGAACGGCGCGAGCGCGGCCGTCGCGGCGGCGCGGACGTCCTCGGCCGCGACCTGCGGACGGTCGTCCTGGTGCCGGTGGGCGGCGTACGCCGCGTTGTGACCGGCCCGACGGCCGAACACCAGCAGGTCCGACAGCGAGTTGCCGCCGAGCCGGTTGGAGCCGTGCATGCCACCGGCGACCTCACCCGCGGCGTAGAGCCCGGCCACGATGCTCTCCTCGGTGTCCGGGTCGACCTCGACGCCGCCCATCACGTAGTGGCAGGTCGGGCCCACCTCCATCGGCTCGGCGGTGATGTCGACGTCGGCCAGCTCCTTGAACTGGTGGTACATCGACGGCAGCCGGCGCTTGATGAAGTCGGCGTCGCGGCGCGAGGCGATGTCGAGGAACACGCCACCGTGCGGGGATCCGCGACCGGCCTTGATCTCGGAGTTGATCGCGCGGGCGACCTCGTCACGGGGCAGCAGCTCGGGAGGGCGCCGGTTGTTCTTCTTGTCGGTGTACCACCCCTCGGCCTCCTCGATCGTGTCGGCCGTCTCCTTCTTGAAGAACTCGGGGATGTAGCCGAACATGAACCGCTCGCCCTCGGAGTTCTTCAGCACCCCGCCGTCGCCGCGCACCGACTCGGTGACCAGGATCCCCTTCACCGACGGGGGCCAGACCATCCCCGTCGGGTGGAACTGCACGAACTCCATGTTGACCAGGGACGCGCCGGTCTTCATGGCCAGGGCGTGGCCGTCTCCGGTGTACTCCCACGAGTTCGAGGTCACCTGGTAGGACTTGCCGATGCCGCCGGTCGCGAGCACGACGGACGGGGCGTCGAAGACCACGAAGCGGCCGGTCTCGCGCCAGTAGCCGAAGGCCCCCGAGACCCGGGCCCCTGGACCAGCGGAGTCCTTGAAGATCTCGGTGACCGTGAACTCCATGAACACGTCGATGCCGAGCGCGACCGCCCGCTGCTGCAGGGTGCGGATCATCTCCAGGCCGGTGCGGTCACCGACGTGCGCGAGCCGGGCGTAGCGGTGTCCGCCGAAGTCACGCTGCGAGATCAGGCCCTCGGGGGTGCGGTCGAACAGCGCGCCCCACTCCTCGAGCTCGAGCACCCGCTCGGGCGCCTCCTGCGCGTGCAGCTGCGCCATCCGCCAGTGGTTGAGCATCTTGCCGCCGCGCATGGTGTCGCGGAAGTGCACCTGCCAGTTGTCGTCGGGGTAGACGTTGCCCATCGACGCCGCGATGCCGCCCTCGGCCATCACGGTGTGCGCCTTGCCGAGCAGCGACTTGCAGAGGATCGCGACCCGGGCACCCGCGTCGTGGGCGGCGATCGCGGCCCGCAACCCGGCCCCGCCCGCGCCGATCACCACGACGTCGTACGCGTGCCGTTCGAAGCCTGTGTCGTCGCCGGAGTCCATCCGGTTGCCGGTCATCGGGTGACGGTCGTCCCCGTTGGTCGAGTTGGTCGAGCTGGTCGAGCTGGTCGAGACCACTAGAAGAACCTCAGGTCGGTGATGGCGCCGGTGGCGAGGAGGTAGACGTACAGGTCGGCGAGGGCGACCGAGAACAGCGACAGCCACGCGTAGCGGGCGTGCTTCTCGTTGAGCTTCGAGACGAGCGTCCAGGCCTTGTAGCGGACCGGGTGCTTGGAGAAGTGCCGCAGCCGGCCACCGACCGCGTGCCGGCACGAGTGGCAGCCGAGCGTGTAGAGCCAGATCAGCACCACGTTGGCGACGAGCACCAGCGTGCCGAGACCCATGTGGCCCCAGTCGCCGTTCTCGTCGCGGAAGCCGAGGATCGCGTCGTAGGACAGGATCAGCGCCACCACGACGGCGGCGTAGAAGAAGTAGCGGTGCACGTTGTTGAGGATCAGCGGCAGCCGCGTCTCGCCGGAGTACTTCCCGTGCGGCTCGGCGACCCCGCAGGCGGGCGGGCTCAGCCAGAACGACCGGTAGTAGGCCTTGCGGTAGTAGTAGCAGCTCATCCGGAAGCCCAGCGGGAAGATCAAGATGATCAACGCGGGCGAGAGCTGCCACCAGCTGAACGGCTGCCCGAAGTCCGAGGACCCTTCGACGCACTTCGAGGCCAGGCACGGCGAGTAGAACGGCGAGAGGTACGGCGCCGAGTAGTAGTCGTGCCCGGAGAACGCCCGCCAGGTCGCGTAGAGGATGAACGCGAGGAACACCGTGAACGTCACTGCCGGGTAGAGCCACCAGCGGTCCTGGCGGAGCGTCTTGGCCTCGATGCGGGCGCGACCGGTGCTGCGGACGCCGAGCGACATATAGGGGTTCCCCTGCTTTCTCGTGGCTGCGACCGTGCGTGCTCCAGGTCACATCCGTATCGGTGGCGAGTCTTGCGCGGAATCGGCTTTTCCGAAAGGGGGCGCGCCCGTCCAGACTGGACCCATGACCACCACCGCCGCTCCCGCCGCCGAGACGACGGCCTCCCCGACGGGGCGCGGCTACGCCCGGCTGGTGCTGGTGCTCGGCGCCCTGATCGCGCTGGGGCCGCTGACCATCGACATGTACCTCCCGGCGTTCCCCCGGATCGGCGACGACCTGCGGGCCGGCGACTCCGCAGTGCAGCTGACCCTGACCGGGATGCTGCTCGGCCTGGCGGTCGGCCAGCTGGTCATCGGACCGCTCTCGGACGCCTGGGGCCGCCGCCGTCCCCTCATCGCCGGGCTCTGCACGCACGCGGTGGCGTCCCTGCTGTGCGCGGTCGCGCCGACGATCGCGGCGCTCGCGGTGGTCCGGGTGGTGCAGGGGTTCGCCGGTGCCGCCATCTCCGTGGTCGCGATGGCGATTGTGCGCGACCTGTTCGACGGGATCGCGGTGGCCCGGATCATGTCGCGGCTGATGCTGGTCATCGGGCTAGCCCCGATCCTCGCGCCCTCGCTGGGCGGGCTGGTGCTCGGCTTCACCTCCTGGCGCGGGATCTTCGTGGTGCTCCCTCTCGGCCTACCGGACGCTGCTCGGTGACCGCGTGTTCATCGCGCTGACGTTCGTGGGCGGGTCGATGATGGCCGCGATCTTCGCCTACGTCTCCGGGGCGTCGTTCGTTCTGCAGGACGGCTTCGGGCTCGACGCCCGCACGTTCGCCCTGGTGTTCGGACTGAACTCCGTCGGCCTGACGGTGACCGCCCAGCTCAACCCGGTGCTGCTGCGCTGGTTCTCGGTCAAGCAGGTCCTCGGCGTCGCGATCGTGCTCGCCATGCTCGCGGCAGCCGCCCTGCTGGTCGTCGGGCTGACCGGCGCCGGTGGCCTGGTCGCCGTGCTGGTCCCGATGGGCCTGCTGGTGTCGACCGCCGGCCTCGCACTTCCGAACACCCCGGGCCTCGCGCTCACCCGGCACGGCGAGGCCGCGGGCACGGCGGCCGCGGTCCTGGGCTGCGTGCAGTTCGGCATCGGTGCCCTCGTCGCGCCGCTCGTCGGTGCCTTCGGCAGCACCACCGCAGCGCCGATGGGTGCGGTGATGCTGGCCGTCACCGCGGTCGCCGCACTGCTGATGTTCGGCGTCGTGCAGCGGGAGAAGGACCCGCCGCTCGTTGGTTGAGGTGCCCGGGTCAGGACCCGGTTTCGATCGGCTCAACCGACGTGGAAGAGCTCCTCGAGCACCGCGGCGACGCCGTCGTCCTCGTTCGACGGCGCCTTCCCCTTGGCCAGGGCCAGGACGCTGGGGTGCGCATTGGCCATGGCGTACGACGTGCCCACCCACCCGAGCATCGCCAGGTCGTTGGGCATGTCCCCGAAGGCGACCACCTCCTCGGAGGTGATGCCGAGCTCGTCGCAGAGCAGCGCGAGGGTGCTCGCCTTGGTGACGTCGGCGGCGCTGATCTCCACGAGCGCCCCGGCCGACGACCAGGTGGTCGTCACGAGGTGGCCCACGAGGTCCTCGACCTGGGTCCAGAACTGTTCGGGGTCGGCCTCCTCGTGCCGGGCCAGCAGCTTGACGGTCCGGTCGTCGAACAGCACGTCGAGAGGGGCGACCTCGATGTCGGCGGGCAGCGGGTAGCGCTCCATGAAGGCCGGCTCCTTGCCGAAGCCGGTGGTCTTCTCCAGGGCGAACGTCGTGCCGGGGATCGCCTCGCGCATCAGCCCGGCGACCCGGAGGCCGACGTCGACGGGGATCGGCCGGGCGCTGCGCACGGCGTGCGCCGCGACGTCGTACACGATGCCGCCGTTGGAGCAGACCGCGAGACCGTGGTCGCCGACGTGCTCCCAGAGCAGGTCCATCCAGCGGACCGGTCGTCCGGTGACGAACACGACGGTGACGCCGAGCGCCTCGACCGCCGTCAGCGCCGCGCGGGTCCGGTCGGTGACGGTGCCGTCGGTGTGCAGGAGGGTGCCGTCGAGGTCGGTCGCCACCAGCTTGAGCACGAGGCGGAGGCTACCGGCCCGGGCGGAGCATCAGCGACGTCGCGGTCGCGAAGCCGGCCCGCTCGTAGAACGGCACGGACCGTTGGCTCGGGCTGAGCACCAGCCGCGCGAACCCGTGCTCGTCGGCGTAGGACGTGACCGCGTCGAGCAGCCGCCGTCCCGTCCCGGCGTCACGGTGGGCCGGTCCGACGTACACGTTGGCGACGTAGCCCCACGCCTCCGGGCGGCCCGGTGCGTCGGGCGAGCGGGGTCTGGGCATCCGGTGGAAGACCAGCAGGTTGAGCATCCCGACGGCGCGGCCCTCGCCCTCCGCCAGCCAGGTGACGCGCTGGTCGTGCTCGCGCTCGAACCACTCGGCGAAGGCGGCGTCGAACCCGTCGTCGTCGATCGGGCCGCCGTGGTTCTCCTCCGTCCAGGCCCGTCGGAGCGCAGCCACGACAGGTGCGTCGACAAGGACGGCGACGCGGACGGTCACCACCGCTCGACGAGGTGCTCGCGGCCCGACGGCGGGTCGTAGCGCTCCGGCCAGAAGTCGACGACCTCGACGACCAGCCCGTCCTCGACGGTGAAGAACGCCATCGCCTCGTCCTCGTCGCTGCCGTCGAGCGTCCAGCCGAACCAGCAGACGCCGTGCGTCCCCTCGCCGATCACCCGTTTGGGGCGCAGGTGCCAGTCGCCCGGGAAGTCGCGGTTGAAGGCGAGGTACCGGTCCCGCCCGCGGATCCGCTCCCGGCTCTGCGGGATCTCGTAGACCACGTCCGGGTGCAGCAGCGCCGACCAGGCCTCCCAGTCCCGCGCCTCCAGCGTATCGACGAACCGGCGTACGACGTCCGAGGTGCTCATCGCGATCTCAGAACCAGCGGCCGAGCTCGACGGCGACCCCGTCGTTGCGGACCGTCTCGGTGACGTCGTCGGCGGCCTCCTGCACCACGAGGGGCGCCTGCCCCATCGCGACACCGCGACCGGCCCAGCGCAGCATCTCGACGTCGTTGCGGCCGTCGCCGATCGCGAGCACGTCGGCCTGCCCTACACCGAGCTCCTCGGCCACCCCGGACAGCGCGGACGCCTTGGAGATGCCCTCGGGCGCGATGTCGAGCCAGGCCGTCCAGCCGATGAAGTAGTTCGTGCCCTGGAGGCCGAGCTTCTCCGCGAGGGCCAGGAACTCCTCCTCCGAGGAGTGCGGGTCGCGGATGATCACGCGGGTGACCGGTTCGGCCACCAGCTCCTCGACGCTCTGCAGCCGCATCTCGCCGTTGATCTCGCCGTCGGGGAACGGCCGGTTGAGCCGGAAGCCGACTCCGACCTCCTCGACGGCGACGGCGGCCTCCGGCACCTCCTGCAGCAGCATCTTCACGATCTCGCTGGCGTCGAAGGTCTCGGTGTTGACGACCTCGACGGGCGGGTAGCGGAAGGTCACCGAGCCGTTGCTCGCGACCGACAGGACCGAAGCGCCGTCGCGGGGCAGGCCCAGCAGCTCCCAGACGTCGGTGATGCCGAAGGTCGACCGGCCGGTGGCGAGCACGACGTGCGCGCCCGCGTCGTACGCCCGGTTGACGGCCTCCACCACGGCCGGGCTGATCCGCTCGGTGACCACGCCGACCGCCTCTCCCTCGGCGGGCTCGTTGTCGAAGAGCGTGCCGTCGATGTCGAGCGCGACCAGCCGCGGGGTGAACTCAGCCAACGCGGGGCTCCAGGACCGCACGGCCCTGCAGGTAGGGCCGCAGCGCCTCGGGGACCCGCACCGAGCCGTCCTCCTGCTGGTGCGTCTCCAGGATCGCGACGATCGCCCGGGGGATCGAGACCAGCGTGCCGTTCAGGGTGGCGACCGGCTTGGTGCCACCCTCCTCGGCGGGGAAGCGACCCCGGATGTCGAGGCGGCGGGCCTGGAAGTCGGTGCAGTTCGAGGTCGACGTCACCTCGCGGTACTTGCCCTGCGTTGGGACCCAGGCCTCGATGTCGAACTTGCGCTGGGCCGACAGACCGAGGTCGCCGGCGGCCGTGTCGATGACGCGGTAGGCCAGCTCGAGCTTGCCGAAGAACTCCTTCTCCCAGCCCAGCAGGCGCTGGTGCTCGGCCTCGGCTTCCTCCATGGTGGTGTAGGAGAACATCTCCACCTTGTCGAACCAGTGCACCCGGATGATCCCCCGGGTGTCCTTCCCGTAGGAGCCTGCCTCCTTGCGGAAGCACGGGCTGAACGCGGCGTAGCGGAGCGGCAGATCCTTGACGTCCAGGATCTCGTCGCAGTGGTACGCCGCGAGCGGCACCTCCGAGGTGCCGACGAGGTACAGGTCCTCGCCCTCGACGCGGTAGACGTCGTCGGCGGCCTGGCCGAGGAAGCCGGTGCCCTCCATGGCGCGCGGCTTGACCAGCGTCGGCGGGATCATCGTGGTGAACCCGGCGCCGCGCGCCTGGTCCATCGCCATGTTCACCAGCGCGAGCTCGAGGTCGGCGCCGACGCCGGTCAGGTAGTAGAAGCGGGCACCCGAGACCTTGGCGCCCCGGTCGATGTCGATGGCGCCGAGCATCTTGCCGAGCTCGACGTGGTCGCGCGGCTCGAAGCCCTCGGCGGCGAAGTCCCGCGGCGTGCCGACGTGCTCGAGCACCACGAAGTCGTCCTCGCCACCGGCCGGGGCCTCCTCGGCCGCGGGGTTCGGGATCGACATCAGGCAGGTGCGGTAGGCCTCCGCGGCCTCGGTCTGCGCGGTCTCGGCCTTCTTCACGTCGCCCGAGAGCGTCTTGGTGCGGGACAGCAGGGCCTGCTTCTCCTCGCCCTGGGCCTGCGGGATCTGCTTGCCGAGCTGCTTCTGCTCGGCCCGCAGCGCCTCGTAGTCCGCGATCGAGGAGCGTCGGCGCTCGTCCGCGGCCAGGGCGTCGTCGACCACAGCGGGAGACAGCCCGCGCTTGGTCTGGGCGGCACGCACACGGTCGGGGTCGTTGCGGAGCAGGCGGGGATCGATCACCGGGTCAGACTAACCGGGACGTCGTACGCCGCTCACCTCGGTTTCGCCGCTGCCCGGCCGTCCGTCGCGACCCAGATCCGCTTGAAGTTCCGCTGGTACGCCGCGACGAGCCGCTGGCCCGCGACGCGCAGGGTGACCTCGTCGTTGTGCAGCGACCGATCGGTCCAGTTGTGCGAGCCGGTCCACACGAACCCGGCGTCACGGCGGCCGGCGTAGTGGCCGGACACGAACAGCAGCTTCTCGTGGGTGTAGCCGGACGCGGCGGCGGTCCGGCGCATCGGCACGTGGCCGCGCTCGAGCACGGAGCGCACCTGCCGGCCGAAGCCGATCCCGGCGAGCACTCGCACGTTGCACCCACGGGCGTGCAGGTCGACGAGCCTCCGGGCCAGGTCGACGCCACGGACGCCGTTCCACGCGTGCATCGACACCCGCACGACGCTGCGACCGTGCCAGCCCGTCCCCTCGGCGGCGCCGCGGCAGCGGACCAGGGCGAGCCGGGCCTGGTTGAGGTCGGCACCGTGCACCGGCGCGAGGTCGAGCCGCAGCCCGTCGCCCGCCGACCTCGGGAACAGCTCCCCCTGCGGCCGGTCGCGCAGCATCGAGCGGAACACCGCCCGGAACTCGCGGAACAGCCGAGGTCGGTCGCGGACGACGTACAGGTCCTGCCACTGCCGCGCGGCCGCGTAGGCGGTGAAGTTCATCGAACCGACCAGCACCAGCCCCTGGGCCCGGCCCGAGCGGGAGATGGTCACGAACTTGGCGTGCTGGTTGCCGGTCGTCCCCCGGCAGGACCGGTGACAGACGCGCACGAAGCTGTGCCGCCGGGTGCTGGTGCCCAGCACGGCGCGCAGCCGGCGGACCGAACCCCACGACGCCGACCGGTCGTCCACGACGACCTGCACCCGGACGCCGCGCCGGTGGGCCCGGAGCAGGGCGCGGGAGGTCGACGGCATCGCGAAGGAGTACGCCGCGAGCCGGATCGTCGCGCCCCCGGGAGTCCGGTCCACGGCGCGGTCGACACGGCGGACCAGGGCGTACTGCTCGGCCACCGAGCCCGTCGGGTCGTTGAACCGCGCGATGCCCGGCGACGCGGGCGGGGCGCCCGTGACGTCCGCCACCGCCGGGGCGACCCCGCCGAGGAGCAGGGTGCCGACGAGGACGGCAGCGAGCCGGGCGGGCGCGGGCATGGGGTGCTCCGAGAGAGGGTGCGGTCGGGCTCCAGCATCGTAGCCACGGGGCCCGGGGCATGCGGCCGGACACGACGGGGCACCGGCATACTTCACCCGTCCCCTGGTTCACCCCCTGCTCGATCGGAAGCCCCGTGCCGTCCACCCGCAACCGCAAACGCCTGCTCGCCGGAGCCCTGCTCTGCGCGTTGGTGGTCGTGGCCTTCGCCGTGCTCTACGAGACCTACGTCAAGGGTCTCGACGAGTTCGACAACGGCCTCGCGTCCGGGCCCCAGGGCTACACCTTCCGGCACGTGACGGCGCAGCACTTCTTCCTCTTCGTGCAGGCGGCCTTCACCACGTTGCCGATGGCGGTCTACACCGCGATCACGGCGGGGCTGCTGGTCTGGCGCAAGCAGTCCCGGGCGGCCGGGTGGACGGTCCTCGTGATGGTCGGGTCCTCGCTCACCACGTTCCTCCTCAAGGGGTTCATCGACCGCAAGCGACCGGTGTGGGACAACCCGGTCACCACGCTGACCAGCTTCTCGTTCCCGTCGGGGCACGCGACCGGCATCGCCGCGGCGGCGGGGGTCGTCGTCGTCCTCGCCGGTCTCCTCGTACGACGGAGGGGCCTGCGTCGTACCCTCTGCGTCGTCGCCGTGGGACTGGCCCTGCTCGTCGGGCTCGACCGGGTGTTCCTCGGGGTGCACAACCCCTCGGACGTGCTCGCGGGCTACGCCGTCGGCATCTTCTGGGTGCTGCTCGGCCTCGCGGTCCTCGATCCGGCGCCCCGAACCAGGAGCCACGCCGCGTTCAGCACGCCCGTGCCCACGACCAGGAAGCTCGCGGTGGTCCTCAACCCGATCAAGGTCGAGGACGTCGCCTCGTTCCAGTCGATGGTCGACGGCGCCGCCGAGGCCGCCGGCTGGAACGCCCCGTCCTGGTTCCGGACCACCGTCGAGGACCCGGGCCGCTCGATGGCCGAGCAGGCCGCCGTCCAGGGCGCCGAGCTGGTGATCGTCTGCGGCGGGGACGGCACCGTCCGCACGGTGTGCGCGGAGCTGGCCGGGACCGGCATCTCGGTCGGCGTGGTCCCGGCCGGCACCGGCAACCTGCTGGCCCGCAACCTCGGCATCCCGCTCTACCTCCAGGCGGCGGTCGAAGTCGCCCTCAACGGCCAGGACCGCGCCATCGACCTGGTCAAGGTGTCCGGCGACGGTATCGGCGATGACGAGCACTACATGGTGATGGCCGGCATGGGCTTCGACGCGGCGGTCATGGAAGGCGCCAACGAGAAGGTCAAGGCCAAGGTCGGCTGGCTGGCCTACGTCGTCTCGGCGCTCCGCAACCTGATGTTCCCCGCAGTCCGGCTCGAGATCTCGATCGACGGTGGGGACTGGACCAAGCACCGGGCCCGGACCGTGCTGATCGGCAACGTGGGCTACCTGCAGGCCGGGATGCCGCTGCTGCCCGACGCAGCGATCGACGACGGTGTCCTGGACGTGGTGATCCTGCACCCCCGCCGCTTCCTGAGCTGGATCCCGCTCGCCGTACGCATCCTGTCCAAGGGCCGGCACACCGACGACCTGATCAACCGGATGACCGGCAAGACCGTCAGCATCCGGGCCAGCGCCGAGACCCCGCGCCAGCTCGACGGCGACTCGATCGGCTCCGGCCGCGAGCTGCACGCCGAGTGCGTGCACGGCAAGCTGCTGGTCCGCGTCCCCCGCTGATCTCTCCGACAACGGTGACAAAAGGTGACCCCTGGGTCACTGACAACCATCCGATGTCGGGGTCAGCGGGGCCGGGCTACGGTGGACGGGTGACCCCGCAGACCTTCACGTCCTCCGTCCTGCCGCCCCGCGAGCGGGGGGTGGAGCTCGGTGAGCGGTTCGCGACCGAGGTCGCCGACACCGTCGCCCGCTACCGCACGCTTTTCGCGACCCGGGCCATCGGGCCCTTCGACATCGACCTCTGGGCGGGCCGCGCGTGGACCACGATCCAGCGGGTCGCGCCGGTCCACGCCGAGGAGATCGCCGGCATCGCCGAGGGCGCCGGCGTGCCGGTCGAGGCCGTCGCCTCGATCAACGCACGCACCGAGATCCTGGTCGCCGCGAACCCCACCGGGCGGACCGAGTGCTCGACCGTCGTCGCGCTGCCGCCGGGCCGTCCGCCGGTCGCCGTGCAGACCTGGGACTGGTACGACGCGATGAGTGACGGCTGGTTCACCTGGACCATCCCGCACCCCGACGGCCGGGTCGTGCAGACCGTCACCGAGTTCGGGATGCTGGCCAAGATCGGCGTCAACGACCGGGGCGTCGGCGTGATGCTCAACATGCTCCACCACGCGAACGACGCCGGGGCCGTGGCCGGCGGCGAGATCGGCCACCCGGTCCACCTGCTGTCCCGCGCCATCCTCGACGACGCGTCCTCGGTGGACGAGGCGATCGCGATCTCTTCCCCGCCCACCTCGGCCTCCACGTCCCTGACGGTGGTCGACGACCGCGGCGGCGCCGTCACCATCGAGCTCTTCCCCGGCGGTCCCGGGCTGCGCTTCGCCGAGGACGGCGTGCTGGTGCGCACGAACCACTTCATCTCCGACGCCGCTCGCGACGGCTGCCTGGCGTCCACCATCGGCCCGAGCACCGAGCTCCGCCGCGCCCACCTGGTCGCCGCGTTCGCGGAGCGGATGCCGGAGACCGCGCAGGACGTGTACGACGCGATGACCCACCACGACGTCGACGGGGGCGTGTGCCGGCACCCGCTGACCGAGACCGACCCCGTGCTCTGGCACCGCACGCTCGCGACCGTCGGCATCGACGCCGCCGCCCGCACGCTCGACGTGCACGAGAACGGCCCCTGCGGCCACCGGATGGCTCCGGTCGAGGAGTCCGTCGGCTAGCAGCCGCTGCCGAAGGTCCCGTTCTCGAGGTCGTAGCAGCGCGTGCCCGCGATCCTCGTGGCACCGAGCACCGGCCCGTTGCCCGGAGCCGGGCGCACCGTCCAGCGATAGACCGCGACGGTCGCGTGGTTGTCGCGGGTCGCCGTCAGGCCCTGCATCGAGAACAGCCGGTCCTGGTCGTCCCACCAGAACCGGATGACGCGTCCGTCGGCGTCGACCGAGTTCACCAGGCTGGGCGAGTGGTAGGCGGTCGCGAGGTGCTGGATGCGGCCCTGCCGGAACGCGAAGAGCTGGGGGACGTCGGCGTCGCCGGTCTCCGAGCGGAGGACGAGCACCTCGCGGCCGTCACCGTTGATGTCCCGCGCGGCGTCGATCACCGGGTCCTCGGACGTCCCGGTCGCGTCGCTGCTGGTCGCGCCGGTAGCCAGGGTGACGGTCACCCGTGAGGAGAAGATCGGGAGGGCCCGACCGGTGCGGAACCTGAGCTCGACCTGGTCCGCCCGCCCGTCCCCGTCGACGTCGGCGGTCGACCGACGGACGACCACGCGTCCGGCCCGCTCGGGCGCCTTCGGGGTCGGGGTCTCCGAGGGCGACGGAACCTGCGTCGCGGGGGCCGGGGCGGGCTCGGGCACCGACCGGAGACCCTCGACGACGAACGGGCTCGCGACGACCGCCGCGAGGGCTGCCGCGGCGAGGGCGTAGGCGCCCCATCGGTGCGTCCGCGGGGCCGGGTTCCCGACCGGACGCAGGTCCTCGGGCCGGACCTGCTCGGGCCGGACCTGCTCGGCCCGGATCTGCTCGGCCCGGATCTGCTCGGGCCGGATCTGCTCGGGCCGGATCTGCTCGGGCCGGATCTGCTCGGCCCGGATCTGCTCGGGCCGGACCTGCTCGGCCCGGGCCGCGAGCGCTGCGGACAGCCGCTCCTCGGTGCGTGTGCTCATCGGGACCCCTCCATGATCTTCTCGAGTGCCTCGATGGCGCGGCTGGCCGTGGACTTCACCGACCCGCGGGAGATGCCGAGCGCCGCGGCGATCTCCGCTTCGGACATCTCCGACCAGTACCGGAGGACCAGCACCTCGCGTTGTCGCGGGGCCAGTCGGTCCAGCGCGTCGAGCACCTCGCGGTGCTCCTCGGCGAGGATCACCCGGCCGTCCGGCCCGTCCGGCCCGACCCCGCGCGGGGCGACGTACCCCCGGACGGTGCGGCGCCGGCGCAGGGCCGAGCGGGCGTTGTTCACGACCGCGGTGCGCAGGTAGGCCAACGCCTTGTCCGGGTCGTCGAGCGGCCGGCGTCGGGCGACGAACCCGGCGAAGGCGTTCTGGACGACATCCTCGGCGCTGGCCAGGTCGTCGACCAGGAGGACGGCGAGCCGGACCAGGGACAGCCGGTGCGCTGCGAACAGCGCGACCGGGTCGTGGGGCACGGGCTCATCGTGCCCGACCGTGCTGACTGCGAGCTTCATCTGGACCCCCGTGCGTCGTGTGGCTTCCTCACACCCCTTCAGACGCGCGACCGGGCCAGAGGTTGCCTCAGCCCGGCAGGTCGATCCGTTCGTCGCCGTGGAAGGCGTTGGCCTGATCCTTGGTCACCCGGACGCACTCGCCACGGAGGCCGAAGGTGAGCGCGTCGCTGCCCCGCAGGGCGTCGGTGTCGAGGGAGAGCCGCTGGCCGTCCTTCCCCAGGCGCGCGTAGGGCCGCGGGTCGGCTGCGTAGGAGACGTCCGTCTTCCGCCATCCCGCCTCCCCGAGCGCGTCGACGGCCCGCCTGAGCCGATCCACCTGACTGCCCGACCCGGAGAGCTTCGCGCCTCCGGCGTACTCGAGACCGTAGGTGGGCGCGCTGCCGCACGACGACCAGCCGCCCCCCGCCTCGGTGACGCTGCTGTCGCGGGCGAGCACCGCGGCGACGTCACGCACGTGCGCGATGATCGTCCGGCGGGAGGACCCCAGGGAATCCTTTGCCTCGGACGAGTCCGGCTGGGACACGCATCCTCCACAGGTCGAGACGATCAGCAGCACAGCGGCCAGGGTCCGCCATCGCAACCGTAGGGCGGCCCGCATCTACCGGCGCTCCGCGGTGGTGTCGGAGTAGCCGGGCTGGTCGGTGGTCGGGTCCCGGTCGGTCTCCGGGTCCTGCGGGCCGTCGTACCACGGGTCGTAGGTGTGATCGGCGAGGTTCACGTCCCCACCATGCCCGTCCACGACCCGGCCCATGTTGTAGAGCGACTCCGTGTCCGGGTTGAAGTAGTTGCCGTGCTGCTCGATCCCTCGGTGCCAGCCGCTACGACTGACGTCCTCGGCCTCGAAGCGGTGCGCGCCGAAGTCGTCCTCAGAGGGGTCGTTGCCGAGGCCGGCGCCGCCGAGCGTGTGCGCACCCACCCAGCCGTGGTCGCCGAGCGCAGCGACGACGTCCTCGCTGTTGCGGCCCACCCAGACGTGGTCGGCCCCGACCCCGAGCTCGCTGGCGTGGTCGACCCCGCCGCCCGCGCCCGGGCTGCCGAACAGCACGATGTCGTCGACGTCGATGTGGCGGTCGGTGGCCGCGTGCGCGACGGTCGTGGAGCCGTAGCTGTGCCCGATCGCGGTCAGGTGCGCGGAGTCGTAGGGGCGGGACGCCCGCAGGCCGTCGATGGCGCGGCCAGCACCCGCGGCATCCCGTCCTCGGGGACCAGGACGTGCCATTCCGCGGCGGCCAGCGACCGCTCGGCGGAGGCCAGGGCCTGCGTCGCGGTGACGGTGTCGACGCCCTCGGCCGCGACCAGGGCGGTCCGCGCGACCGAGCCGGTCACCGAGCCGGGCGCCCAGCGCGACCGGACCCGCGGCAGCACGACTCCCGGGGCGACGTCGGCCAGCAGAGCGGTCACCTCGGCGTCGAAGCGAGTGGGTACGTCGCCCAGGTCGGCCGGCTCGACCGGGAGCCCGGGGTCCTGGTCGGGCGGCTGCTGCGGCAGCAGCACGATGTCGATGTCCGGGTGCCGCCGGCGGACGACCGCGAAGAAGTCGTCGCTCGCCACGGCCCCGCTGTCCCCCGTGGTCATGCGCCGAGCCTAGGGCACGCTCAGACCGCCTTGGCGAACTTGACGGCTTCGTCCTCCTCGGGCGACATCGCCTGGTCGCACTGCCAGGTGGCGATGTTCTTGGCGTAGGTGCGGGCCTCGCTGCGGCCGTGGATAGAGGTGAGCACCACGCCGTTGCCGCTGTCGTCGAGCAGCGCCAGCGACCAGGACAGGTGGCCGCCCATGTCGCCGAACGCGTCGTAGCGGACCACCGCGAGGTGTCGCAGGGCGTCGGACGCCTCGACGCGCAGCGCCTGCACCTCGCCCCGCAGGCCCTCCAGGTCGGCCGGCACGCTGGCCGGGTTGCGCCGGGAGATCCGGCGGGCGTGCACCGTCGTACGGCGCAGCGCGACCACGCCGGTCACGAGGGCGGCGACGCTGACCAGGAGGAGCAGCACGACCAGGACGGAGAGCAGGGACTCGTTCATCGAGGCCGAGCCTATGGAACGTCCTAGTAACCGTTGCGGAGGCGCGCGAGCCAGGCGGCGGCGTCCAGGAACTCCCCGTCCGACGTGCCGACCCGGATGTCCGGCGCGATCCCGTCGTGGCGCTCGTAGGAGCCCAGGAACCGCACGTCGGCGCACACCCGGCGCAGGCCCATCAGCGCCTCGCCGACGCGGGCGTCCTCGACGTGGCCCTCGCAGTCGATGGAGAAGCAGTAGTTGCCCAGCGCCGCGCCGGTCGGCCGCGACTCGATGCGGGTCATGTTCACCCCGCGCACGGTGAGCTGGTCGAGGATCTCCAGCAGCGCGCCCGGGTGGTCCTCGCGCATGAAGGCGACGAGCGAGGTCTTGTCGCGCCCGGTCGGCGGCGGTGGGGAGCCGGGACGCGAGACGAGCACGAACCGGGTCAGCGCGTCCGGGTTGTCGCCGATGCTGGTGGCCAGTGTCGCGAGCCGGTAGTGCTCGCCGGCGACCGGCGCGGAGATGGCCGCGTCCCAGCCGGGGTCGGGCTGGGTGAGCATGAAAGCCGCGTGTGCCGTCGAGGAGGTGTGCACCACCTCGGCCTGCGGCAGGTGCAGCGCGCACCAGCGCCGGGTCTGTGCCGCTGCGTGCGGGTGCGTCGCCACGCGGCGTACGGCGTCGGGCTGCACGCCGTGCGGGGCCAGCAGGCTGAACGCGATCGGCACCGTCATCTCGCGGGTGATGATCAGCGGCTCACCCGTCGCGAGCTCGTCGAGGGTGACCGGGACCGACCCCTCGACGGAGTTCTCGATCGGCACGACGGCGCCGTCGGCCTCGCCGTTGCGGACCGCGTCGAGCGCGACCGTCACCGTCGA
Source organism: Nocardioidaceae bacterium (assembly GCA_039915665.1). Taxonomy (GTDB): domain Bacteria; phylum Actinomycetota; class Actinomycetes; order Propionibacteriales; family Nocardioidaceae; genus Nocardioides_B. The sequence continues at coordinate 29,235 of JBDSMW010000135.1, forward strand.
GCAGGGCTGGAGGTCGGCCTTCAGGGCGGCAGGCAGCGTGCGGAGCGCTTGCTCGGTGAAGGTCCCCTCGGGGCCGAGGTAGGCGTAGCGGGCGGGCGGGACTCCAGGCACATCGGTGAGCCTATAGATTCCGCTGCATGGCGGACGAGGGCATCCACGACCTGGGGTACGCGCGGCTGGACACCGACCGCGCCGCACGCACCGGCGATCCCGAGGTCGTCTACGGCGCCGGCAAGACGCCGCAGCAGGTCGTCGAGATCCTCCGGACCCTGCACGCGGCGCACCCGGACCGCGCCGTGCTCGCCACCCGGGTCACCGAGGAGGCGGCCGACGCCGCGCTCGACGCCCTGCCCGGCGCGGTCCTCGACCCGGTCGCGCGCGCCGTCACCCTGGGACCGCTGCCCGCCACTCGCGGCACGGTCACGATCGTCGCCGCCGGCACCTCCGACGCCCCGGTCGCCGCCGAGGCCGCGCTGACCGCCCGGGTCTACGGCGCCGGCGTGCGCGTGGTCACCGACGTCGGCGTCTCCGGCCTGCACCGCATCCTGGCCGCCCGCGAGGAGCTGCTGGAGGCGGACTGCCTGGTGGTGGTGGCCGGCATGGAGGGTGCGCTGCCCAGCGTGGTCGGCGGCCTGGTGGGCGTACCGCTCGTCGCGGTGCCGACCAGCGTCGGCTACGGAGCGTCCTTCGGCGGGGTGGCCGCGCTCCTGGGGATGCTCAACTCCTGCGCCCCCGGCGTGACCGTGGTGAACATCGACAACGGCTTCGGTGCCGGCGTCTTCGCCGCCCGGGTCGCCCGCAACGCGCGGGCCCGCCCGTGATCGGCCGGGTGATCGGCTGGGTCGACGCCTCCTCCGGGGCGAGCGGCGACATGCTCCTGGGTGCCGTGATCGGGGCAGGGGTGCCCCTGCAGGTGATCCAGGCGGCCGTCCGCGCCGTGGCTCCCGAGCACGTCGGGCTCACCCCCGCGACGGTGACCCGCGGAGGCTTCGCGGCCACCAAGGTCGACGTGGCCGTCGCCGACAGCACCACCCACCGCACCTGGCGCGACGTCCGCGCGCTGCTGGAGGCCGCCCCGCTCGACGCGGCCGTCCGGGCCCGGGCCACGGCCACCTTCGAGCGGCTCACCGTCGCCGAGGCGGCCGTGCACGGCACCGACGCGGACGACGTGCACTTCCACGAGGTCGGCGCCCTGGACGCGATCGCCGACGTGGTCGGGGTCTGCGCCGGGCTCGAGCACCTCGGCCTCGACGAGCTGGTGGTCTCGACGGTCGCCGTCGGTGCCGGCCGGGTCCGCGGCGCCCACGGCGAGATGCCCGTGCCGCCCCCCGCGGTGGCCGAGCTGCTCCGCGGCGTCGCGTCGTACGCCGGACCGGGCGGGCCGGACGTCGGGGAGCTGTGCACGCCCACCGGGGCGGCGCTGCTCACCACGAACGCGACGTCCTACGGCCCGCAGCCGCCGATGACGGTCGCGGAGGTCGGCATCGGGGCCGGTGGACGAGACCCGGCCACGCACGCGAACGTGCTGCGGCTGTTCGTCGGCGAGGCCGCCGACAGCTCACCCAACGGCACCGACGGCCCGATGCTGCTCGAGGCCAACATCGACGATCTCGACCCGCGGCTGTGGCCCAACGTCATCGCGGCCCTGCTCACCGCCGGTGCCTCGGACGCCTGGCTGACCCCGATCATGATGAAGAAGGGCCGGCCCGCGCACACCCTGACGGCCCTGGTGTCCGCGAACCACGCGGAGGCGGTGCGCACCGAGCTCTTCCGGCAGACCTCGACGATCGGGCTGCGCGAGATCGCGATCGGCAAGACCGCCCTGGAGCGCCGGATGCGGACCGTGGAGGTCGACGGTCATGTCGTCCGTGTGAAAATTGCTGTGCACAAGGGACTCGTCGTCAACGCCCAACCGGAGTACGACGACGTGTCCGCCGCCGCAGCCGCGACGGGGAGGCCCGCCAAGGAGGTCCTCGCCGACGCCGTCGCCGCGAGCCGGCCCCTCCTCGACCAGCCTTAGGACCCCATGGATCTCGCGATCTTCGCCCTCACGTTCGGCGCCATCTTCGTCGTCGAGCTGCCGGACAAGACCTTCATCGCCGCCCTGGTGCTGTCCACCCGCTACAAGCCGCTCGCGGTCTGGATCGGCGTCGGCCTCGCGTTCGGCGTGCAGACCGTCGTCGCGGTCACCGCCGGCACCCTGGCCACGCTTCTCCCGGACACGCTGATCAAGTCCGTGGCCTTCCTGATCTTCCTGATCGGCGCGATCCTCCTGGTGCGTACGGCGCCCGGGGCGGACGCCGCCGAGCAGGAGCAGGAGGAGGAGTTCGAAGCCAAGTCAGCCGAGCCGAAGTCGTTCCTCAAGGCCGCCGTCGCCTCGTTCCTGGTGCTGTTCGCGGCCGAGTGGGGCGACCTGTCGCAGCTGCTGACGATCAGCTTCGTGACGAAGTACCACGACCACGTCAGCGTCTTCTTCGGCGCGTGGGCCGCGCTGCTCACCGTCTCCGGCCTGGCCGTGCTCGCCGGTCGGGTGCTGCTGCGCTACATGAAGCTCTCGCTGCTGCACTACATCGGCGCGGCGGTCTGCCTGGTGCTGGCCGTGGTCACCGCGGTCGAGGTCCTCGCCTCGCTCTGAGAGCACTACGCTGCCGCCATGAGCAACCATGGCGCCGACAGCGAGGTCGGACGGCTCCGGACCGTGATGCTGCACCGGCCCGGCAACGAGCTGAAGCGACTCACCCCGCGCAACAACGACAAGCTGCTGTTCGACGGCATCCCCTGGGTCAGCCGCGCGCAGGACGAGCACGACGCGTTCGCCCAGGCGCTGCGCGACCGGGACGTCGAGGTGCTCTACCTCACCGACCTGCTCTCCGAGACCCTCGAGAGCGAGAGCGCCCGCGAGCACGCGATCACCGGCGCGATGGCCAACCTGCACCTCGGCGACACCCTGCGCAGCTACCTCACCGCCGCGCTGCACGACCAGGGACCCGAGGAGCTCTGCGCGTTCCTCACGGCCGGGGTCCGCAACGACGAGGTCCAGGGCGGCCACGGGCTGGTCACCAGCCTGCTCGCCTCCGACGACTTCCTCATCGACCCGCTGCCCAACCTGCTCTTCACCCGCGACTCCAGCGTCTGGATCCGCGACCGGGTGGCGATCACGTCCTTGGCCATGCCCGCCCGCGAGCGGGAGACCCAGCTGACCGAGCTGATCTACACCGACCACCCGCGGTTCGCCGGCACCCCCAAGATCCACGGGTGGCAGCGGGAGCACGTCGAGGGCGGCGACGTGCTGCTGCTCGCTCCGGGCGTCATCGCGGTCGGCGTGGGCGAGCGCACCACGCCCGCGGGCGCCGAGCGGCTGGCCCGGCAGGTCTTCGGCGCCGACCTCGCGCACACGGTCCTCGCGGTGCCGATCGCGCAGGAGCGCGCGACCATGCACCTCGACACGGTCTGCACGATGGTCGACGTCGACAAGATCGTGATGTACCCCAACGTCGCCGACAGCCTGCAGGCGTACGCCGTCACGCTGAGCGAGCGCGCCGGGGACTCCGACGCAGACCTGGTCCTCGCGGTCGCGGAGGCCGAGCCGTTCCTGGTGGCCGCGGCCAAGGCGATGAGCATCGACACGCTGCACCAGATCGACACCGGCCTCGACCCGGTCACCGCCGAGCGCGAGCAGTGGGACGACGGCAACAACACCCTGGCGATCTCGCCCCGCGTGGCCGTGGCCTACGAACGCAACATCGAGACGAACTCCCGTCTCGAGGAGTCCGGCATCGAGGTCGTCGCGATCTCCGGGTCCGAGCTCGGCTCCGGCCGCGGCGGCCCACGGTGCATGTCCTGCCCGGTCACCCGCGACCCGCTGC
>JBDSMW010000167.1:0-60155 GCA_039915665.1 Nocardioidaceae bacterium
TCGGGATCACCCCGCGCCCGACCCGGCGGAAGAGGCTCACCCCCATGCTCCGCTCGAGCAGCCGGACCTGCTCGGAGACGGACGGCTGGGCGTAGCCGAGCTCGTCGGCCGCGGCGGTCAGCGAGCCAAGCTCGAAGGTCGCCAGGAAGCAGCGCAGCTGGTGGATCGTAGCCATAGGTTCTTCCTTGAGTAGAGCCAGGAAAGAGAGGCTACCGCTAGACCGACCCGCTCCCTAGGCTGGTGCTACGACGGACCGTCAGGCCCGCCCGACCTTCGAGGGAGGAGCTCCCCCATGTTCGACCACTACTGCCCCGCGTGCGAGAAGCGTCAACTGCTCTTCGCCTCGCAGATCACCCAGATCGTCAACGACGAGCAGGGTGTCGTCGTGCTGCTGACCTGCTGGTGCGGCGAGCCCGCGGCCGTGCGCACGGGCAAGGCCGCCGCGACCCCCGTCGGCACGCACGCCCTGGCCTCCTGACCGGACACCGGCGGAAAACCGCCCGTTTGGCCGTGCCCGACCCCGATGTGGGCCATGCTGGACCCCGGCACGTCACGTGCTGCGGTCCAGGATCCCCCCGTCCGAGGACCGTCGACTCCTGGACGGAGGGCCGTGAACTCCGGAGTCATGGAGTCGCGACTGCGCGCGGCGGTCCGCGCCGGCGGTCTCGACCTTCACTACCAGCCGGTCGTCGACCTCTCCAACGGTGCGACCACCGGCGTCGAGGCGCTCGCGCGCTGGACCGACGACGAGCTGGGCGTCGTCCCGCCGGACGTGTTCATCCCCCTCGCGGAGACCTCTGACCTGATCGTCGAGCTCGGCCGCTGGGTGCTGGGCCACGCCTGCCGCCAGGCGGTCGCCTGGTCGGCCGACGGCGGTGCCCCACTGATGATGTCGGTGAACGTCTCCCCCGTGCAGCTGCGCGAGCCGTCCTTCGTCGACGACGTACACCGGGCGCTGGAGGAGAGCGGGCTCGCCCCCGAGCGCCTCGTGCTCGAGGTCACCGAGACGGCCATCGTCACCGACGTGCCCGACGCCGCCGCCACCCTGCACAAGGTCCGCGATCTCGGCGTGCAGTTCGCGCTCGACGACTTCGGCACCGGTCACTCGTCCCTGACGCTCCTGCGCAACCTGCCGCTCCAGTCGGTCAAGATCGACCGCTCGCTCATCAACAAGGTCGCCACCGGCGCCCAGGACGCCGTCCTCGTCCAGCTCGTCGTGGACGCCGCCCACACCCTCGGGCTGCGCGTCTGTGCGGAGGGTGTGGAGGAGGTCGACCAGGCCCAGCAGCTGGTGTCGCTCGGCTGCGACTCCGGGCAGGGCTGGCTGTTCGGTCGACCCGTCCCGGCGACCCCGGCCACCCGGCCGTCCACCGACGAGGGCCGCACCTGGCTGGGCCTGACCGGTACGCCGCCGGTCGCGCTGTCCGGCAGCGAGGACCTCGTCGTCGTCACCGACCGGCACCGCTCGATCACCTACGTCTCCGCGTCCTCGCGCCGCATCCTCGGCCGGATGCCCTCCGAGGTGGTGGGCCGTCCGCTCGCCGACCTGCTGGGCGTCGGCCACGACGAGGGTCCGGTCACCCTGCAGGTCCCGCACCGAGACGGCGGGATGCGCTGGCTGCGCGGCGTGGTCCAGCCGCTGTACGACGGCACGGGCGACGTACGCGAGATCCTGTCGGTGCTGACCGACGTCACCTCGACGGTCCTCGGCGACCAGGCGCTCGCCGACAGCGAGGAGCTGTTCCGCAGCGCCTTCAGCGGCGCCCCGATCGGCATCGCACTGAGCGACTTCGACGGACGGCTGGTCCGGGTGAACCCGGCGCTGGCGCTGCTCCTCGGCCGGACCGCCGGCGACCTCCTCAAGATGTCGGTCGCCGACATCACCCACCCCGACGACCTCTCCGACGACGCCGCCAACCTCGCCGAGGTGCGCACCGGCGCCGTCCGCCAGCACCGGGTCGCCAAGCGCTACCTGCACGCCGACGGGCACGCCATACCGGTGGAGGTCTACGCCGCCAGCGTGCACACCGCCGCCGGGGAGCCCTACTGCGTGGTGGCCCACGTGCTCCCTGCGGGCACCCCGCTGTCTTCCTGACGCGAGAGGGCTGACCCTGAGGCCACCTCCCAGGGTGGGACAAGGGACGGGGTGGGCGACATCCCTGATGTGCCGGGTGCCCAGGGGGCGCGAGGCTCGTCACCATGATCAAGGTCGAGACACTCACCAAGAAGTACGGCGCCACCACCGCCGTCGACGACATCACCTTCACGGCCAGGGCCGGTCGCGTCACCGGCTTCCTCGGTCCCAACGGCGCCGGCAAGTCGACCACGCTCCGCATCATGGTCTCGCTCACGCCGCCGACCTCTGGCTCTGCCACCATCAACGGGCAGCGGTTCTCCGACCTGCCCAACCCCGGCGTCGAGGTCGGCGTCCTGCTCGACGCCTCGGCCCAGCACGCGGGTCGCACCGGGCGGGAGATCCTCGCCATCGCCCAGCGGACCATGGGGCTCCCGTCCCGCCGCGTGGACGAGATGCTGGACCGCGTAGGCCTGACGGAGTCGGAGTCGCACCGCCGGGTCCGCAACTACTCGCTCGGCATGCGGCAGCGGCTCGGCATCGGCACCGCCCTGATCGGTGACCCCGGGGTGCTCATCCTCGACGAGCCGGCCAACGGGCTCGACCCCGGCGGGATCCGCTGGATGCGCGACCTGCTGCGCGACTTCGCGGACGGCGGCGGGACGGTCCTGTTGTCCTCCCACCTGCTGCACGAGATCGAGGTCGTCGCCGACGACATCGTCGTGATCGGCAACGGCCGGATCGTCGCCCAGGGCACCAAGGCCGAGCTGCTGCACACCGCCGGCACCCTGGTCCGCGCCGCGGACCTGGACCGGCTGGCCCGGGTCCTCGCCGGCTCGGGGATCTCGGCCCGGCCCTCCGGGGACGGCGCGCTCCGCACGGACGTCGACCCCGACGTAGTCGGCACCATCGCCTTCGAGGGAGGCGTGGCTCTCACCGAGCTTCGCAACGCCGAGGGCGCCGGGCTCGAGGAGATGTTCCTCGAGCTCACCGCAGACACCCAACGAGAAGGAGCAGCGGCATGAGCACCATCGCCGTGGAGCACGACCGCACGACCAGTCCCGTGCGGGCGACCCCACGCCGGATCCCGATGTCACGGGTGGTCTCCGTCGAGCTCCAGAAGATGTTCGACACCCGCTCGGGGTTCTGGCTGATGGCCAGCATCGTGATCACCTCGCTGATGGCGACGGGAGCCGTGATCCTGTGGGCCCCCGACAACGAGCTGACCTACTCCACCTTCGCCGCGGCCATCGGCTTCCCGATGGCGGTCATCCTGCCGATGATCGCGATCCTCTCGGTGACCAGCGAGTGGAGCCAGCGCAGCGGCCTGACCACGTTCACGTTGGTCCCCCACCGGGGTCGCGTGATCGGCGCGAAGCTGGTCTGCGCCGTGTCGGTCGGCGTCGTCTCCATGTTCGTGGCGATGGCCGTCGGCGCCCTCGGCAACCTGCTGGGTACGGCGATCACCGGCACGCCGCGGGTGTGGGACGCGTCGGTGACCGACCTGGCCTACATCGTGCTGGGCAACGTGCTGGGGCTGCTCGTCGGCTTCATGCTAGGGGTGCTGGCCCGCAACTCGGCGGGCGCGATCGTGGCGTACTTCGTCTACTCGCTCGTCCTGCCCCCGCTGGCCGGGCTGCTCGCCGCGACGCAGGGCTGGTTCCGGGACCTGCAGCCCTGGGTCGACTTCAACTACGCGCAGACCGCCCTGTTCAACGGCGCGATGACCGGCACCGATTGGTCGCACCTGGCCGTGGCCGGCGCGCTGTGGCTCGTGGCGCCGCTCGCCGTCGGGCTCACCCTGGTGATGCGCTCCGAGGTGAAGTAGCCGCCCACGCAGCAAGGGGCCGGACCGTGATCCACGGTTCGGCCCCTTCGTGCGTCGTCGAGCTGGTCAGCCGGCGTCGAGGGCGGCGACCTCGTCCGCGGTCAGCTCGAGGTCGGCGGCGGACGCGGAGTCGGTGATCGACTGCGGGCGCTTCGCTCCGGGGATGGGTACGACGACCGGCGACTGCGCCAGCTCCCACGCGAGCGCGACCTGCTGCGCGCTGACTCCGTGGGCGTCGGCCACCTGCTGGAAGGCCGGGTGCCTCTCGGCCAGGGACTTGGCGTCACCCAGGCCACCGAGGGGGCTCCAGGGCAAGAAGGCCAGGCCGAGCTCCTCGCAGACGTCGATCTCGGGACGGCTGCTGCGGAACGCGGGGGAGAACTGGTTCTGCACGCTGACCAGCGCACCGCCGAGCTCCTGGTGCGCGGCGCGGATCTGGTCCGGGCCGGCGTTGGACAGGCCGACCATCGCGACCTTGCCGGACGCGTGGATCTCCTTGAGGGTGCCGATCACGTCGGCGTAGTCCACCTCCGGGTCGGGCCGGTGGTGCTGCCACAGGGCGATCTGGTCGACACCTAGCCGCTGCAGGCTGTCGTCGACGGCCCGGCGCAGGTGGTCGGCGCTGCTGTCCAGGCCCCACTCGCCACCGTCGGTGCGGACGTGGCCACCCTTGGTGGCGAGCAGCACCCGGTCGCGGACCCCGAGCTCGTCGAGAAGACCGGCGATCAGGGACTCGTTGGCGCCCTGAGCCTGGGCCCCGAGCTCGTCGCCGGGGCCGTAGGCGTCAGCGGTGTCGAAGAGGGTGACGCCGGCGTCGAGCGCCGCGCGCACGGTGTCGGCGAGCTGCTCGCGGGGCTGGGCACCGCTCTGGTCGAAGGTCATCAGGCCGAGGCCGATGGCCCCCACCTCGACCCGGCCGACGTGGTCGTTTCCGATGTGTCGTGTCTGCATGACTGACCGGTTCCCTGTCCGGACATCCCGAAACAATCCCCATCATCGTTTGACGGGACGAAATGTACCGATACAGCCAACCCATGAACCGGCCGCCGGTCGACCCCTCCCAGACCGGCACACCAGTCCCCACCAGGGTCGGCGGCGAACCAGGTGCGTGACCTCCTCCTCCTCGACCACCCGCGGCACGGACCAGCCGGCCCGGCTGCGCGCCCTGGTCGCGAGGGTGACGGAGCAGGACGTCGAGGCGTTCTCGGCGGTCTACCGCGAGCTGGCGGACGACGTCCACCGGGTGGCCATGCAGGTCACCCGCGACGACGGACTGGCCGAGGACGTCATGCAGGAGGTCTTCGCGCACGTGTGGCGCGAGAGTGCGAAGTTCGACGAGAGCCGGGGCTCCGTGCGTTCCTGGCTGCGCACCGTGACGCGGGGTCGCGCGATCGACCGCGTCCGACGCGAGGAGGCGTGGCGGCGGTCGCGGCCGGCCCCGCCTCCGCGACAGCGCCAGGACGACCAGGTCATCGAGGCGGTGATCGCGTCGCAGCAGCGCGACCACCTGCAGGAGGTGATGACCGTGCTCACCGAACGCGAACGCGCGGCGATAGCGCTGGCCTACTTCGGCGAGAACTCCTACGCCCAGGTGGCCGAGCAGCTGGGCGTGAGCCTTCCGGCCCTCAAGTCACGCATCCGCTCGGGCCTGGCCCGGATGCGCATCCACCTGGAGATGGAGAGAACCTAGGCCCCGGCCCGGCGGACCGTGCGGTGCGTCCTCGGCCACGACGCGGGACCCGCAGCCTCGTGTGCGGGTCCCTCGCCCCGCGCGTCGTGGACGTGGATCGTCTGGTCGGGTCCTGCGATGATCTCGGGCAACTGGTTCCACCATCGGGTCGTCGGTCCACGGAACCGCTCCGCCCGTGGCATCGCGGTCCCGTATCCGTTACCGAGCCCAGCGGCGCGGATCGAGGCGTGCGTGGGCGATCGCGGCCCGCGCTGCGTTCATGCCCGGAGCACCGTGCACGCCGCCGCCGGGATGGGCCGAGGCCGAGCCCAGGTAGAGGTGGCGGACCGGGGTCTCCGCCCGGCCCATCCCGGGCACCGGCCGGAACACCAGCTCCTGGTGCAGCTGCGAGGTGCCACCGTTGATCGCTCCCCCGATCAGGCTGGCGTTGCGGGCCTCCAGCTCACGCGGGCCGAGGATCCGACGCGTGGTGACACGGGAGCCGAAGCCGGGCGCGAGCACCTCGATCCGGGCCTGCATGCGGTCCGCGAAGCGCTCCAGGTCGTCGTGACCCCAGTCGCCGCGGATGCCCTCCTCGCCGGCGTCCCTCACCACCTGCTGCGGCACGTGCGTGTAGGCCCACATGGACTCGGTCCCGCTCGGCGACCGGGTCGGGTCGGTCGTGGTCATCTGCCCGGCGAGCAGGAACGGCTGGGCGGGTACGGCGCGCGCGGACACCTGCGCGAGAGCCTCGGCCATCTGGTCGACCGAGTCCGCGACGTGCAGCGTCCCGGGCGCGTACGACGGCACCGACGCCCACGGGACCGGTCCCGTCAGGGCCCAGTCGACCTTGACCGTCGCGGGGTCGAGCTGGAAACGGCGCATCCCCCGCGTCGTACGTGCCGGGACGTCGTCGTCCCGGAGCAGCCGGCCGTAGAGGATCGGAGCTGCTACGTCAGCCACGACCGCGAGGGTCGCCGCAATCCGTTCGCCGTGCTCGGTGCGCACGCCGGTGGCCCGACCGGAGTCGACGTCGATCGAGGTGACCGCGGACGAGCAGCGGACCTCGCCGCCCAGGCACTCGATGCGTCGGACCAGGGCGGCGCTCAGCGCGCCGGCCCCGCCCTCTGGCACGGGGAAGCCGACGGTCTGGCCCAGCATCGTCATCAGCAGGGCCATCAGCCCCGAGCCGGGTGAGTCGAGGGGGATGTCGGCGTGGCCCGCGTTGCCGGCGAGGAGCAGCCGCGCGTTCTCGCCGGCGAACAATGAGCGCCCCAGGTCGGCCGCCGGGGTGAGCAGGGTCTTGACGAACTCCAGCCCACCCACCGACCGCAGCCGGGCGAGCACCGCCAGTCCGGAGCGGACCGGCGGGAACGGGCTCACGAGCGCACCGACCAGCTGCTCGCCGATCCGGTCCCATTGCCCGCACAGCTCGCTCCACGCCGCACCGTCCCCGGGATGGGCGGCCTCCAGGAGGGCGGACGTGATGGCGCGGTCGCGGTGCAGCAGCGCCCACGACCCGTCGGGCCGCGGATGTCCCAGCACGGCGGGGGCGTGCCGCCACCGCAGCCCGTGCCGCTCCAGGTCGAGGGACCGGATCGTCGGGGAGGCAGCGGCGAGCGGGTAGAACGAGCTGAAGGTGTCGTGCACGAAGCCCGGCTCGACGTCCTCGGCGCTGCGCACCGCTCCCCCGGCCTCGGACTGTGCCTCGAGGACCAGCACGGACCAGCCCCGGTCGAGAAGGTGGTTCGCGGCCACCAGGCCGTTGGGCCCGGAGCCGACGACGACAGCGTCGAAGGTCACGGCGCGACGCGGCCCTCGGCCAGGAACGCCAGCCGGCGCAGGCTCTCGACGTTGCGGATCTTGATCGACACCGCCTTCAGTGGTCCGGGCAGCAGCACTCCCGGTCCGGACACGGCTTCCTCGTCGATCGAGACCAGCGTGCCCGCGCCCTGAGCGGTGAGCCGCAGCGCGACCTCGGCCTCCCCGAGCGGCCAGCCCCGGGCCCGCAGCCGCAGGAAGCGTCCCGGCTCGCACTCGAGGACCTCGGTGTCGTCGTCGAGCACCGCCGGCCAGACACCGACCGAGTGGTGGATCTTGGCGCCCACCTCGGGCCACGCCGCGTCGACGGCCCGCATGCGCGTGGCGCCGACCACCCAAAGGGGGTAGAGCCAGCCGTCGGACAGGACGTCCCACACCCGCTCGGGCGTCGTGGCGAGGACGCGCGTGTTGGTGGTCATGCCCTGCACTACCCGTCCCCGACGACGGCATGCCGATCGGACCCGTAGCCTGACGATGGACGAGGGAGGACACCATGGCCGAAGCAGACATCGGGATCGACGCCGACGCGGACATCGTCGCTGGCCAGGAGCCGCCGTCCGCGCGCACCACGCTCGACCGCGAGCGGATCGTGGCGGCCGCCATCGCCTTCATCGACGAGTCGGGTCTGGCCGGGCTGACCATGCGCCGGCTCGGCGGCGTCCTCGGAGTCGAGGCGATGTCGCTCTACCGCTACGTGCCCGGCCGGGAGAACCTGCTCGACGCCGTCGTCACCGCGATCATGGACGAGATGCGGACCGACGAGGAGGTCCTCGACTCCCCACGCGACGGCTGGCAGGACTTCCTGCAGCGCCTCGCCCACGGCGTACGTCGGGTGGCACTGGCGCACCCCAAGGTGTTCCCGCTGGTCGCCTCGCGCCCCGCGGAAGCGCCGTGGCTGCGGCCGCCGCTGCGGAGCCTGGTCTGGGTCGAGGCCTTCCTGGACGGCCTGACCAGCGAGGGGTTCAGCGACGACGCCGCCGTCGGGGCCTACCGGGCGTTCACCAGCTTCCTGCTGGGGCACCTGCTCCTCGAGGTCGCCGTGCACGGTGCCGACGTCGGACCCCTCGACGTGCTCGACGGCGGCGAGGACCTGCCGACCGGCCTCGCGCCGTACCCGTCGGTCCGCCGGCTCGGCGAAGCGCTGGCCGAGGACCACTCGGCCGTCGAGTTCGAGGAGTCCCTGGAGAACCTGCTGGACCGGATCGCGCTGATCCGCTCCGAGAGTGACTGACGGACGTTCTGACTTACCGTGCAAATACGTGGGTTTACGTTGTAAGTCACCGGGCACTGAGGGTGTCGACGGTGCAGGACACCCGTCCTGACCGCCCTCTCCTGAACGGATCATCAGCATGGACATCGGCAAAAGCTTCCAGAGCGCGACCGACGGGTTCTTCGGCTTCCTGCCGAACCTGCTCGGCTTCGTCGTCCTCCTCCTCATCGGCTTCGTGGTCGCCAAGATCGTGCAGACGGTCGTGCGCAAGGCGCTGCAGAAGCTCGGCGTGGACAAGCACCTCCACGACTCCGACGCGAACCGCTACGTCGAGAAGGTGCTCCCCGGCGCCAGCCCGTCGAACGGCATCGCCCGGGTGGCCTTCTGGCTCATCTTCGTGTTCTTCCTGGTCAGCGCCGTCGGCGCCCTGAAGATCCCGGCCGTCACCACCTTCATGAACCAGGTGTTGGCCTACCTGCCGAACGTGATCGCCGCGATCGTCATCTTCGTCGTCGCCGCCGTCATCGCCGGCGCCGTCGCGGCCGGTGTCGCCAAGCTCATGGGCGACACCCCGACCGGCAAGATCGTCGCCACGATCGTGCCCGCGCTGGTCATGGTCATTGCGATGTTCATGATCCTGCAGCAGCTCCGCATCGCCGAGCAGATCGTGCAGATCGCCTTCGCGGCCACCATGGGCGCGCTCGCGCTGGGCCTCGCCCTGGCCTTCGGCCTCGGCGGTCGTCCGGTCGCGCAGCAGATGCTCGAGGACGCCTACCGCAAGGGCCGCGAGCAGAAGGACCAGGTCAAGGACGACCTGGAGACCGGACGCGACCGCGCCGAGACCCAGGGCCGTCGTGCGCAGTCGCACGTGAGCGCCACGGACGCTCCCGAGCGCTACTGACCCACCGGCACCCCCGACCGCGACGGCGGATCTCGACCCTCCCAGGCGAGATCCGCCGTCGCCCCACGTCCGGCTCGTTCAGCGCAGGGTCAGCCGGCAGGTCCTCTACTGGTCAGGTCGTCTCCTGGAGGAGCTGCCATGAGCCTGTCGGGTCCGGGTCTGCTGTGGGTGCTGGGCGTTCTCACCGCCGGCCTCCCCCTCCTGGCGGTCGTGCTGTGGGGCCGGCTGCGCGGCCCCCGCACGCTGGTGGTCCCCGCCCGGGTGACGATGGTGGTGGCCGCCCAGCTCGCCGCGGTCCTGCTCGTCGGTGCCGTCCTGAACGACTACGGCTACTTCTACGGCACCTGGGGCGACCTGTGGGGCTCGGTGGACCAGTCCTTCGGCACCCGCTACCCGGTCGCGCCGGTGACGTCCCACCGCGACGGGTCGCCGTCGACGACCTCCCCGTCCTCGGTGAGCCAGGTCCGGACCCGCCGTGGCTACTCGGCGTCCTCCCGGTGGGCCCGAACGGGACGGCTGGAGGGTGTGCACATCCACGGCGACGTGACGGGACTGGGCACGTCCGGCGACGTCTACCTGCCGCCGCAGTACTTCCAGAGGCGCTACCGCCGCACGAGCTTCCCCGCGGTGGAGGTGATCAGCGGCTACCCGGCGACCGAGCGGATGCTGGTCCAGCGGCTGGCCTTCCAGCGCAAGCTGGCCCACGAGATCGTGCAGCACCGGGCCGGCCCGATGGTCCTCGTGCTGCTGCGCCCGGAGCTCACCTTCCCGCGCGACACGGAGTGCACGGACGTGCCGGGCGGTCCGCAGGCCGAGACGTTCTACGCCCAGGACGTCCCCCGCGCGATGGCCGGTCACTACCGGGTGAGCCCCACGGGCTGGGGCATGGCCGGGGTCTCGACCGGCGGCTACTGCGCCACCAAGATCACCATGGAATACCCCACCACGTTCCGGGCCGCCGTCTCGCTCTCGGGCTACTACCACGCCCTGCAGGACGGCACGACCGGCGACCTGTGGGGAGGCTCGCAGGTGCTGCGGGACCTCAACAGCCCGATCTGGCGCCTCCAGCACCAGCCCGCCCCGCCGGTCTCGCTGCTCGTGACATCGTCCCTCGACGAGCGCGGCCAGTACGGCTACCAGGACACGCGCGCCTTCGTCCGGCTGGCCCGGCCACCGTTGCGGGTGAGCACGATCATCACCCGGACCGGTGGGCACGCGTTCTCCACCTGGAGCCCCGAGATCCCGGAGGCGCTGCGCTGGCTGTCCGCGCGGCTCCACGCAGCCGAGTCGCTCACGGGCGGGACGACCCCCGCAGGTCCGCCGCCAGCAGCACCCGTGCGATCAGCGCGTGCCCCGCTGCACTCGGGTGGTCACCGTCCCCGGCGAGCAGCCGGGTGATCCCGGCGCCCTTGCGCTGGAACGACGTGAACAGGTCGACGTACGTCGCGCCGCCGGCCCGGGCCGCGTCCCGCAACACCCTGTTGGTACGGCGCGTCAGGGCGATCGACGCACCGAGGCCGGCGGTCGGGAACTCACGGCGGGCCACGTCACCGTCCTCGAAGACGTTCCAGTAGCCCGTCACCAGCACGGTCGACGGCCGCCCTCCGCGCAGGTCCGCGATCCGGGCCAGGGACCGGTCGACGTGGCGACGCAAAGTGACCAGCCCGTCGGCGACGCAGTCGGTGTCGACCCGGGCGCAGCGACCCTCCGTCACCTCGTCGTGGTGGTCGCCGAAGTCGTTGGCCCCGATCGTCACGACCACCACGTCCGCTCGCGCGACCGACCGCGCCAGGTCCCAGCGGGGGTGCCGCAACCGCCGGAGCAGACCGTCGCTGTCGAGCCCGTTGATCCCCCGGTTGTCGACGTGCACCGGAACGCCGAGGCGCTCGGCGAGCCGGCGGCCGTAGAGGACCGGGAACGGGTCGCACCGGCAGGCGGCCCCGGCCGTCACGGAGTCGCCGAGCGTCACCACCCGCGGCGCGTCGGCGGGCGCGACGCGGGCCGGACTCCCCGTCACGGCCAGGCCGGCGAGCGCCACGGCCAGGCACACGACGACCGAGACCGCGGCGGTCCGGACCACCACCCGGCTCAGCTCGCGACGGTGGCCGGCCCGCGGTCGAGCAGCGCCAGCAGCACGGTCGGCCGGTCGGTGATGATGCCGTCGGCGCCGTCGGCCACCAGCCGCCTCATCCGCTCCGGGCGGTTCACGGTCCAGGCCAGCACCCGCCGGGCCTGCAGGTGGTCTCGGGTGAGCAGCACCCGTGCGGACCAGTCCGGCCGCGATACCGCCCAGGTCCCGGCGGCGTCCGCGACCGGCGCCCAGGTCAGCAGGGACGTGAGGACGCCGGGCACCCGGGCCGCCACCTCCTGCAGCGCCGCCTGGTCGCGGCCCTGCACCACGACCAGGCGGCGGAGCTCGGGTGGCACCCGGTCCAGCAGCTCCTCGGCCAGGGCCCGCCACACCCGCGCACCGGGCCCGGTCGCCTTCACGTCCAGCACCACGACGGCGTTGCGGGCCAGCACCTCCTCGAGAACGTCGGCGAGCTCGGGCACACGCACCTCGGCGCCGTCGTCCTGGGTGAGCAGCCGGAGCGCCTGGAGCGAGTCCAGGTCGGTCTCCTCGACCTCGCGTCGCGGGTCCGCCTGTCCGTTGTCGTCGTCTCCGGCTATCGCGGTGCGCGCCGGGGTCGGGTCGTGCATCAGCACCAGTGCACCGTCCGCCGTCCGTCGTACGTCGACCTCGACACCGTCACAGCCGGCGGCCAGGGCCAGCCGCACCGCCGGCAGCGAGTTCTCGGGCGCGCGCGGTCCCACGAGCCCGCGGTGCGCGATGACGAGCGGAGCACTCCGGAAGGCGGTCACGGTCCCAGGGTGGCCCACCCGCCTGAACGCGACCTGAACCGTGGCAGTGCGATGCTCAGGCATGACCGACGACCGACCGCCAGCGTCGGCTCTGGACGCTGCTGGTGGAGGGCGCCCTGCGCTACCCGTGGGTGCGGCTCCGCGGTGACGGAGCCTCGACCTCGGTGTGGATCCCGCCCGGTGTCACCGAGCTCTCGGCCGCCCAGGAGTGGCGCCCCGCCCGGGGGTCGGGTCAGTAGCCGCCGCTCCTGCGGAGCCGGCGCGGGCGACCGTCGGGGTCGTGCATGAGGAGGTACTGCGGCAGGGCGAACGCCCGCGCGAGCCGGCCCATCTCGGGAGGCGACAGCCGGCGCAGCCGCCCCACCGGACGGGGCCCCTGGCGACCGCCATCGTGCCACGCGTCGAGCGCACGGGCGGCGTCGGCGAACGCACCGAACTGGGCGACCGGGTCGACGCAGTCGGCCATCACCTCGAGCAGGGACGCCGCGTCCGTCTCGTCGACCTCCGGGTCGAAGGGCCGGTCGAGGTGCTCGGCGGCCAGCGCCAGCCGCAGCCGTCGGGCGTAGGACGCCTGGCCGGGGCCGTCCCCGGACGCGCGGTCGACCACGACGGCCGAGAGCTCGGAGTCGTGCGTCCACGAACGGCGGTTGAAGTTGTCCGAGCCGACAGTGGCCCAGGTGTCGTCGATGACGCAGGCCTTGGCGTGCACGTAGACCGGGGTGCCGGCGTGGTTCTCGATGCCGTAGACCGCCACCCGGTCCGGGGCGGCCTGCATCATCTCCAGCATCGACCGGCGCCGGCCGAGCAGCTGGGGCAGCCGGGCCACCCCGTCGAGGTCGGGGAACAGCGGCACCACCGCGACCACGTGCAGGTCGGGGTGCTCCTTGAGCGCCTCGGTGAACACGTCGCCGACCTGGCTGCCCCAGAGGTACTGGTCCTCGACGTAGACCAGCCGCCGGGCGCGCGAGAGGGCCTTGGAGTAGCCCCGAGCGACGCTGCGCTCGCCCCCGCGGGCGAACTCGTAGTCCCGTCCGCGCCGCAGGTTCGGGTAGGTCCGCAGCAGCTGGACGACGTGCGTGCCGCCCTCGACGGGCGGCGGCGGCGGCGCCTGCTCGGGCAGCGGGTCGGGCGAGAGGTCCATGCCCATGAAGCGGTCGCGTACGACGTTGAGCGGGTTGCGGCTCAGCGGGGTCGGGTCCTCCCAGCGCTCGCGGAAGACCGTCTCGACGTCGTGCACCGCAGGGCCGGTGATGGCCGCCTGGATGTCGTGCCAGGGCGGCGTCGCGCCGTACTCCTCGGTGAGCTCCATCGCCTGCGGGTCGCCGTGGTGGTCGATGTCGTCACGCCGGGAGTGGCACAGGTCGATGCCGCCGACGTACGCGATGTCACGGACAGGGTCGTCCCGGTGCCGGATGACCACGAACTTCTGGTGGTGCGACCCACCGGTGCGCACGCGCATGTCGAGCAGCGCCTCGGCGCCGCGCTTCTGGAGGTCGCGGCCGAGCCGCCGGTTCTCACCGGCGGTGAACCCGATGGCCTCCCAGTGCGAGCGCCACACCAGTCCGCGGACGTCGACGCCACGCTCGTCGGCGCGGCCCAGCACCTCGGCGACCTCGCTTCCGGGCTCCCCCGTCAGCCGCTCGTCGGCGTCGCCCTGCCAGTCGGTGAACAGGACCAGGTCGCCGGCCTCGGTCGCCTCCAGCCGCTCGTAGAGCTCGGCGAAGTACGTCGCTCCGTGGATCAGGGGTCGGACCAGGTTGCCCTCGGACCAGGCCTGGTCTCCCGGATGCCCGTCGTCGAGCCGGGTCCGGGGGTTGCCCCGCTCCTCCTGGGTCAGGAGCCAGTCCGTCGGGTCGCTCGCATCGCTTGGTGTCACCCACCAAGCATGCCCGGTCGGCCGCCGTCCGTGCGGATCGGGACCTTCGGCCCGTGCGTCGGGACCGTCGGACCCTGCCCGGACGACCGCGAAGGGAGCAGCGTTGTACGGAGAGAACCGAGCCGTCGAGGAAGGGACACCGTCATGGACACCGTCGTGGAGACCCAGGGGACCAGCACCCAGGAGGACCTGCGGCCGCACGTCCTGGTCGGCGTCGACGGGAGGCACGTGAACGACGGAGCCGTGCGCTGGGCGGCGTCCGAGGCGACCCGGTCGCACCTGGCCGTCCGGCTGACCACGATCTGCCGGGTCCTTCCCGAGGCCGAGGTGTACCTCGGACGCGAGATCGAGGACTCCACCCGGGCCGCACTGCAGGAGACCGCCGACCGGCTCGCCGGCGACGTCGACGTGCTTCCGGTCAGCGTCTCGACGGGCAGTCCGGTGCTCGCACTGCTCGACCGGGCGGCCGACGCCGAGCTCCTGGTGGTCGGCCACCGCGACCTGGGCGCGTTGCACCGCTCCACCCTCGGGAGCACGTCGATCGCGGTGGCCGGACGCTCGAAGGTGACCGTCGTCGTGGTCCCCGACGACTGGTCGTCCGAGGGCCGCGCCCACGCGCCCGTGGTCGTCGGGCTCCGGCTCCCGGAGGACGACGACGAGCCCGACCACCCCGCGTCCCTGGCCTACGCCTTCGACCGGGCTCGGGCCCTGCAGGTGCCGCTCGTCGTCGTGCACGCCTGGGAGGTCCCGGCGATCCTGACCTGGTCGCCCGTCGACGTCGCGACCGAGCAGGACCTCGCGACCACCCGGGTCGGCCGGCTGCTCGTCCCCTGGCGGGACCGCTACCCCGACGTCGCGCTCGAGGTCCGCAGCGTCGCCGAACGGCCGGCCGACGCCCTGCGGGACGCCGCAGCCACCGGCCAGCTGGTGGTCCTGGGCCGACGCACCGCTCCCGACCGGCACGGCGGGTTCCGCCTCGGCTCGACCGCCCGCGCCTTCCTGCACCACGCCGAGACCCCGGTCGCCGTCGTCCCCGCCGAGGGAGGCCGGGCGTCATGACCGGCCGCGAGCGGGTCGTGGTCGTCGGCGTCGACGGTTCCGCCGCCTCGGTCGCGGCGCTGCGGCACGCGCTGGCCTACGCCGACGGCAGCGCCACCGAGATCGAGGTGGTGACCGCCTGGGGTGGTGGCGACACCTCCCGGGAGCTTCGGCACGCCGCACGGCGGGCAGCCCTGAGGGCCCAGGCGGCCGTCATGGCCCGGGCCCGCCGCCAGATCGAGGTGCACGTCGCCGTCTCGGCCGTGCTGGTCGAGGGCCATCCCGAGGAGGTGCTGGTCGCTGCGGCCCGCGGCGCGCACCGCCTCGTGCTGGGGGCCCCCACGCTGCACCCGGGCCGGTTGCACCACGTGTGCCTGCGTCGTGCGACCTGCCCGGTCGTGCTCGTCCCGGCCGCGGACCCCGCGGTGCTGGCGCGGTCCGCGTCCTGACTACTCCGACAGCGCGTCGGTCAGCAGGGTCACCAGCGCCTCGAGCTGTACGTCGGCGGAGGAGCCGACCTCCTCGTCGGAACCGTCGAGCGCGATCGCCGCGAGACCGGCCTTGCTGTCGATCAGCTCGGCGATTCGGGTGTCGATGGTCTGGGCCGCGATGATCCGCCAAGCGGTGACGGGCTCGTCCTGCCCGATCCGGTGCACGCGGTCGATGGCCTGCGTCTGCTCCGCGTCGGTCCACGAAAGCTCGGCCAGCACCATGTTCGAGGCGACCTGGAGGTTGAGCCCGACGCCGGCAGCGGTCAGCGAGCAGACCGCGATCGCGACGTCGGGGTCGTTGACGAACGCGTCGATGTTCTTCTCGCGCACGCCCCGGGTCTGGTTGCCGCGGATCGAGGCGTAGCGGATCCCGCGCTTGGCGAAGGTCGCCTCCGCCTCGTCCATCACGTCGACGTGCTTGGCGAAGAAGACCACCTTGCCGACGCTGCGGGCCAGCTGGGCGGCGTAGTCGGCGGCCAGGCCGGCCTTGGCCTGGCCTATGTGGCGCATCATGCCGAAGACGTTCTCCCCGGTGGCCGTGGTCGTGTCCTCGCGCTCCCAGGTGGCGACCCGGCGGACGAGCTCGTGGTCGATGCCCTCGACGGTCGCGCCGGACCGGCGGGTCTCCAGCGCGCTCTGGTAGCGCGCCACCAGGCGACGGGCGAGCTCCCGTTCGGCCGCCCGGATCGAGCGACCTGCCTCGTCGTCGAGCTCGACAGGAAGGTCGGCGATGCGCCGGGCCGGGATGTCGGCGGCCACGTCGACCTTGCGGCGCCGGACGATGCCCAGGTCCACCACGGACCGGCGGGCCACCCGGTAGAAACCGGGGTCCGCCGGGGTGAGGCCCTCCTCCTCGAGCGCGTTCATCAAGGTGGCCAGCGGCTTCTTGTCGTCGATCCAGCCGAGGAACTGCCAGATCGCGCGGAAGTCCTCGATGTCGTTGATCAGCGGCGTGCCGGTGAGCGCCATCATCAGCGGGCGCACGGTGCGCGAGCGGATCCGGTCGGCGAGCTGGAGCACGTGCTGGGAGCGCTGCGAGGTCTTGTTCTTGATGAAGTGCGCCTCGTCGACGACCATGCCGCGGAAGCCGAAGTCGGCGAGCCAGCCGACGTGCCGGTCGAGGACCTCGTAGTTGACCACCACGATGTCGGCGAACCCGTCGATGGTGTCGCCGTTGCCGTGGATCACGGTGGCGGTCTTCTTCGGGGTCCACAGCCCGGCCTCGCGGGCCCAGTTGGTCTTGACGACGTTGGGGACCACCACGAGCAGCGGGTAGGCGTTGGTGGCCTGCGCGGCGAGCAGTGCCTCGGCCGTCTTCCCGAGACCGGGCTCGTCGGCGAGCAGGAACGTCCGGTGCCCCTCGGCGGCGGCCGCGACGACCTGGGCCTGGTGCGGCATCGGGACGAGTCCGCCCGGTGCCCGCAGCGGGGCGGGGTCGGGCAGCGGCATGCAGACCGGCGCACCGGTGCCGCCGTACTCGAAGGAGCGGAAGAGCGGGCCGAGCAGCTCCCAGGTGGCCAGCCGGCGCGGCCCGGAGCGGGTCTGCTCGGCGGCGGTGAAGTCGGGGACGAGGAAGGGGTTCGCGAGCTGGCGGGAGACCACCGACTGCGGCACGACCCGTCGCTCCGCGGCGGCGGAGAAGGCGATCGCCTCCGGAGGGGCGACGTCCTCGGGTGCGGCCTCGAGGCCACCGGCCGCGGTCAGCTCGCGCTTGAGGGCCTTCGCCGAGTCGGAGACCACGGCGTCCTCGGCGAGCAGCGTGAACAGGGAGGGGTCGCGGGCGGCCGTCTTGGCCAGGATCGTCGCGATCCCGTCGAGGCGCTTGAGCTGCTCGGCGCGGTGCGCCTCGGTGCTCGTGTCGTCGGCCTTGATCCGGGCGCGCTCCTCACGGACGAGCAGGGCGACGACCTGGAACTTGGTGCGCACCGAGGACATCGCGGAGCCGCGCTCGACGGCGGTCTCCACCTCCCGCACGTTGCGGGCGAGCACCGGGATGATGCCCTCGTTGTCGAGGTCGCGCACGCGGCGCTGGTTGCGCGCCGGCGTACGACGGGCCGTCGACTGCCGTTGGCCTCGTCGAGCCACTGACTCCTCCTCTGGAGTGACCGGCGCGACGGCCGCGACGGCCGGAGCACCGCACGCGGTCCCGCACCGGGACAGCTGGGACGTCGAGCGGAACGGGCCGGAGCAGCCGCTGCGCGACGTGGCTCGGTCCCACGGATCTGCGAGAGATCGTCGGGCGGACAGAGAAGTCCACCCGGGTGTGGAACCGACGTGACCATCGTAGCGCCCACCCGCCCGTGGGGCAGCCCCGGTGCCCGGACCGGCTGGTCGAGCGGCGTGACGAGCGGTCTAGGGCGAGGTCGCGAAGGGGGGCAGCTCGAACCAGACGGCCTTGCCGTCGCCGGGGTGCTCGATCACGCCCCAGCTCGAGGACAGGGTCTCGACCAGCATGATCCCGCGTCCGCCCTCGGACCACAGGTCGACGACCTGCTGGACCGGCAGCACGGCACTGTGGTCGGAGACGTTGACGCGGAAGCGCTCAGTCCCGTCCACGACCTCGAGGTCGATCGGCGCGTCGCCGTAGCGAACGGCGTTGGTCACCAGCTCGCTCACCAGCAGCAACGCGGTGCGGAGCCGGCCCGGGTCGGCCTGGGGATGCCGTGCGGCACAGTGCTCCTTGAGCAGCCCTCGTGCGTGCGAGGCGGCCGTCGGGGTGGCGTCGAGGGACCACGACCTGGTGACCACCGTGCCCCTCCCCTCGACCGACTGCTGACGACCTGGATCTACCCGTCCGCAGGCCGGGTGAAACAGCAGCCGGGCGGGCCCGTGAGAACATGCCGCACGATGACAGTGCAGACGCAGCTCGGGGGCGACGGCGACAGCAACGGGGCGGACGAGCCGGTGGACCGGTCGTTCGACCGCTACGCCCGGATGGTCCGCCGGGCCCTCGGGGTGCCCGTCGCGCTGGTCTCGGTCGTCGAGCCGACCCGTCAGGTCTTTCCGGGTGCCGTGGGGCTGCCCGAGCCCTACCAGACGACCCGGCAGACGCCCCTGTCCCACTCGTTCTGCCAGTACGTCGTGAAGGACGCGCGCCCCCTGGTGATCGCCGACGCCCGTCAGGACGCTCGGCTCAAGGACAACCTCGCGATCGAGGACCTCAACGTCATCGCCTACGCCGGCTTCCCGCTCGTCGACGCCGACGGGGTGGCGATCGGCTCGGTGTGCGCCATCGACGGCGAGCCCAAGGACTGGACGGACGCCGAGCTGGAGGCGCTCGAGGACCTGGCCGCCGCCTGCTCGGCCGAGCTGATCCAGCGCGACCTCCGTCGGCAGGCCGCCGAGCGGGCCGAGGCCCTGACCGCCATGTCCAGTCGCAACACCCTGCTGCTCGCGCTCAGCGAGCGCCTCGCCACCACCCGCACTCTCGGAGACATCTCCGCGGCCGTCGCGGAGGTGGCGCAGGAGCAGCTGGGCTGTCTGCAGGCCGGGATGTGGCTCCGCACGGTGCGGAACCCCACCCAGGTCCCGCCCGCCGCCCTACCACTCCCCGGACGACCGCCGGAACCGCTGACCTTCGTGCACAGCCGGCTCACGGACTGGCCGCAGGCCAGCAGCCACGCGACGCTGGGGCTGGCCCACGACAACCCGCTGGGCGAGGCGGTGCTCGCCGACCGGCTGCAGCTCTTCGACGACCAGGCCGCGCAGAACGCGCGCTACCCGCACCTCGCCTCACCGGTGCAGGAGGGCGAGGCCCGGGCCTTCATGCCGCTGGTCGCCGGAGGACACGCGTACGGCGCGCTCGCGCTGCTGTGGCCGGACACCCGCGGTTTCGACGCGGAAGACCGCGTCACCATCGGCGCCCTGAGGTCCTACACGGCGCAGGCCGTGCAGCGGGCGCTGCTGTTCCAGGAGCGGGTAGAGGTCGCGCTGACGCTGCAGAAGGCGATGCTGACCCGGCTCCCGCAGCCGGACCACCTGCAGCTGTCGGCGCGCTACCTGCCCGCCGACAGTCGCGACCAGGTGGGCGGCGACTGGTACGACGCGGTCGTGATGCCGGACGGGGCGACGAACCTGATGGTCGGCGACGTCGTCGGCCACAACATCGACGCGGCGGCCGTGATGGGCCAGCTCCGCAGCATGCTGCGCGCCTTCGCCTGGACGCACAGCGACGACTCGGGCTCGCCCGCCGCCAACGTCGAGCGGCTGGACCGTGCGTCCTCGGACCTCGAGCTCGACGCACTCGCCACCCTGGTCTACGCCCGCATCGAGCAGGACCCCGCCGACGAGGAGCACGGTGTGCGCACGCTCCGTTGGACGAACGCCGGCCACCCGCCTCCCCTCCTGGTGCATGCCGACGGCTCGGTCCAGCTCCTGGAGGAGCCGGACCGGATCGACCCGATGCTCGGCGTGCTGCCGGAGGCGACGCGGCGCGAGCACACGTGCCGGTTGCCACCCGGCTCGACGCTGCTGCTCTACACCGACGGCCTGGTCGAGCGCCGCGGCGAGCACCTGGGCGTTGGCCTGGGCCGGGCGCAGGAGGTCGCCGCGCGGCACCACGAACTGCCCCTCGACGCCTTCCTGGACGCCGTCATCGACGAGCTGGTGGGGCCGGGCACGAGCGACGACGTCGTCGTCCTTGCCGTGCGGTTCCACCCCGAGACGGACTGACGGTCCGGCCGCTTGCCGGTCCCGGTGTGGCCCCGGCAGTGATGTTGCGCGTGCGGCCCACCCCTGCACCTGGGCTGGGGTTCACCGGCGACACGCTAGACCGGCTGGGCGTGGACTTCTGGCCCATGCGCGACCAAACCGGACCATTTCGGTTGCACCGGTCTTTTAATTCATAGCGTGTGTCCGCATCCCGTAATACCGTCTTTCAGGGCGGAGTTTGGCGGGAGAACTCCCAGGGGCGACACAAATCAGGGGCGGAACCATGGGGCAAAGCGACGTGCAGCGCACGGACCGGGGGCAGGCCGAGTCGGCCACTACGGCCTGGATCGAGTTCACCGATCGAGGGGGCAGCTACGTCGGCACCGGCCGGGGTGGCCGGGCCTGGCGGATCTCGGCGACCCCCACCGGGTGGCGGCTGGACTTCCGTGACCCGGGCGATGAGTCGCCGACCTACGCCGGGACCCACTCGAGCCTGTGGGCGGCCCAGCGGGAAGCTAACTGGGTGCACCAGCCGGGCCGTCGCGCGGTCCCGCGCCAGCGTCAGCGGTGACGGCTCCCCGCCGGCTCGGCGGAACGGGTCGCGCGGGTCTCCGGCGGTGCGCGGAACACGAAGCGCTGGTAGGTCAGGTAGCGGAACACGGTCCCCAGCGCGAGACCGACCACGTTGGCCGACACGTTGTCGGCCAGCCGGCTGGTCAGGCCCATCAGGTCGTGTGAGAACGCGAGGGTGACGACCGAGAAGCCGAACCCGATCACGTTGAACAGCACGAACAACGCGATCTCGCGGCGTCGGTCGCCGGCCGGACGGTCGCGCCACGTCACGGTGCGGTTGCCGGCGTAGGTCACACACATGGCCGCCACGACCGCCAGCGTCCGCGCCACGGACGGGTCCATCGTCGACCAGGGCGCGGTCGACCTCAGCACGTTGAAGGCCGACACGTCGACGACGTAGCCCGCGCCGCCGACCGCCAGGAACGTGAGCACCTCCCGGCCCAGCAACCGGGTCACCAGATCAGGCAGCGGCATGACGGCTCGTGTGGTCGGGCCCGCGGCCGTCGTACGCCGTGCGGCGGAGCTGCTGCCAGCGCCAGAAGATCACCCGGAGCAGCGCCTCGGCGACGATCGCGCCGGACATCTTCGACGACCCGACCGTGCGGTCGGTGAAGACGATCGGCACCTCGACGACCCGCAGACCGAGCCGCGTGGCCCGCCAGGTGTTCTCGATCTGGAAGCAGTAGCCGTTCGAGACCGACGTGGTGGCGCCGACCTGCTCGAGCGCGTCACGCCGGAAGGCCTTGAAGCCCGCGGTGGCGTCGCGCACCGGCAGCCGGAGCACGAGCCGGACGTAGGTGTTCCCGGCCCACGAGATCGACCGGCGCGACCAGGACCAGTTGCTGATGCCGCCGCCGCGGACGTAGCGCGACCCGACGGAGACGTCGGCGCCGTCCAGCGCGGCGATCAGGGCCGGCAGCCGCTCGGGCGGGTGCGAGAGGTCGGCGTCCATCTGCACCACGACGTCGTAGTCGCGGGCCAGTCCCCACCGGAACCCGGCCCGGTAGGCCGCGCCGAGCCCGTCCTTGTCGGCCCTCCGCAGCAGGAACACCCGGTGCAGGTAGTCCGGGTGCCGCAGCACGATGCCCGCGGTGCCGTCGGGGCTGCTGTCGTCGACCACCAGGACGTGCACCCCCCCGTCGACGCCGGGCGCGGCGAGACGCACCCGGTCCAGCACGGCCGCGATGTTCCCGGCCTCCTGGTAGGTGGGGATGACCACCAGGGCCTTGCGTGGCGTCGACACGAGGGTTCCTCTCGGGGGCACGACCTGGACGCGCCAGGGTCGTGACCCACGATGCCCGGGCCACGCTTAACAGACCCTGAACGGGAGCCGACCGGAGCGGACGGGTCAGTCCGCCGCTGGCAGCCGCACGGAGAACCGCGCGCCGCCGGCGGGTGCCGACCCGAGCTCGACCGAGCCGCCGGACCGCTCGGCGATGGTGCGCACGATCGCGAGCCCGAGACCGGCGCCGCCCGCCTCCCGGGCCCGGGAAACGTCGAGCCGCACGAACCGCTCGAAGACGTGCTCACGCTGCTCGGCGGGCACCCCGGCCCCGTCGTCGTCGACGAACATCTCGACCCAGCCGTCGCGTTCGGTGAGCTGCACCCACACCTGCGACTCCGCGTGCCGCCGCGCGTTGTCGACCAGGTTGCGCACCACCTGGGCGAGCAGGATCTCGCTGCCCCGCACCTGTCCCCCGCTGACCTGGGAGACGTCGACCGGCACGTCCGGGCCCGACCGTCCGGTCCGGGTCACCTCCGCCAGCACCAGGTCGTCGACGTCGACGAGGTCGTCGGCCACGGGACCGGCGGCGTCGTCGAGGCGCGCCAGCAGCAGCAGCGCGGTGACCAGCGTCTCGAGGCGCTGGCTCTCGGCCAGCACGTCGTCGGCCAGGCCGGCGACCTCGACCCGGTCGGGGTAGGCGCGCGCCACCTCGGCGGACTGCCGGATCACCGCCAGCGGCGACCGCAGCTCGTGGGACGCATCCGACACGAACTGCCGCTGGAGCCGGTGGGAGAGGTCGATCCGGTCGAGCATCTCGTTCAGCGTCGCCGCGAGCCGCGGGATCTCGTCGTCCCCGGGAGGCAGCGCCAGCCGGCGGTCGAGGTGCGCGGACGTGATCGCGTCCGCCTCCCGCCGCATGGCCTCGACGGGTCGCAGGGCCCGGCCGACGCTGACCCACACGATCGCCGCGAGCAGCGCGACCACCACGGGGACCGAGAACGCCAGCAGCAGGGCCGTCGCGTCGCGCGCCCGGTCGGTCTGCTCGGTGGAGCGGGCGACCACCACCACCCGGACCTGGTCGTCCTCGGTGATCCGCTGCGCGACGACCGTGTAGTGGTCCCGCTGTCCCGGCACGTCGAGGTCCTGGGCGACACCGGGGAAGGGCAGCAGCGGCTGGGCCAGCGTGGCCTGGTGGTCGCTGGCGATGACGGTGCCGTCGCCGGCCACCAGCTGCACCACGACGTCGTCCCGGCCGGTGATCACGACCTGCTGGGGGCTCGCCCCGTTGGCGAGCTGCGCCCGGATCGCGGCGACCTCCTGCCGCGCAGTGGAGACCAGCCCGGCCTCCAGCGAGCGGTGCAGGCTGAGCACGAACAGCACGGAGCCGATCGTGGTGGCGACCAGCGCGGCCGTCGCTGCCACCAACGTGACCCGGAACCGGATGTAGGAGCCGGCCTCCCGCACGGAGAGCACTCAGCCGCCACCCTCGCCGAGGCGGTAGCCGCTCCCCCGCAGGGTCTCGATGGTCAGCCGGTCGAACGGCTTGTCGATCTTGCGGCGAAGCCGCGCGATGTAGACCTCGACGATGTTGGGGTCGCCCTCGAAGTTGAAGTCCCAGACGTGCGCGAGGATCTGCGCCTTGGTGACCACGTCGCCCTGCCGGCGCATCAGGAACTCCAGGAGCGAGAGCTCCCGGCTGGTCAGGGTCAGGGGTACGTCGCCGCGGCGGGCCCGTCGTGTCGCGGGGTCGAGCACGAGGTCACCCACCTCCAGCTGGGTCGGGCGTTCCCGGGTGCCGCGGCGCAGCAGGGACCGGAGGCGCGCCAGCAGCACGTCGAACGAGAACGGCTTGGTGACGTAGTCGTCGGCGCCGGTGTCGAGCGCCTCGACCTGGTCCCACTCGCCGTCCTTGGCGGTGAGCATCAGGATCGGCGTCCAGATCTTCTCGGCCCGCAGGGTCGCGCACACCTGGTAGCCGTTGAGCACCGGAAGCATGATGTCGAGCAGGATCGCGTCGTACTCGTTCTCGCGGGCGAACCAGAGCGCCTCGCCGCCGTCGGGCGCCACGTCGACCGCGAACCCCTCGGCCTCGAGCCCGGTCCGCAGCGACGCGGCCAGCCGGGCTTCGTCCTCGACCACCAGCACCCGCATCGCAGCTCCCCTTCCCGGGACGTCGTGACCGAGCCTGACAGACGGTGCTGTCAGGGCCGGGGAGTGCGTGGGTTGCCGTAGACCCGGAACGCACCCGCGTCGGCGAGCAGGCCGTCGCGGCGCAACCGGCGGCGCAGCGCCGGGTCGAAGCCGTCGTAGCTGCTGCGCACCACGACCTCGGCTGCGCCGGAGGCGAAGTAGCTGTCGGCGTCCTGCTGCCAGCGCGAGTTCTCCCGCCGGGTCTCGACGCGACCGTCGGCGAGCGTCGCGGCGTCCCGGTCGTGCGCCAGCCCGCCGAGGTCGACCACCACCGGACAGCCGCGGCGCACGTTGCGCCCGAACACGTCGAGCTGCACCAGGGCGTCGACGGAGTCGGAGGTCACGCACCGTGCGTGGGCGACCGACGCGCGCAGCACGGCGGCCGGGAAGGCACGTCCGACGACCGTCACCGAGTCGGTCCTCGCGATCGCCCCCAGGGCCACGACGACTGCGACGGCCACGAGCGCCGACGCCGTCCGACGTACCCGGACCGGGGCGGGGACGCGGTGCCGCACGAGGGCCACGACCAGGCCGACGAACGCGCCGAAGCACAAGGCGAGCGCGGGAGCCGGGTAGGCCTCGTAGTAGGCGAAGTACGACGGCCCGGCGAGCAGCACGCCGCCCTGGGCCAGCAGCAGCACGACAGCGACCCGGGCCGGGGGGACGAGCACGACCACCAGGACCAGGGCGGCGGCCAGGACGAGCACGGCGACCAGCAGGAGCCCGTGGAAGCCGGGCGGGTGCCCGACGAAGCGACCGAGCCCGAGCGTCCCGGCCACCCGGTGCGCCGCCGTCGAGGCCATGCGCCCACGGGAGAGCTGGTCGGTCACCACCATCCGGAACATCGTCACGGGGGCGCTCACGAGGAAGGGCAGGCACACGGCGGCCGTGGTGGCCAGGAGCGGCAGTCCGACCCACGCCAGGGCCCGACGACCGAACCGTCCGACCAACCAGGCCAGCACGACGACCACCGGCACCAGCGCCCAGATCTTGACGGTGAGCGCGAAGCCGAGCGCGCAGCCGGCCAGCACCAGGGCACGTCGGCCGACCCGCTCGGGCTGTCCCGCCAGCACCGCCAGCGCTACCAGCAGGCCGAGGGTCAGCAGCGGCTCGAGCCGGGTCTCGGTCTCGGTCACCGCGACCGGCGCCCAGACCGCGTAGAACGCGCCCGCGGTCAGGGCCGCCACCCGCCCCGCACGTCGCGAGGCCGCCGCGACCAGCGCCGCGTTGGCCGCGCCGACGGCGACCACGAACACCCGCGCCGCCTCCATGCCCACCGCGTCGTGGGTCAGCCGGGCGAGCAGCCCGAACGGCGCGAGGGCGACGACGATGCCAGGCGGGTGCAGCAGCAGGAAGTCGCGGTAGGGCATCCGTCCCCACGCGAACGCCTCGGCGGCCGAGTAGTAGACGCCCTGGTCGTAGCCCAGCAGCCCCGAGAGTCCGCCGCTGTCGAGGAGGATGACGGTCCGGACCACCGCGGCGAGGACCGCCACGGCGACGAGGACCGGCCAGAGCCGGGCGCCGGTGGCGACGTCGGGGTCCGACCGGTTCATCGAGAGTCCTGCCTGGTCCGCGGGGTGGGCTGGAGCCGCCACCCTGCACTCGGCTCGCTGAACGGGACCTGAACTCCCCGCGGCCGACGGCGCCGGGGTCAGACCGGGACGGGAGCGTGCCCGTCGTTGTGCGGACCGGAGTGGCTGTTGAGGTCGGTGGAGGTGTGGCCGGGGTCGACGGTCGTCACGCGCACGTCGGGCAGCGCCTTGGCGTACTGCGTGGCGATCATGTTCAGCGCCGCCTTCGAGGACTGGTAGACCATCCCGGGCACCTGCGACTCGATGCGGTTCCCGTCGGTGACCCGCTCGATCGAGCCCAGACCGCTGGAGACCATCACCAGCCGTGGGCCAGCCGACGCCATCAGCAGCGGCAGGAACGCGTGGGTGACCCGGACGGGGCCGAGCACGTTGACGCCGTACACGGGGAGGAAGTCGGCGGGGGTGGTCTCCAGCGTGGCCGTGTCGTCGGTGACGTCGAGGCGAGCGACGCGCACGTCGGCGTCGGGCTGGGCGTCGGTGATCGTCGTGGCGGCCGCCCGGACGGCGTCTGCGTCGCGGGCCGCCATACAGACCGTCCAGCCGAGCCGGGCCAGCCGGGCGAGGTCTCGAGGTCGAGGCCCCGAGATCGTCAGCACACGACAGGACTCCTGGCATCGCACGGAGTTCGGTGTCCGACGCCGAAGCGCGGATCCCCCCGGGGGGCTCGCGTCGCCCCGGCCGCTTCTTGACCGAGGACCCGACGCGAGCCGCACCGCCCTGAGGGCAGCGGCCGATCCACGGGGTCCGGGTGAAGTGACGAGCACATCGTACGCCCGATGGCTAGGAGCCGGAGTTCACCGTGACCGCGCGGATCCGACCACCCTGGACGCCCCACCTGGCCAGCACGTCGGTGTAGATGCCGGTGCGCATCAGCTGCTGGAGCGCGCCCTGCACCGCTCCCCGCAGCGACGGGTTGTCCAGGGCCACCGCCACGCCGTACAGCCCGGGCTCGTACTGCGTCGTCGAGGCGAGCTGGTACTGCGCGGAGGTCCGACGGTCCGACACCAGGAAGGCCGCCGGCGGCAGGTCGTTGAGCACCGCGGCCGAACGCCCCGTGCGCAGCTGGACGAGGGCGTCGGAGTTGGTCGGGAACAGCCGCACCTTGATCGGCTCGGTGCAGTTGGACTGCGCCCGGGCGATCAGGTCCACCTGGGTGGTGCCGTCCTCGACGGCGACCCGCTTGCCGCACAGGTCCTTGATGTCGGTGATGCCGTCCGGGTTGCCGCGTTGCACGACGATCGCCGTACCTGCGCTGAAGTAGTTGACGAAGTCGACCTGCTTCTCGCGCTGGCTGGTGTCGGTCATCGCCGACATGCCCAGGTCGAGACGCCCGGCGGCCACGTCGGGAAGGATGCGCGTGAACTCGCGGTTGACGAACTGGACCCGGACTCCGAGCACCCGGCTGAGCTGTGCGGCCAGGTCGGGCTCGGCCCCGATGATGGTCTGCCCGTCGGGGGCGAACGACGACATCGGTGCGTACGACGCGTCGGTCCCGACCCGCAGGACCCCGCGCCGGCGCACGTCGGACGGGAGCAGGGCGTGCAGGGCAGGGTCGAGCTCGGCCGCCTTCACCGAGGTGGCTGCTGCAGCCGAGGACGGCTCGTCCGCGCAGCCCGCCAGGGCGAGCAGTGACACCGCGGCGAGGGCCGCGGCGACGGGACGGAGCAGGGTGGTGCGTCGCCGGTTCATACCGTTGCCTCTCGGTGGTCCTGGTGGTCCTGGTGGTCCTGGTGGCCTCGGTGGTCGGTCACGTCGGCGAGGGCCAGCTCGGTCCAAGGCAGGGGTCGCGACCAGAGGTAGCCCTGTCCGTGGTCGCACCCGGCGCTCCGCAACCAGTCCGCGACGGCCTCGGTCTCCACGCCCTCCGCGGTCACCGTGCTGCCCAGGCTGTGCGCGAGGTCGATGACGGAGCCGACGATGGCCCGGTCCTGCTCGTTGTCGTCGAGGCCGGTGATGAAGAGCCGGTCGATCTTGATCTCGCTCATCGCCAGGTCGCGGAGCTGGGCGATGGCGGTGTAGCCGACCCCGAAGTCGTCCAGCGACATCGGGATCCCGTGGTCCGACAGGGCCGCGACGACGCTGGCCGCCACCTGGTTGTCGAAGGCCATCGCGGTCTCGGTCACCTCCAGGCAGAGCTGGTGCGGCCGGACGCCACGGCTCTCGAGCACGTCGATGACCGTGTCGGCGAACACCAGGGACGAGAGGTTCCGGGCCGAGACGTTGACCGAGACGTGCCAGTCGAACCCGGCCGCGGTCCAGGCGACGAGGTCGTCCACGGCCCGGCGCACCACCCACTCGGTGAGCGGGACGATCAGCTCGGTGCGCTCGGCGACCGGCAGGAACGCCACCGGCGGGAGCAGGCCGCGCTCCGGGTGCTGCCACCGGACGAGAGCCTCGACCCCGCTGACGCGACCGGTGCGCATGTCCAGCTTGGGCTGGTAGTGCAGCACGAACTGGTCGTGGGCGAGTGCGTGCCGCAGCTCGCCCTGCATCACCAGGGCATCGACGCCCGAGGCGGCACCGGCGTCGGTCGCACCCTCCGCGTAGACGACGACGCCGTCGGGGCCGTTCTTGCCGCGGTACATCGCGGCGTCGGCGTGCTGCAGCAGCCCCTCCACCGTGGTGGCGTCGTCGGGGAAGAAGCAGACCCCGAAACAGGCCTCCACGCTGAGTGTGACGTGGTCGATGGTCACCGGCTCGGACAGCTCGCGACGCACGCGGGCGAGGAGCTCGACGGTCTCGTCGCGCTGGCTGCCGGGCAGGATGATCCCGAACTCGTCGCCGCCCAGCCGGGCCACGGTGTCGTCCGTGCGCAGCGAGTCGCTCAGCCGTTGCGCGACGATCTGGAGGAGGCGGTCACCGGCGTGGTGACCCAGGTTGTCGTTGACCTCCTTGAAGTGGTCGAGGTCGACCAGGACCAAGGCTCCCCCGGGAGACGACTCCGGCCGCAGCAGGGCGCGGTTGAGCGCCTGCTCGGCCACCCGGCGGAACAGCTCGCGGTTGGCCAGCCCGGTCAGCGGGTCGTGCAGGGCCTGACGCTCGTTGTCGGCGGCGAACCGGTGCAGGGCCCGGGTCGTCACGTAGGAGATGAGGGCCAGCACGGCGTACAGGGACATCAGTCCCAACGCGAGCCGGATGATGGCCTTTCGGGTGTCGGCCGCGACCTGCGCCGCGATCTCGTCGTAGGGCAGGAACACCTCCAGCACACCGATCGCCCGTCCGCTCGCCTCCGGGATGACGGGTTGGAGCACGCGGATCGAGCGTCCGGTCAGGCCGGGCTCGACGCTGACGATGCGGGCGTCCACCCCGCCGCCCATCGCCGCTCGGAAGCTGAGGTCGTCGCGGGCCACGGAGCCGAGCACGCCCCCGTCGTCCGAGAACGCGACGGTGCCCTCGAACGTCAGCAGCCGGAGCCGGGACACCGAGCCGTGGAAGATCGCGAGGTCGGTCGCCGACTGGAGGCGCTCCCGCTGGCCGCGGGTGAGCCCCTTGGACAGGTCGGCCCCACCGAGCGCGGGTGCCACCGCCATCTGCTCGATGACGGCCGCCTGCGCCCGGCCCTGGTCGAGGGCCTGGGTCCGGCCGCCGTCGTGGTACCCACGGGTGAGCGCCAGTCCGAGGATGCTCACCGGCACCAGGCTCGCTGCGGCGTAGACGAGGAACAGCCGGGCGCCACGGTGCCGGCCACGGCCGCTGCCGGGCGTGCGGCCGAACCGGACCGTCGAAGCCATGGATTGTCCTCCCGTCTGTTCTATCGGCGGGTCGAGGTCCGCGCTGAGGATTTGTCCGGCAAAGGACCGGTGAGACCCGGAACTACCGGATCGACGCGCCGAGGTTGCGCGCGGTGCATACTCGCCGACCGGCCGGGTACGCCCCGAAAGACGCTCGAGCAGCCTGGTGTCCCGTTCTCCGGAGGGATACCCCGATGCACATCCGCCTGCTTTCGGTGCCGTCCGGGCACGTGTACGTCGACCACCTGGACGCCCCCACCGACGACCCGGCCGGCGGCTCGGTCCACGGGGAGGTGGTGCGCCTGCCGGACCCCGTCCTCCCGGGTCGCGCCGCCGGCGCACCGTGGTGGCCGCCCGTCGCGCTTGAGGCGCAGTGGGTGCTCGACCACGCCGACGAGTTCGACGTCGTCCACGTGCACTTCGGCTTCGACGCTCGATCGCCCCAGCAGCTGACCGACCTGGTCGAGGCCTTGCGTGGCGCCGGGAAGCCCTTGGTCTACACGGTGCACGACCTCCGCAACCCGCACCACCGCGACCGGTCCGAGCATGACGCCCAGCTCGACGTCCTGGTCCCCGCCGCCGACGCGCTGGTGACCTTGACGGCCGGGGCGGCCGCCGAGATCGAGCAGCGCTGGGGACGTCGGGCCACCGTCCTGCCGCACCCGCACGTCGTGGAGGAGCCGGCGCTCTCCCGGCCGCGTCCGTCCCGCGAGGACTACGTCGTCGGCGTGCACCTCAAGAGCCTGCGGGCCAGCATGGACCCGGTCCCCGTGGTCGAGGTGCTGGCCAAGGTCGTGCCCCAGCTGCCGGGGGCCCGGCTGCGCGTCGACGTGCACACCGACGTCATGACTCCCGGGATCGAGCGGCACGACCCGGCCGTGGCCTTCCGCGTCCAGTCCTTGGCCGACGCCGGTCTGGTCGACCTGCACGTGCACGACTTCTTCACCGACGACGACCTGTGGGACTACTTCCAGGGTCTCGACCTGTCGGTGCTCCCCTACCGCTTCGGCACGCACTCCGGCTGGCTCGAGGCCTGCTACGACCTGGGCACTGCCGTGCTGGTCAGCGACTGCGGCTTCTACGCCGAGCAGCGCCCCTGCCTGTCCTACGGGCTCGGTCCCGACGGGCTCGACGAGGCGGGTCTCGAGGCAGCCGTCCGCGCGGCGTACGACGAACGCCCGGCCTGGCGGGCCGACCCCGACGCGCGACGGGCCGAACGGGCCCAGGTCGCGGCCGCGCACCGGGAGATCTACCACCGGGTCCTCGGGCGATGAGCCGCCCGCTGCACGTGGTGGAGATCGCGGACTCCCGCTACCCGATCCGTGAACCCTTCGCCGGGGGGATGCAGTCGCTGACCTGGCACCTGATCCACGGGCTGCGCTCCCGGGGGGTCGAGCTCAGCGTCTTCGCCGCACCGGACTCCGACCCACGGCTCGGGGCCCGTCTCATCGCGACCCGTCCCGCCGACCTCAGCGCGGCCGCCAGGCAGGACGTGTCCATGCAGCCCGAGGAGTGGGTCGAGCAGCACCACGCCTACCTCCAGCTGATGCTGGAGCTGGCCCGCCGCCGCGACATCGACGTGGTGCACAACAACAGCCTGCACCACCTGCCCGTGGCGATGGCCGAGCTCGTCGGCGTGCCGGTGCTCACCACGTTGCACACGCCCCCCACGCCCTGGCTCGAGCCCGTCGTCCGGCTGGCCGACCCCGGCAGCGCCCGCTTCGCCGCGGTCAGCCGTCACACCGCCGGCCTCTGGTCGCACGTGACCGACGCGGTGGTCGTGCCCAACGGCGTGGACACCCGACGCTGGGTGCCGGGCCCCGGTGGCCACGACCTCGTCTGGTGCGGCCGAATCGCCCCCGAGAAGGCGCCGCACCTGGCGGTCGACATCGCTCGCGCAGCGGGGCGTCGCATCCGGCTGGCCGGGCCGGTCACCGACCCCGGCTACTGGAACACCCACCTCCGGCCCCGGCTCGGGCCTGACGTGGAGCACGTGGGTCACCTGCGCCAGCACGACCTCTCCGACCTGATCGGTGCGAGCGCGCTCGCCCTGGTCACCCCGATGTGGGACGAGCCCTACGGCCTCGTCGTGGCCGAGGCCCTGGCTTGCGGCACCCCCGTGCTGGCGTTCGCCCGCGGCGGGATCCCGGAGGTCGTCGACGCCTCCTGCGCTCGGCTCGTCACTCCGGGCGACGTACTGGCCGCGGCCGCACTCGTCGAGGAGACTTCCGCCCTGAGCCGCCGCGCCGCTCGGGAGCACGCGGTCCGGCACTGCTCGCTGGACACGATGGTGGACGCCTACCTGGCACTGCTCGACGGCGCCAGGATGGCCGGGGCGGCATGATCGGCTACTACGTGCACCACCAGGGTGCGGGGCACCTACGCCGGATGCAGTCGATCGTCGCGCACGCCACCGAGCCGGTCACCGTGCTCAGCTCGCTGCCCCGTCCCGCGTGGTTCCTCGGCGCGTGGGTGCAGCTGGCCGCGGACGACGAGGACGCCCACCCCCGCGGCGTGACCGCCGGCGGCACCCTGCACTGGGCGCCGCGCCACGACCCGGGGCTGGCCCGCCGCAGCGCGCAGGTGCTCGAGTGGCTGGTGACGGCGCGGCCCAGCCTCGTCGTCGTCGACGTCTCCGTCGAGGTCGCCCTCCTGGTGCGTCTCGCCGGTGTGCCGGTGGTCGTCGCGGCCATGCGCGGCGACCGGTCCGACCGCGCCCACACCACCGCCTACGACCTGGCCGACGCCCTCATCGCGCCCTGGCCCGAAGCGGCACCGGAGCCATGGCCGCGCAGCTGGCTGGACAAGACCGTGCACGTGGGCGGGCTGTCCCGCTTCGACGGGCGCACCCGTCCCGCGGCCCGATCGGTCGCCAGCCGGCACGCCCTGCTGCTGTGGGGTGACGGCGGGAAGGGGCACGACCCCGAGGCACTCGAGCAGCTGCAGGCCGTCACCCCCGACTGGACCTGGGAGCTGGCGCACCCGGGCCGTCGGCTCGGCCCGGAGGAGATCTGGCGAGCGCTGTGCGCTGCCGAGGTCGTGGTCACCCACGGCGGGCAGAACGCCGTGGCCGAGGTCGCAGCCGCCGGCACACCGGCCGTCGTTGTCGCCGATCCCCGGCCCTTCGACGAGCAGCTCCACACCGTGCGCGCCGTGCGCGAGGCCGAGATCGCGGTGGGCGTCGACGCCTGGCCCGACGCCGCCGCCTGGCCGGGCCTGCTCCGGGACGCGGTGCGACTCGGAGGGACCGGCTGGGCCCGCTGGACCTACGGCGACGGGGCCGCTCGAGCGGCGCGGTTCCTCGACCTGCTGGCCTCCCGTCCCCGCCGGCCCGCCCTGGGCGCATGAGCGGAGTCGCCGTCGTCACGGTCGTGCAGGGACGGCACGAGCACCTGGCGCACCAGCACCTCTCGCTGGCCGCCGGCGACCGCTCGCCGGACCACGTCGTCGTCGTCGCGATGGGCGACCCGGACGTGGACGGTGTCGTCTCCGCGGGTCCGCTCGCCGATCGGATCCGGCTGGTCGAGGTCGAGAGCCGTGACCGGCTGCCCCTTGCGCGGGCGCGCAACCTCGGCGCGGCGGCGGCGTTCCACGACCTCGGCGCCAGCCTCGCGGTCTTCCTCGACGTCGACTGCCTGGCCGGCAGCGGTCTGGTGGCCGGCTATGCAGACGGCTGGGACCGGACCGGTCCCGGTCCTCGGTTGCTCAGCGGACCCGTCAGCTACCTCGGGCCGCCGGACGCGGGAGGCTACCGGGCCGCCGACCTCGCGGCAGCGCGGCCGCACCCCGCCCGTCCGGCCCCTTCGCCGGGCGAGCTGGTGCGCACCGAGGACCTGCGCCTCTTCTGGTCGTTGTCCTTCGCCGTCGACGCCGCCACCTGGGCGACGGTCGGCGGGTTCGACGCGGGCTACGAGGGGTACGGCGGCGAGGACACCGACTTCGGCCAGCGCGCCGCCGTCGCAGGCGTACCCCTCTGGTGGGTGGGCGACGCGCCGGCGTGGCACCAGTGGCACCCCGTCTCGGACCCGCCGGTCGAGCACCTGGCCGACATCGTCCGCAACGCGAACCGGTTCCACCGGCAGTGGGGATGGTTCCCGATGGAGGGCTGGCTGAGCGCCTTCGAGGCCCGGGGACTGGCGCGCCTCGACGCGGACGACCACACCTGGCGCGTCGCTGCGCGCTGAGTCAGTCGCCCAGTCCGGTGCGGTCGACCTTGAGGTGGAACCGCATCCCGGCGAGACCGCCGAGAATGGCGCCGAGAAGGCTGGCCACGACGACCGCGACCGCAGCGATGATGCCGCCGGTGGTCAGGTCACCCTCGCTCACCGGGACCCGCGGGAAGCTGTTCAGCTGGGCCAGGATGTTGAACTTGCTGCCCGCGACGGCGCCGAGCACCGCTACGACGATCGCGATGACCAGGGCCCACAGCCAGACCGCGATCCCCTGTTTCACCCCGTCGAAGCGCGCCATCCGGCTGGCCACGTAGCCGCCGCAGTAGTAGGCGACGAACAAGATGACGAGCAGGACGATGCCGCCCACGAGGCCCACCGTCGAGGCCGACCTGGTGGCCCGGGACGTGGCGGACCCGGGGGTGGTGCCAGAGGCGATCCCGACCGCCGTACCGGCGGCGGCGAGCAGGGCGGTCAGCAGGACACCGACCCCCGTCGCGGTCAGGAAGCCGAAGAAGGCCGAGCCGATCTTGATGCCACCGTGCTCCTCGCGCTGCCGTCCGACGACGTCGCGTCGGCGGACGCCGGCACCGTCGTCGGGCCCGGACGTCCTGGACTGGTCGTGCTGGTCCCGTGCTGTGGGGGACGCGTCGTCAGCGGTGCTCATGGTGCTCCTCGGTCGTGTCGGGGCATGGAAGTCAGGGTCGTGCCGGAACCCCCGGCGAGGTGGCGCCGGGGGTTCCGCTAGCTCGGGGTCAGCCCCCGAGACCGCCCAGGCTCTTGCCGAGGCCTCCGGGCAGCCCGCCCAGCAGGTCCTTCGGGTCGATGCCGAGCTTGTCGAGCACACCCGAGTCCGCCTCGGTGTCGACGGTGTCCGGGAGGTCGGACTCGGCCTGGGCGGCCTTGTCGTGGTCCCCGCGGGACTTCAGGAGCTCCATGATCTGTGACTTGTCGATCTGCACGTCAGTGCCTGCTTCCGTTCGGTGTGACGTTGGGGTGGACGGCTCAGCTGCGACGGTCGTCGACGTCTCCGTCGACCTCGATCTGCTCCTTGCGGACGTCCTCGGTGACGGTCTGGTCCTCGGTGACGGTCTCTGTGCCCAGGCTGACCCGCTCGACCGGCTCGACCGTCTTGTCGACGGTGACCCGCTCCTGGCTCAGCACGACCTCGTGCTCCTCCTCGGAGATGTCGGCGCCGCTGGTGGCCTGGTCGACGTTGGCCTCGGTGACGGGCTCACGCTCGAGCACGGCCCGCTCGGTGCGCACGGGCACCGTGTACGTCTCCTGCTCGGTGGTGACGTACTTGCGCAGCCGCACCCGGCCGGTCTCCTCGGTCGTGGTGCCCACGTCCAGGCGCTCCTCGGACCGCGTGACCGCGTCGTCGGTGTTCGGTCCCGACGTGTCGTGACCAGTGCTTGCCGACTCCTCGACGACGGTGGCGTCGTCGTCGCGCCATCCGTCCTGGGCGGCACCGTCCTGGGTGTGGTTCAGGCCGTAGTACTCATAGAGGCGCTTCTCCTCGTCGCGGCTCATGTGGCCCCCGGAGATGTCGACGTTCGGGGCGTCCTTGACCTGGTCCTTGGAGAAGGGCACGGCCAGCGTGTCGCCCTCGACCCTCGCGGACCCGAGTGGCACGAACGTCTCGTTGGTGCCGAACAGCCCGGTGTTCACGGTGACGAAGGCCGGCTCGCCGGTCTCGTCGTCCAGGAACACCTGGCCGACCTTGCCCAGCTTGTCCCCGTCGTCGGTGACGGCGTCGCGTCCGATCGTGTCCTGTGCCTGCTCTGCGGTCAGCATCTGGTGCTCCCTCATCGGTGGTTGCGGATGAGGTGGCGTACCCGGGCCGGGACGTCGTACTCGACCTGGAGACAAAAAATTTACATTGTAAGTCTGGGATTGGGACGGGGCCTTCGGGGAACTCCGCTGGACCGACGAAGCGCCCCCAGCGTGAGCCGAGGGCGCTTGTCGTGTGGTGCAGAGGTACTTCGGTCAGAGGGCGTTGCTCCTGCGGCCGCTGTTCCGGCCGGTGACGGTCGAGGCGATGACGACCAGGACGGCCGCGACCAGGATGGCCACGATCCAGCGGACCCAGTCCACACCGGAGCTGCCGTTGCCGCCGAAGGCCGCGTAGACGTACCAGCCGAGAATGACTCCGCCGATGCCGCACACGATGGTCAGCCAGATCGGGATGTTGTCCTTGTCGCCCGGAGCGACGAACTTGCCGAGCAGTCCGATGATGATGCCCGCGATGATGACGCCGATGATCTCCATGGTGTTCCCTCCCTGTCGCGGGGCCGCGGTGGCGGCCCACGCACCTCGGTACCCGGACCACCGACTCTCAATCAGGGGTTGAGGGCTACGTCGCGACGGGATGCAGCGCCACGTCGAACCGAGCGGACGCCCACCCGAGGTCCGGGTCCCGGCCGTCCGGCGCCCGGGTCCCGGCCGGGTGCTCCACGAAGTCGACCACCAGGGACTGCTTGACACCGAAGACCGCGTCGCTGTCCTGGTGGGGGTCGCCGCGGACGAAGACGTGCGTCACGAGTCGGCGGAAGCCGGTGGCGGTCACCATCAGGTGGACGTGCGCCGGCCGCATCGGGCCACGGCCCGCGGCCTCGAGCAGGTCGCCGACCGGGCCGTCGTGCGGGATCGGGTACGGCGTGGGGGTGACGCCCCAGAACGCGTAGCGCCCCTCGTCGTCGGTGAACAGGTGTCCCCGCGCGGCGACCCGGTCGTCGCCGTACTGCACGTCGTAGAGCCCGGCCTCGTCCGCCTCCCAGACGTCGACGCGGGCCCCAACCACCGG
Organism: Nocardioidaceae bacterium; assembly: GCA_039915665.1. Taxonomy (GTDB): domain Bacteria; phylum Actinomycetota; class Actinomycetes; order Propionibacteriales; family Nocardioidaceae; genus Nocardioides_B. The sequence goes on from JBDSMW010000167.1 coordinate 36,707, forward strand.
CTGGCCGCCGAGCTCGCGGATCGTGCCCTCGAACCAGCACGGACGGCCGGCGACGCCGGCCGCGACGTCGCCCCCGATCCCGACCTCCGGCGAACCCTCGAGGAAGAACGGGCCGAACACGGTGGCCTCCGTCGCCGCCGTCCCGGTCGGTTCGTTGACCGCGATCGTCAGCATCGACAACCCCAGCACGTCGGACAGCAGGACGACCTCCTGGCGCCGATCGTCGGTGATCTGGCCGCAGTGCGTCAGGAAGTCGATGCCGGCCTGCCACTCGGGCTCGGTGAGACCGACCTCGCGGACGAAGGCGTGCGCGTGCCGGACCAGCGACTCCAGCAGCAGGCGGACCCGCGGGTCGGGCGCGCCCGCCAGGCTGGCCAACACCTGCTCGGTGAGGCCGGCCCCGGCAGCGCCGGGCGGGTCGGTGGGGCTCACAGTGCTCACAGCCCGAACCTAGGGAGTGTCACCCCGGCCGGACAAGGACCAGTAGCGCAAGGAGCCCTTGACAACGTTGGCTAACATACTTAGCCTTTTCGCTATGACTACTACCCAACACATGCAGCGACCCGAGGGTCGACTCGCCTACGACGTCACGGGCTCGGGTCCCCTGGTCGTCTGCTCCCCCGCGATGGGCGAGCTCCGGTCGTCGTACCGGCACCTCGTCCCGCTCCTCGTCGACCGTGGCTTCCGCGTCGCCACGCTAGACCTGCGGGGGCACGGTGACTCCGACGCCACCTTCTCGGCGTACGACGACGTGGCGCTCGCCTCGGACCTGCTCGCCCTGGTCGACGAGCTCGGCGGACCGGCCGTGCTGGTCGGCAACTCGATGAGCGCCGGCGCCGCCGTGATCGCCGCGGCCGACCGCCCCACGTCGGTCAGTGCACTGGCCCTGCTCGGTCCGTTCGTCCGCAACCCGCCCGGCGGTCGGCTCGCCACCGCGATGTTCCGGCTCACGCTCACCAAGCCGTGGGGCCCCGCCGCGTTCCTGGCCTACTACCCGAAGTGGACGCCCGGAGTCCGCCCCGAGGGGTACGACGAGCACAAGCGCGCCGTGCGCGAGAACCTGCGCCGGCCCGGGCACTGGAAGGCGTTCGTGGCCACCACGCACACCACCCACGCACCCGCCGAGGCCCGGCTCGACGCCGTGCACGCACCGACCGTCGTGGTGATGGGCACCGACGACATCGACTGGAAGGACCCGGCCGCAGAGGCGCGGTGGCTCGGCGAGCGGCTGCACGCGGAGGTCGTGATGGCGCCCGGCGTCGGGCACTACCCGCAGACGCAGGCCCCCGCCCTGGTGGCCGACGCCGTCACCGCCCTGGTCGCCCGTGCCTAGGGCCGGCCTGACGCCCGACGTGGTCGTGGCCGCGGCGGTCGCCCTGGTCGACGCCGAGGGGGCAGGCGCCCTGACCCTCGCGGCCCTGGCCAAGCGCTTCGGCGTCGCCCTGCCCAGTCTCTACAAGCACGTCGGCGGGCTCGACGACCTGCACGGCCGGCTCGCCCTGGTCGCGGCCCGCGACCTGGGGACGGCGCTGCGCAAGGCCGCGACCGGCAGGTCGGGACGGGCCGCGGTGGCGGCGGTCGCCCGCGCCTATCGCGGCTACGCGCAGGCCCATCCCGGCTGCTACGACTACCTGCTCCGCCCGCGGCCCGACGACGCCGAGCACGCGGCCGCAAGCCAGGAGATCCTCGACGTCCTCTACGCCGTGTTCGACGGCTACTCCATCCGCTCGGGCCCTCCTGCCGTCGACGCTGCCCGCCTGGTCCGCAGCACCCTCCACGGCTTCGTCGCCCTCGAGAACGCCGGCGGCTTCGCGATGGCCCGGTCCGTCGACCGCAGCTTCGAGAAGCTCGTCGACGCCCTCGACACGGCGCTGTCGCACTGGGGCGGGAGCACGGCTCGAGAGCGCGTGAAAACCGGGCTCGAGACGGGCGATCCGACCTCTTGACGTAGGTCGAACGGAGGCCCATCATTTTCCTCGGATTTGGTTCGTTTCCGTTGCTCCGACCTAGCGGAAGGGGTCCCACATGACCAATGAGTTCACCGAGGACCTGGCGGCGGCCCTCGGGACCAGGCCGGTCATCGAGCAGGCCAAAGGCGTGCTGATCGGGCTCCGCGGAGCGACGCCGGACCAGGCGTTCGCGGAGCTCCGCCACACCTCCCAGACCCACAACGTCAAGGTGAGCGCGCTGGCCGCCGCGCTGGTCGGTGCGGCCGCCGGGGTGCCGACCTCGGACGCCCGCGTCCAGCAGGCCCTGCTGAGTGCCTGGGGCCGGCTCCTCACGCGGTACCCGCGCGTCGTGGTCACCGCCGTGGACGAGCAGTCCGCCTAGCGACGGGCGCCGCCACCTTGTGTTCACCTGACGACGCCATCCTGCGCGCGTGCCGACCGACCGCGACGCAAGTCCGCGCACGAGCTCAACCAGTCCGGCATCGGCCGCGGCGCCCGAGCCGGCGTGCGGGTGAAGTCCGGGACCGCCGACCTGTTCGTCGCGTGCGACGGCTCGTGCGAGGAGATGTGGCTGGCCTGGGCGCTGATCCGACGGACAGGCCCCGGCCGGGTCAGCCCAGCCAGCGCCGCAGCTTCTTGCGGTCGGCGGCCAGGAACAGGCGGACGAACTCCTCCCGGAGCTCGTCGGCGGTGGTGGCCTCACGGGCCTGCATCCGCCCGAGGACGAAGCCGTTCTCCCCGTCCAGGAACGCCTGCTCCCCCGCGTGCCCGAGCAGGACCTGGGTGATGGTGCAGTCCTGATGCTCGCCCAGGACCACCTGGACGCGCTGGGCGGACTTGCCGAGCCGCTTCGCTCGTCGCCCGAACACGGGGGTCAGCGCCTCCGCGACGTACCGCGCCCGTTTGGCCGCCTTGCGCGCCGCGTGCAGGCGCTCGTTGCGCTCCGGGCCGGCGGTGCCGGAGACGGCGTCGGTCCCCCGCTGCCGGAAGCGAGCCCACTCGTGGTGCAGGAGCGGTCGGAAGACGTCGTCCGCCGGTCCGTCGGCCGCCGTCGACCAGGGAGGCAGGTCCGCGAACCGCTCGAGCCGGCGGGTGAACGCGTCGTAGTCCTGGGTGTCGAGGTGGTTGACCGAGTCCTGGTGGCTGCGCCCCGACGCCTCGGAGAGCAGCCGGTCGACCTGGGCAAGGGCCGCGTCCACCAGAGGACCTGACTCGTCGCGCAGGAGTGCCTGGACCCGGTGACGGACCACCTCGGCGTCCCGGGCCCCGCTCAGTGCGGCCGCCCCGCGCCCGAGCTCCCGGGCGAGATCACGGCACTCGTCGGGATCGAGCAGGGAGCGGAAGCCGTCGAGCTCGCTCCTCAGCCGCCGCGCCGTCACCCGGTAGTGGTGCACCGCCTCGGCCCGGTCTAGACGCACGCCCGGCTCCCAGGAGCGCAGGTCCTGGACCTGGTTGCGGAGCACCGGCCCCAGCACCTCGGCAGCGGAGACGGCGGGGGTGGCAGAAGCCGCCTTGGGCATGGGGCTCCTCGGATGTTCGCGCCGCTCGGACCGGGATCCCGGCCTCCGACCGCACCGTAGCCAGTCCAGGTGAACAGTCGACGAAGATGAACATCTAGTTACCCGCTCGTACCGCGAGAGGAACCGTTGCGGGCGGGGTGCCGCCACGCTTCACTCGACGCATGGAGACATTCGAGGAGGGGCGTGCGATGGCCGAGCTCATCAAGCGCCTGCAGTCCAGCTACCCCCAGGCATCGGGACGCACCGTCGACGACCTGGTGACCGAGGTGCACCGTGAGTTCGACGGTCGGCCGATCCGCGACTTCGTGCCGGTCCTGGTCGAGCGTGAAGTGGTCGAGCGCCTGCAGCGCACCCACGGCCCCCGGGCCACCGTCTCGGCCTGACCTCGTCATCGGACCTCATCGGCTCCAGGCCCAGGCCTCCCCGGCGCCAGCCAGGCACGGCTTCGACCGGTGGGTGGTGCCCGGCCGGCAGGTCGGACGCGAGACCCAGACCGACCAGCACGCTGGCAGCAGGGCGCGCGCGGTGCGTCGGTAGCCTGCCCCCGAGGGGTCGAACCGGTCGACCGAGAACATCTCGTCGGGGCGGCTGAGGAAGATCGGGCCGACGACCGCGGTGAGGGCACCCAGGTCCGGGCACGTGCCGACCACGACCTGGCTCTTCCTGGCCCGCAACGCCTTGACCACGATCTCGAGGTGCCGGACCGATTCCCGCCAGCGGGAGCCGGTGGGACGACGTCGTTCCCGCCGACCACGATCACGGTCAGGTCCGGCCGGACGTCGTCGGCAAGGCTGTCGAGCTGGTGGGCCACCTTCCAGGTCTCGGCCCCCACCTCGGCCGCGCACACCAGCCGCACGGACCGGTCGGCCGCCTTCGCCACCCGCTTCGCGAGCTGGACGCCGAGCGTGCGGCGCCGACGGCCCGCCCCCAGGCCCGCGGCAATCGAGTCGCCGAGCAACGAGCAGGGTCAACGGGTTCCCACGGGCTCGCTGGTAGGTCCGGTCCACACCCGGAAGCCCTGCTCGCCGTGCGGCTTCCCGATCGCGGCGCGGGCCGCGGCGGCCTGGTTGACCACACGGTGTTGCTCACACCGTTGACCTGGGGAGGAAGGACTCGCTGATCAGGGCGACTCTCATGCCTCAACGGTCGTGACGTCCGGTGAACGCACGGCAACGCCGCAGGTGGTGTCACACGAAGGACCGCCGATGTTTGGGCGACGCCGTCACTACTGTCAGCACATGAGTGACTCCCCGCCGACGGTGCCCGCGGATTCGCACGAGGAGGCCGAGGCGTTTCTCGACACCGGGATCCGGGGCCAACGGCTCGTGATCAACGGCTGGTTCGCCAGTCATGCCGACTGCGGGTCGCCGGGACCGCACGTCCGGCTGAACGCGAGCGGGGACATGGACGCGGTCCTCACGACCGGTCAGATCCCTGCTCTCGTCGAAGGACTCACCACCGTGGCAGAGCGGATAGACCGTATGCGGGAGCGGGACGGCGAGGAGTTCCTCGAGGCGACCGACTTCGCGCAGGGACCGGACCCGAACGGATCGGCGCCGCCCTCGGCGTAGACCCGGTCCGCGTGCTCGTGCGGCGGGTCGCCCTGACGATGCCGGTAACCCTTTGACGGCCGCTCGGCGCGATCAGTAGGTTCCTACCAGTCTCATCTTCCGCGTGCCTGTCCCCGGCGCGCTTGGCATCGCCCAGGAGCGATCGTGGAGCGTCTCGCTCGGCTCGTCATGCGTCATCGCCTCGTCGTGAGCCTCTTCTGGCTCGTCATGTTCTTCAGCGGCATCGTCGCGGCCGGTCAGCTCGGCGACCGCCTGACGTTCGACTTCTCCCTGCCGGGACAGCCCGGCGACACGGCGGAGAAGCAGCTCGTGAAGACCTACGGGGTCAGCACCTTCGACACCTACGTCGCCGTGGTGACCGTGCCGGACGGGCAGACGGTCCCCGGCAGCAGCAAGGCGGTGGCCGCCGTCCTCGACGCGACCCTGAAGTCGTCGCCAGGCGTCCAGGTGACCGACTTCGCGACGACGGGTGACAAGGGCTTCCTCTCCTCCGACCAGCGCACGACTTTCGCCCTCTTCCAGGGCCCCCTCCCAGCCGGCTTCGGACCGGGCGTCCAGACCCAGCTCGAGCCCGCGCTCACCCAGGCGGCCGAGCGGGCAGGTTTCGACAGCGGCCTCACCTCCTACGGGATGCTCTCCGCCGGTGGTGACACCGAAGGCCCGAGCGTGCTCGCGGAGACCCTGCTGGGCGCGGTCGGGGCGTTGCTCGTGCTGCTGTTCGTGTTCGCCTCCTTCCTGGCCTTCCTCCCTCTGCTCATCGCGGCGGTGTCGATCCTGACGACGTTCCTGCTCGTGCTCGGTCTGACGACCTTCAGTGACGTGAGCTTCGTCGTGCAGTTCCTGATCTCCCTGATCGGACTCGGGGTCGCGATCGACTACTCCCTCCTGCTCGTCTCGCGCTGGCGCGAGGAACGCGCGCACGGCCGTGACAACGAAGAGGCCGTCGTGGTCGCGATGGCGACCGCCGGTCACGCGGTCCTGGCGTCCGGGGTGACGGTGGCGATCAGTCTCGTCGCGCTGCTCGTCGTCCCGGTCCCGTTCCTGCGCAGCATGGGCATCGGCGGCATGCTCATCCCGCTGGTGAGCGTCGCGGTGGTGCTGACCCTGCTGCCGGCCCTGCTGTCCAAGATCGGGCCGCGCATCGACTACCCCCGGATCCGCAAGGAAGGCGTGGCCTCCCGCGGCTGGACGGCCTGGGCGCGCCTGATCGTGGACCGGCGCTGGCTCGCCACCGGGACCGCACTCGTCATCCTGGCGCTGCTGATCCTTCCGGTGTTCGGCCTCAAGATCGGCACCTCCGGCATCGACTCGCTGGCCCGCAGCGGTGCGCCGTTCGACACCCTGCAGAAGCTCGAGAGCGCGGACGTGGGCCGCGGCGTGCTCACCCCGATCTTCGTGCTGGTCCCCTCGGACCAGGGAGAGGCGGCCGCCCAGGCCGCCGGAGCCGTGGACGGGGTGCGGCTGGCCGCGGTCGGTCCGGACAACGGGAAGCTGGGCGTCCTCGAGGTCGTGCCGAACCAGGAGACCGTCGACAGCTCGGGCAACAAGGTCGTGGACGCGGTCCGCTCCTCGGTCGAGGGCGCCGTGGACGGCGAGGTGCTGGTCGCCGGCAGCGGCGCCACGGTGGAGGACTACTTCACCGCGGTCTACGACAAGTTCCCGTTCGTGCTGGCCCTCATCGCGGTCATCACCTTCGTGCTGCTGGTGCGGACGTTCCGGTCGATCCTGCTGCCGATCAAGGCTGTCCTGCTCAACCTGGTCTCACTCGCGGCCGTGTTCGGCGCCGTGGTCTTCTTCTGGCAGCAGGGACACGGATCGGACGCGGTGTTCAGCACGTCGGGCACGGGCGCCATCACGTTCTGGCTGCCCGTGCTGATCTTCGCGTTCCTGTTCGGGTTGTCGATGGACTACGAGGTGTTCATCCTGGCCCGGATGCGCGAGGAGTACGACGACACCGGCGAGACCTCGACGGCGGTCATCACCGGTCTGGGCCGCACCGGTCGGCTGGTCACGTCCGCAGCCCTGATCCTGTTCTTCGCCTTCGCCGCGCTGGCCTCGGCGCCGGGCACCGACATCAAGGTCCTGGGTACGGCGCTGGGCGTCGGCATCCTCATCGACGCCACCGTCGTGCGCGCCTTGCTCGTCCCGGCCCTCGTCAGCCTGTTCGGGCGATGGAACTGGTGGCTGCCGGCCGGACTGGCCAAGGTGCTGCGCGTCGAGCCCTCTCCCTTGGCGCCCCGCTAGCCCGGCGTCAGCTCGCGGCTCGTGCGCGGTGCGGGAAGCAGTGCACCTCCTGCGGCCAGCCGACCGCGACCGCGATCCGGCCGGCCCATTAGCGGGCGTCGGCCTCGTCGCTGACGTCGACGACCGCGAAACCACCGAGGTGCTCCTTGGTCTCGACGAAGGGACCGTCGGTGAAGGCGATGAGGTACACAGCCATCTCCAGCTCCTCTGCTCACGAGCAGCCCGGACGGCTGCCACTCACCTACCCGACGAACGCAGGCGCCCCGACACGACACCCGGCCACGATTGTCTCCCAGGCTCTCCCGTGCGGTAGTCGCCGGAGGCTGGTGCGGAGGCGCGCTGCAGTGGGACGATCGCGGTTGTGACCGCCTTGCCGTCAGGGACGGTGACCATGCTGTTCTCCGACATGGAGGCATCGACCCTGCTGCTGTCCCGTCTGGGCGACCTCTACGTCGAGGCCCTGAGCTCCTACCGCAGCCTGCTGCGGGACGCGTGGGACCGGTGGCACGGCCAGGAGATGGGCACCGAGGGTGACAGCTTCTTCGTGGTCTTCGAGACTGCCGCGGACGCCGTGCGGGCCGCAGTCCAGGCACAGCAGGGCCTCGCTGCGCACGGGTGGCCCGACGGCGTGCCCATGCGGGTCAGGATGGGGCTGCACACCGGCTCCCCGGCGCCTCACGACGGCGGCTACGTCGGCATGGACGTGCACCGGGCGGCTCGCATCGCCGCGGCCGCCAACGGCGGACAGGTGGTGGTGTCCGAGGCGACCGCCGGGCTCGTCGGCCCCGGCGTCGTCGCCGGGGTGCACCTGGTCGACCTCGGGTCGCACCAGCTCAAGGACCTGCCGGCCCCCGAGCACCTGTTCCAGCTGGCGGGAGAGGGTCTCCCGCGCGACTTCCCACCCCTGCGGAGCCTCGGCGCCGCAACAGGGTTGCCCGTGCCAGCGACCACGCTGGTGGGTCGCGACACCGAGCTGGCGGAGCTGGAGGCACTGGCGCGGTCGCCGGGCGTGCGACTCGTGACGTTGACCGGCACCGGTGGTTCGGGCAAGACCCGGCTGGCGATCGCGCTGGCCCAACGTTTGACCAGTGCCTATCCGGACGGGGTGTACTTCGTCCCGCTCGCGGCAGCCACGACGGCCGACGCGATGTGGACGTCGTTGGCCACGACTCTCGACGTGCCGGCCGCAGACCGTGCGCCGCCCCGGCTGTTCGACCACCTCGTCCACCGCAGCGCCGTGTTCGTGCTCGACAACCTCGAGCAGGTCGCCGGTGCGGACGTCGTGGTCTCCGAGCTGGTCACCCGGTGCCCCCACATCGTCGCGGTAGCCACGTCGCGCCGCCCGCTCCACGTGGCCGCCGAGCACGAGTACGCCGTACCTCCTCTGGACCTGCCGCTCACGTCCGACGTCGAGGCGGCGGAGCGGTCCGCCGCGGTGCAGCTCTTCGTGCAGCATGCACGCAAGGTGAGCTCGCGTTTTGCGTTGACCGCAGACAACGCCGCGGACGTGTCGGCCGTCTGTCGCCGACTGGACGGGCTGCCGCTCGCGATCGAGCTCGCGGCCGCCCGCACGAGACTGCTCACTCCCACCGCGCTCCTGGCCCGCCTCGGCGACCTCCTGGAGCTCGGCGACAGCGGCGTGGACCGTCCCACCCGCCACCAGACGTTGCGGAGCACCCTGACCTGGTCCCACGACCTGCTCACCCCTGCGTTGCAACAGTCCTTCCGTCGGCTGGGGGTGTTCTCCGGTGGCGCTGACCTCGACGCCGTCGCGGTGCTCGTCGTGCCGTCTGGATCCGGTGCTGGTGCCGGGCCTGGAGCCGCTGGATCGGAAACGCTGCAGGTGGTGTCGGACCTGGTGGAGGCCAGCCTGTGCACGGTCTCCGAGGCGGTCGACTCCGAGCCACGCATCGGGATGCTCGAGACCGTGCGCGCCTACGCACTCGACCAGCTGCGGGTCCACGGCGAGCTCGACCTCGCGCAGGAGCGTCATGCCCACCACTACCTGCACTTCGCCGAGCAGCTGGCCCCGCTGGTGGGCGGCAACCAGCAGCTGGCGGCCCGAGCCCGGTTCGAGACCGAGCACGAGAACCTGCGGGACGCGTTGAGGTGGTCCTTCCGACCCGTCGCGAACGGCACCGACCCGGACGAACGGATCGTCCTCGGTCTGCGGCTGTGCATGGCGCTCGCGTTGTTGTGGCACGTCGGCGGCTACTTCTCCGAACGTCGTCGTTGGCTGGAGCTGGGGGTGGAGCGCGCGGGTGACGGGGACCGACCGGAGCTGGCGCGTTGCCTGTCCCTGCTGGCCGCCACTCTGCGGGTAGCCGGTGATCTCGAGAGCGCTCGCGGGCACGCGACCGCCAGCGTCGACATGTGGCGACGCATGGGCGACAGCAGCACCCTGGCGATGGCGCTCACCGAGCTCGCCGACGTCGAGGCAGAACGCGGCGACCTCGGCGTGGCCCGGTCCTGGTACGAAGCAGCGGTCGGTGTGGCCCGCGACTCCGCCGACCGGGCCCAGCTCCGCGTGGTCCTGGGCGAGTTCGCGATCCTCGAGGCGTCGGAGGGCCACCACGACCAGTCCTTGGAGCTGGACCTCGAGGCGCTCTCCATCGCTCGCGACCTGGGTGACCCGATCGGGGCGTTGACGACCGAGCACAACCTCGCCTGCACGCTGCGCGAGATGGGCCGGCTCGGCGATGCACTCGCGCAGATGCGCAACCTCGTGCCCCGCGGCCTCGACGTCGCCGGGCCAGGGGCGTTGACGGCGCTGGCCGAGGACTACGCCGCCATCCTGGCCGAGGTGGGTGAGCACCTGACCGCCGTACGCCTGCTCGGCGCCGCCGACACGATGCGCCTGCGGCTCGGCTCGCCGCGCCACCACGTGCAGGCCGCCGAGATCGCCGGCCCGATCGCCGAGACGCGCGCCGGCTTGTCAGCACAGGCGTGGGACCAGGCGTACCAGGCGGGACGCGCCCTGACGATCGAATCCGCGCTCCGCGAAGCCCACGCGGGCGACGCGTCCAGACAGCCCACCCCCGCACCGCAGGGACTGGCAGAGTGAGGCAACCGTCGAAGGGAGTCAGAGATGCAGTACGCCGACCAGCAGGTGGTCAGCTTCACCCCCGATCCGACCGATCGACTCGTCGAGTTCACGACCACCGGTGCCGAGCCAGCTGACACCTGGATCGTGCCGTTGATCGGCTGGGCCGTCATCAGCCAGCCGTACGACGCGGAGGGCTGCGCGCACACGAGCCTCGAACCCGTGGTCCTCCAGGACGAGCAGCTCCCCGTGCCCGTGAGCCGGATCCTGGCGACCCGGGCGGCGGGTGTCACGTTCAGGATCCGGCACCGCACCTAGGTCTCGTCGCTGGCCTACGATCCACGGATGACCCCGGACGAGGTTGGTCGCTACGCGGAGTCGCTGCCGCAGGTCAAGCGCAAGGGAACCGAGACGCGTCCGGCGTGGTACGTCCAGAACCGTCTGGTCGTGCGACTGCAGGACCAGAACACGCTGGTGATCCGGGTCCCGATGAGCAGCCGGGAGTCGCTACTCGAGACCTACCCGGACGCCTTCGGCGTGCCGCCCCGCATGGAGTCCCACCACAAGGTCGAGGCCTACCTCGACCGGGCCCAGCCCTGCGCCGTCCGCGCGGCCATCGACCTGGCCTGGGAGATGCAACGACGCCGAGCGCGGCGGCCCACCGGTCCCAGGTGATGACGAGACCGGGTGCGCAGCTCAGGGAGTGGGCACCTCCGGAGACCACCTGGAGGCGTTCGACCTGGTCAGGTCGCGCGCTGCTCCGCAGACGCCACCCGGGGACCCAGCACCGAGTCGAGCAGGCCTGGGAAGACGGCGTCCAGCTCGTCACGTCGCAGGCTCAGCACGCGCCCGCGGCCCTTCGGAACGTTCCGGACGAGTCCGGCCTCGCGCAGCACCTTCAGCTGGTGGGACTTGGTCGCCTTCGGCACAGGTCCCCCGGTAGCGGTGCACGCGGCCATGTCCATCGGGCCGTCGACCAGCTGCCGGGCGAGGTCGAGACGGGTCGGGTCGCTGAGCGCGAACAGGACGTCGGTGAGGGCGACGTCACTCATCTCGGGGTGTTGCAGCTCTGGCGAAGCGGGCATGGTTCGACAATAGTTGAACCCACGACAGAACTCACGTACGGTCCTGATAGTTCCATTGATTTCGAACCATCACCGCTCGACCCCAGACCCGCCGAGGAACTCCAGATGACCGTCGCACTCGAAGCCCCCGCCCCCGTCCGTCGCGGCCACGCGACCGGGTTCGCCCTGTCCCTCGGCGCACTCCTGGCGATGATGGCCGGAGCGAGTGCCCCGTCGCCGTTCTACCCCGTCCTCGAGCACGAGATCGGCTTCTCGCCAGCCACGCTGACCGGGATCTTCGCCGTGTACGCCGTGGCGCTGCTGCTGACCCTGCTGGTGACCGGCTCGCTGTCCGACCACGTGGGGCGTCGCCCGGTCGTCTCCGCGGCGTTCCTGCTGCTCGCGGTCAGCATGCTGGTGTTCTGGCACGCCGACTCCGTCGCTCTGCTGGTCCTGGCCCGGATCGTGCAGGGTGTCGCCAGCGGTCTGCTGCTCTCCTCGCTGACGGCCGCGGTCGTCGACCTCGAGCCCAGGAGCCGACCCGGCATCGCCGCGACGCTCAACAGCGTCGTCCCGCTCGCCGGCCTCGCGATCGGCGCACTGGTCGGCGGCGCGGTGATCGACCGGGCAGAGTCGCCGATGGCCAACGTGTTCGGCGCGCTCACCGGTGTGTACGTCGCGCTCGCAGTCGCCCTCTGGCTGCTGCCCGAGACCTCCCCGCGGCACACCGGCGTCCTGCGTTCCCTGCGCCCCCAGGTCGGCGTTCCCGCCTCGGCCCGCCCGGCCTTCGTCCGCAGCGCCCCCGCCCTCTTCGCCGGCTGGGCCACCGGTGGGCTCTACCTCTCGCTCGGTGCCCCGCTCGTCGCCCAGGAGCTGGGCGGCACCAACCACCTCGAGCAGGGCCTCGTGGTCACCACCCTCGCGGGCGTCGGCGCGCTGTCCAGCTTCGTGGCTCGCAAGCACTCCTCCCGGCAGATCACGCTCTACGGCACCACGGCCCTGTCCGTCGGCACCGTGCTCACGCTGGTGGCACTCGCGGCCGGCTCCTACTGGGGCTTCGTCGCGGCTGCCGTCGTCGCCGGATCGGGCTTCGGCACCTCCTTCCTCGGCATCATGGGCTCGATCACGCCCGTGGTCGCACCGGACGAGCGCGGCGAGCTGTTCGCCTCCGTCTTCGTGGTCAGCTATCTCGCCTTCGGCATCCCGGCCGTGGTCGCCGGCATAGCGGCGCCCCACATCGGCCTCGCCGTCACGACCTACGCGTACGGCGGGCTGGTCGTCGTCCTCTCCGCGACGGCCGCCCTGCTGAGGAAGTTCCGCTCGACCGACTGACCCGGCGGACCCCTGGGCTAGCCCGGCCGGCCCAATTCAACACTGGTTGACATCATGGCGAAGCTGCGTACCGTTGTTATTCAACGCACGGTGAATAACGACGGCGAGGGGTGTTCTGGTGGCGGGTAGCACCGGCAGGACGGGACGGCGACCCGGGCAGCCTCAGACCCGGTCCGAGATCCTCGCGGCTGCGCGCCTCCTCTTCGCCGAACGCGGCTTCGCGGGCACCTCGATCCGCGGGGTTGCCGCTGTCGCCTCGGTGGACCCCGCCCTCGTGCATCACTACTACGGCACCAAGGAGGGCCTGTTCCGCGCGGCCCTGGAGATGCCCATCGACCCCGAGTCGCTCGTCGAGGAGATCGTGTCCGGCGGCTTGGAGGACGCGCCGCGACGGCTGGTCGAGACCTTCGTGCGGGTGTGGGACTCCCCGGTGACGGGTCCGGCGATGGTGAGCTTCCTACGCCGGGTGCTGGCCGAGCAGGAGTCCACCGACCTGGTCCGCGACTTCATCGGCACCACGTTGCTCCGCACCGCGGCCGACAAGCTCCTCGGCGGCGTCGACCCAGCCGAGGCCGAGACCCGCATCGGACTGGTGATCGCCCAGATGCTCGGCGTCGTCATCCTGCGCAAGGTGCTGGTCGTCGAGCCGATGGCGAGCATGTCGCCGGCGCAGCTGACCACAGCCGTCGCGCCCGTGATCGCGCACTACCTGCACGGCGATCTCCGCGTCTCCCCTGCCGCCGGCTCGCCCACCTTGTAGGAAGAAGTCCTCCATGAGCAACGTGTCCGAGCCGGCTGGACAGCCGGCGATCCGCACCCAGGGCCTGGTCAAGAAGTTCGGCTCGTTCTCCGCCCTCGACGGCCTCGACCTCGACGTCGCCCGCGGCGAGGTGCACGGGTTCCTCGGTCCCAACGGTGCGGGGAAGTCCACCACCATCCGCGTCCTGCTGGGGCTGCTCCGGGCCGACGCCGGAACCGTCGAGCTCCTCGGCGGCGACCCGTGGCGCGACGTGGTCGACCTGCACCGCCGGCTGGCCTACGTGCCCGGCGACGTCGCCCTGTGGCCGAGGCTCACCGGCGGCGAGGCCATCGACCTGCTCGGCAACCTCCGGGGCGGGCTCGACAAGTCCCGGCGGACCGAGCTGATCGAGCGGTTCGAGCTCGACCCGACCAAGCGCGGACGGCAGTACTCCAAGGGCAACCGGCAGAAGGTGGCCATCGTGGCTGCCCTGGCCGCCGACGTCGAGCTGCTCATCCTCGACGAACCGACGTCGGGGCTGGACCCGCTCATGGAGGCGGTCTTCCAGGACGAGATCGCCAAGGAGAAGGCCGACGGACGGACGATCCTGCTCTCGAGCCACATCATGAGCGAGGTCGAGGCCCTGGCCGACCGAGTCAGCATCATCCGCCGCGGAACGATCGTGCAGACCGGCACGCTCGCCGACCTCCGCGACCAGACCAAGATCACCATCACCGCCACCCTGGCTCGGCCGCCCGCCGACCTCGGCAGCCTCACCGTCCTGCGCGACGCACGGCTCGACGAGCACCACCGGCTGACCGCCACCGTCGAACCCGATCGGGTCAACGCGGCCATGGCCGAGCTCGTCGCACACGAGATGTCCGCCCTCACGGTCTCACCGGCCTCCCTCGAGGACCTGTTCCTGCAGCTGTACGACGCCGACGGCGCCCACGGGGTTCCCCGACCGTGAGCGCGACCCTCGCGCCAGACCACCAGGCCCGCGGCCGGAGCAGGCGCACGACCCTCACGGGAACGCTGACGCTGCTCAGGGTGGCCCTGCACCAGGACGCTCGCAACATCGCGCCCTGGGTGATGCTGATCTCCGCGCTGTCCGCGTCGTCGATCCTGGCCTACGCCTGGATCTTCCCCGACGCGACGGACCGCGCCGACCTGGCCACCACCTTGGGCGCGAACCCGGCCCTCTCCCTGATCTTCGGCCCCGCCCGCGACCTGATGACCGCGGACGGATTCAACGCCTGGCGGGCCGGCCAGCTCGGTGCCTTCTTCGCCGGCCTGATGGCGATCCTGGTCGTCGTACGCAACAGCCGTGCCGACGAGGACTCCGGCCAGGCCGAGCTCATCGCCTCCGGAGTCCTCGCCCGCGAGACCCGGCTCGCGGTCGCCGTCCTCATCGCGGCCATCGCATCTGTCGCCCTCGGAACCGTCTGCTTCCTGCTGACGGTCGCCTGCGGCGGAGGAGTCACCTCGACGCTCGTCCTGGCCGCCACCTTCACCGCCTCCGGGTTCATCTTCGCCGGGGTCGCCGCCATCGCCAGCCAGCTCGGCTCGGACGCGCGCACCGCCAGCAGCCTGGCGGTGGCCACGATCGGGATCTGCTACGTGCTACGCGGCTACATCGACTCCAGCGGCGCCCCCGACTGGGTCACCTGGCTGACTCCCCTGGGCTGGCTCGAAGCGGCCCGGCCCGGCACCGAGAACAACCCGTGGCCACTCCTGCTGGCGCTGGCGTCCGCGGTCGTCCTCGTCCTGGTCGCCTTCGCCCTCCAGCGGCGTCGCGACTTCGGTCAGGGCATGATCGCGCCGAGGCCAGGCCCGGCCGAGGCAGGCGTGGTCGGCACCGTGTGGGGGTTCGCCTTCATGATGAACCGAGGGTCGCTGAGCTCGTGGCTGGTCGCGCTCGCCGGACTGGGGCTGGTCTTCGGCAACCTCGCCACCTCGATCGGTGACGTCGTGGCGGACAACCCGGCGATGGCCCAGGTCCTCGCCTCCGGCGCCGCGAGCACCGCCGACCTCACGTTCGCCTTCCTGGTCACGATCCTGCAGATCATCGCGCTGGTCGCCGCTGTCATGGGCGTCCAGATCATCCTGCGCATCTACGCCGAGGAGGTCGACTACCGGGTCGAACCGCTGCTGGCCGGATCCCTGCGCAGAGCCACCTACCTGGCCAGCAACGTCCTCGTCGCGCTGCTCGGCACCGCGACCGCCGTGCTCGTCGCCGGCACCGGCCTGGGCGTCGTCGCCCACGCCAAGGACGCCTCCATCTCGCTTGGCGACGTGGTCCGACAGGCACTCGTGACGATCCCGGCCGTGTGGGTGCTGGTCGGGCTCGCGGTCGCCGCCGTCGGCGCCGCCCCCGTGCGCCGCCTGGTCGCCTGGCTCGGCGTGGTGGCCACCTTCGGCCTGACCATCCTCGGCCCGACGTTCAGGCTGCCGGGTTGGGCGCTCGGCGTCAGTCCGCTGCGCCACGTCCCCAACGTCACCGCGACCTCCCCCGACTGGCCCGGGCTGGGCGGGCTGACGGGTGTCGCGGTGCTCCTCCTCGCCGTCGGCTTCGCCGGCTTCCGCCGCCGCGACGTCCTGTGACACCTACGCTGGGCGGATGGCGGTCAACCGGAGTCGCAGAGCGAGAGTTGCTCGCCGACGCAAGCGCCGCATGGACAGCGTCGAGCACGACCTCAGCGACGCCGAATGGGCTGCGCTCAAGACGGCCTGGGGCAGCAGCTGCGCATACTGCGGAGCGGCGGACAAGCCGCTTCAGCGCGACTGCGTGCTGGCGCTCTCCCGCGGCGGGCGCTACACGCTCGACAACATCGCTCCTGCCTGCGGCTCCTGCAACGCCAGCAAGTGCAACGACGAGGTCACCGGCTGGCTCCGCCGCAAGCGGTTGGACGAGCGCGCCTTCCTGGTCCGCCAGCTCGAGATCAGCAGCGCTCTGATGCTGGAGTTCCGCGACCAGGCCGGCACTCGCTCGGACGCGCGCACGACGGAGCCGGCGTGACCCGACTGTCCGGTCCGCCTGGACAGCGGTCGCGGCACACGAAGCGCTGGGCCGCCTGGGTCGTCGGGCCGCCCCCTACGTGTCGCGATGACTGGCGTCGGTAGGAGGGCCGTCGACCCGGCGTCGCCCCACTTGCCGCCGACGCTTGAGCACGTTCATCGCCGCGTCCGCACGCTGGATGGTGTTGGTCAGGTCCTCCCCTGTACGGCGCGTGGCAACTCCCACACTGGCTCGGACTCGGCGCCGCTGCAGCTGCAGCCGGAGGCGGGTCGCGAGCGCCTTGGCGGCTACGACGTCGGCCTCGACGGCGAGCACCGCGAACTCGTCACCGCCGATCCGCGCCGGCACGTCAGCCGAACGACAGATCTCCCGGAGGACCTCGCTCAACGCCTTGAGCTCGGCATCTCCACGGGCGTGACCGTCCCGGTCGTTCATGACCTTCAGGTCGTCGAGGTCGATGGCGAGCACGGAGATCGGGCCGCCGTACCGGAGCACCCGGTCCTGCTCCCGGGCCACCGCGGACTCCCATCCACGGCGGTTGGCCAAGGCGGTGAGTGAGTCGGTCTCGGCCAGCGCGCGCGCCGCTTCCAGTTCCTGTGCTCGCTGGAAGCCGCGTTCGTGTGCGCCCAGCACCAGGGCGAGCAGCTCGCCCAACAGCTCCAGGTGCCGTTGTGCCGTCTCGTCCAGCGTCTCGGCCACCGAGAGTCCGTAGCCACAGACAGTGCCGAAGATGGTGCCGTCGGGCCACCGGAGCGGAACGCCGGCGTACGCCTGCACGGCGCCGAACCCGAACCGGCCGCTGGCCTCCTGCGCGATCAGAAAGTCCGGCACCAGGGAGACGTCGGGTGCAACGACCGGGCCGTCGAGGGCCACCATGCTGCGACAGAACGACGTAGCCCAGTCGAGCTCGACGCCCTTGCCGACGGCTTCCGCCAACGCCCCCGCGGACGCCACGACGACCTGACGGTCTCGCGCCGACCGTTCGCCCGTCCCGGCGCCGGAAGCAGCCAGCCCGGTCTCTTCCAGGACCGCCCGCAGCCGGGGTGACCGGGACGCGGTGTCCACGCAGGTGACCATCCACAGGTCCAACCCGAGCAACGCACTCAGGTGACGCACGGTGAGACCGGCCGCGACCGTGAAGGACGCAAACGACTCATCGTCAGCGCCGCTGCTCATGGCCGTCTGTCCATCCGGGACCCCGTCGTCACTCGACCCACCCGAGACCGATCATGCCAGCGTCCCGTGGCCTGCGAGCCGATCGCGGAGCGTGTCTAGCCCGCGCCGGAGGGCCTTGGTTGCGCCAAGGGTGACTTCGGTCCGCTCCGGTCTAAGCCGGGCTCGGGCTGGGCGCGTGCCGGCACAACAAGGCGGGTACCTCGTGGTGTTTGCCGTCCGAGACGCGCGTCATTGCATGTCGGGGGACGGCAAAACGGCGACCCCCTCCCCCACCGGGTGGGGGTCGCCTCGTCGTCAGTCGGGGTCAGCGGCCCCTCAGCTCGTGGCATGCGCGCCCAGCACGCCCAGCACGCTCAGCACCTGCTCGCGCCCGACGGGCGCGCCGGCAATGCCGACGATCTCATCGGTGAATCGACCGCCTGCCTCGAAATCAGTCGTCAGCCTCTCTCTAGGTCTTTCCAGGATATTGACTGAGTTTTCAGTTCGGGACACACTCAACCCATTCCACCCCCCGAACCCCGGAGATCCCCGTGCACCAGCCCCACGAGCGGTCCGACGCCTTCGGACGGATCGAGGAGACCGGCGTCGAGCACATCCCGGACGCCGACCGCACCTCGAGCCCAGCCAACCTGTTCGCCGTCTTCCTCGGTGGCAACCTGGCCCTCTCGGTGATCGTGTTCGGCTGGATCCCGGTCACGCTCGGACTGAGCTTCGGGGCGGCGGTCGCGTCCAGCGCGGTCGGGCTGGTCCTCGGGCTCATCGTCACCGCGCCGCTGGCCCTGTTGGGACCTCGCACCGGCACCAACAACACCGTCTCCAGCGGAGCCCACTTCGGCATCCGCGGCCGGTTGATCGGCTCCACCCTGACCCTGCTCTTCGCGATCGCCTACGCCGCGATCGCCGTCTGGACCTCGGGCGACGCGCTCGTCGCGGCCGCCCACCGCTTGGTGGGCACCCCCGACGGCACCGTGGCCTACGCGATCGGCTACGGCGTCATCGCCAGCGAGATCGTCGCGGTGGCGCTGTTCGGCCACGGCACCGTGGTCGCGATGCAGAAGGTGGTGCTGCCCGTCGTCGGCGTGCTCCTGCTGCTCGGAGTGGTGGCGTACGCCGACGGCTTCGACCCCTCCACAGGTGGTGACTACGCCCTCGGCGGTTTCTGGCCGACCTGGACCCTCGCGGTCGCGATCAGCATCGGCGGACCGCTCTCCTACGCCCCCACCCTCGGCGACTACACCCGTCGGATCAGCCACGACCGCTACTCCGACAAGACCGTCGTCGGCTGGACGGCCGCCGGCCTCTTCCTCGGCCTGTTCGCCACCTCGGTGTTCGGCGCGTTCACCGCGACGGCGCTCCCGCTCGACGCCGCGTCCTACGTGGCCGGGCTCGTCGACGCCGCTCCGGACTGGTACGTCCTGCCGCTCCTCCTCGTCGCCCTCGCCGGTGGTCTCGGCCAAGGAGTGCTCAACCTCTACGCGTCCGGCCTCGACCTCGAGGCGCTGTTCCCGCGGCTCCGTCGGGTGCACACCACGCTGATCACGTCCGCGGTCGCCGTGCTCCTGCTCTACCTCGGCGTCTTCGCCTGGAACGCCGTCGACGCGATCACCGCGATGACCCTCGTCCTCAACGGACTGGCCGGACCCTGGGTGGCCGTGCTGCTGCTCGGTTTCCTGGGCCGGGACGCCGCCTACCACCCGGACGACCTGCAGGCGTTCGCCCGGGGCCGACGAGGCGGCCGCTACTGGTTCACCGCCGGCTGGAACCTTCGTGCGGTGGCGGGATTCGTCGCCGGCTCGGTCTTCGGTCTGCTGTCGGTCGCCACCAGCCTGTACGTCGGACCGCTGGCCGACCTCGCCGGCGGCATCGACGTCAGCGTCGTGGGCTCGATGATCGTCGCGGCGGCCGTCTACCTCCTGCTGGCAAAGCTCGGACCGACCCCGCCACCGGCCCCACCATCGGTCGAGCAGTCTCGACCCGTCCACGAGGAGGTGGCTCCCTGATGGACCGCCGCACCCAGATCCTGCGGGCGGCCGCACGGTGCATCGCCCGCGACGGCGTGCGCGGGCTCCGCGTCAATGACGTCGCCGCCGACGCGGGCGTCTCCCCCGGGCTGCTCTACTACCACTTCACCGACCGGTCCGGCCTGCTCGGCGCCACGCTCGACTACATCAACGCCCACGCCAACGACGTACGGGTGCAGAGCGGCGCACCCACCACCACACCGTTCGAGGACCTCGAGCGCCGGCTGCTGTCCGAGCTCGGCGACGAAGACGAGGTCCGCGAGAACTCTGCCGCCTGGAACGAGCTGCGCGCCCTCGCCGTCTTCGAGACCGACCTGCAGGAGCCCCTGCGTCGCACGACGCGTGCGTGGGTCGACGAGGTCGCCCACTCGATCGGAATGGTGCAGCAGTCTGGGAGCCCGCGGCACGGGGACGACACCGACCCGCGGCGGACCGCTGTCCTCCTGACCGCCCTCGTCGAGGGCCTCTCCAACCGCTGGCTCGCCGGCGGCCTGTCCCTGGCGGAGGCGCAGAGCCTGCTGTCGGAGGCAGCGGGCCGGCTCGTCCACGCCCCGACCCAGACCAACACACGCACCGCACCCCGGTCCGAGGAGACCCCGTGAAGCTCTACCGCAACCTGACCACGCCGCCCTCGCACGCCCGCGTGCACGAGCCGCAGCGTGCACCGCTGCGCGTCGGCCTCGTCCAGCACGCCTGGCGCGCCGACATCGACGAGCTGATCGGCGTGCTCACCGACGCCATCGGGGCAGCGGCCGGCGAGGGTGCCCAGGTGGTGTTCCTGCCTGAGCTCACCTTGTCGAAGTACCCCGCGCACGAGCGGGCCGC
Organism: Nocardioidaceae bacterium; assembly: GCA_039915665.1. GTDB lineage: Bacteria > Actinomycetota > Actinomycetes > Propionibacteriales > Nocardioidaceae > Nocardioides_B. The sequence continues at coordinate 57,210 of JBDSMW010000167.1, forward strand.
GGGCCGACCCGGCGACACTGCCGAGCGGCTCACCGACGGTCCGACGTACTCCTTCGCCGCCCGGGCTGCCCGGACCCACGGCGTCTTCGTGCACGCCTCGATGTACCAGCAGGCCGACGCCCCCGGCGGTCCCGACGACGGGCTCGGGCTCAACACCGCCATCCTGGTCTCGCCGGACGGCGAGCTCGTCGGGCGCACCCACAAGCTGCACATCCCGGTCAGCGCCGGCTACTACGAGGACACCTACTTCCGACCTGGCCCCGCCTCCGAACCGCACCCGGTCTACGAGGTCGCCGACCTCGGCGGCGTGCGGCTCGGCCTGCCGACCTGCTGGGACGAGTGGTTCCCCGAGCTCGCCCGCGCCTACTCCCTCGGCGGTGCCGAGCTGCTGGTCTACCCCACGGCCATCGGCTCGGAGCCGACGTTCCCGGACTTCGACACCCAACCCTTGTGGCAGCAGGTGATCGTCGCCAACGGCATCACCGCCGGCACGTTCATGGTCGTGCCCAACCGCACCGGCGACGAGGGTGCCCTGACCTTCTACGGCTCGTCGTTCGTGTCCGACCCCTACGGCCGCGTGCTCGTGCAGGCCCCGCGGGACGAGGAGGCGGTGCTGGTCGCCGACCTCGACCTCGAGCAGCGGCGCGACTGGCTCGACCTGTTTCCGTTCCTGACCACCCGCCGCCCCGACACGTACACCGCGCTGATCAGCCCGGCCGACGCGGCCAACCCGTACGGCGGTGCTCCCGCATGAGCGACGTCACCGCATGGCGGATGCCGTCCGAGACCGCTCCTCACGACTGCACCTGGATGGCCTTCCCGCCGGCCTCCCCCTCGCTCGGCTCCGACCCCACCGAGATCGAGGTCGCGCGCCGCGTGTGGACAGAGACCGCCCACACCGTGCTCGACTTCGAGCCGGTGGTGATGATGGTCGACCCCGCCGACGTGGCTCTCGCCCGCCGGATGCTCTCCTCCGAGGTCACGCTGGTCGAGCAGCCGCTCGACGACGCCTGGATGCGCGACATCGGGTTGACCTTCGTGCTCGACGACGAAGGTCACCTGGGCGGTGTCGACTGGACGTTCAACGGCTGGGGCGGCCAGGACTGGGCCGCCTGGGACCGCGACCTGCACGTCGCGGCGGCCATGGCCGAGGTGGCCGGTTGCGTCCACCTGCCGTCGACACTCGTCAACGAGGGCGGCGGCATCCACGTCGACGGGCTCGGCACCGTCCTCGTCACCGAGACCGTGCAGCTCGACCCCGGGCGCAACCCCGGCCTGACCAGGTCCGCCGTCGAGCGAGAGCTCGCCGCGAGGATCGGCGCGGACCAGGTCGTCTGGCTACGCCGTGGCCTGACCCGCGACTACCAGGAGTTCGGCACCCGGGGCCACGTCGACATCGTCGCCACGATCCCGTCGCCCGGCACCGTGCTCGTCCACGACCAGCGCAACTCCGAGCACCCCGACCACGCGGTCACCGCCGAGGTCCTCCGGACGCTCGCCTCGTCGGCCGACAGTCGAGGCGAGGCGTTCGAGGTCCTGGCGCTCCCGGCGCCGGCGACGCTCCGCGACGACGGAGGCTTCGTGGACTACTCCTACGTCAACCACCTCGTCGTCAACGGCGGCGTGGTGGCCTGCACGTTCGGCGACCCCGTCGACGACGAGGCGCTTGAGGTGCTGGCCGCGACGTACCCCGGCCGCACGGTCGTCGGCGTCGACGCTCGGGAGATCTTCGCCCGTGGAGGCGGTGTCCACTGCATCACCCAGCAGCAGCCGGCCCGACCGGCCTGATGCCCCTCCGGTCCACCGTCGTCGCCGGACGGGGTGATCAGGGCCGCGGCGTCACATCGTGCGGGTGCACGGCCTGCGACAGCATCGTCGCCAGGTCGACCGGACCCGTGCTCGTGCCCAGCCAGTCAGCGGCCAGAGTGTGTGAGCGCGTGATCAGGTCCTCGGCCTGACTGAAGTCTGTCGGCGAGACCGCCACCGGACACAGGGGAGGAACCACTCGCAGGTCGATCTCTCCTGCGTAGCGGACGAGGTCGAGCAGCAGGCGCTGTTGGACGATCAACGTTGTCGCGTAGAGCGCCATCCCGAGCGCGGATCGCGGTGGCTCCTGCAAGGCGCACGAGTAGCCGGTCGCGAAGACCCAGACCGTGTCGGCGCCCAGCTCGACGGCGTGCGAGATGGGCGAGTTGTTGACCACTCCCCCATCCATGTAGGCCCGACCGTCGATCGAGACCGGGGGCAGCACTCCCGGAATCGCGGCGCTGGCCAGAATCGAGTCCTCGGCCGGTCCGGACGAGAGGCACAGCCCTCCGCCGGTCAGGACATCGGTGACCACGACGTGCAGAGGCATCGGTGCGTCCTCGAGCCGTTCGAACTGCAGGTTGTCGCGCAGGATGCGCCGCAGGCCGTGGTTGTTGACCAGGTGGTCCGTGCGCCCGGAGAAGCCGAGCAGTCCGCGGAGCGGACTCATGGGGAACACCGAGCTGCGACGCAGCGATCGCCACACGGCTCGAAGGTCGTCGAGCGGAGCGCCGGCAGCCACCCAGGCCCCGTTGAGCGCCCCGACCGAGGTGCCCACCACGAGGTCCGGCTGGACTCCGGCCTCGGCCACGGCAGCAAGCATGCCGACCTGGGCTGCGCCCAAGTTCGCGCCACCGGACAGTACGAACGCTGTGGTCATGTCCCCACCATGCCCCTGAACCGCCCCGGGCGACCGTGACCGGCGGATCCTTAACGGACCCGTAAGGCCTCGACCGTGAGCTCACCAACCGAGCGCGGTAAGACGCCGACCTGACGCGATACAGGAGACCCGAGACGGACAACGATTCTCAGTCGAGCAACCAGCTGGACCTGCAGGGGCGCGCGGCCCTGGTGACGGGAGGCGGACGCGGCATCGGCCGCAGCATCGCGATGCAGCTGGCGAGGGCAGGCGCCTCCGTC
>JBDSMW010000018.1:0-30292 GCA_039915665.1 Nocardioidaceae bacterium
AGCAGGCCGTGCTCTGCGGCGGCATGTCCGAGCTGGTCATGAAGGGCTTCGAGGTGCTCACCGAGGCCGGCTACCAGCCCGAGGTCGCCTACTTCGAGTGCCTGCACGAGCTCAAGCTGATCGTCGACCTGATGTACGAGGGCGGCATCGCCAAGCAGCGTTGGTCGGTCTCCGACACCGCGGAGTACGGCGACTACGTCTCCGGGCCGCGGATCATCGACGACTCGGTCAAGGGTCGGATGGAGGACGTGCTCGCCGACATCAAGAACGGCAAGTTCGCCCAGCGGTTCATCGACGACCAGGACGCCGGGGCTCCGGAGTTCAAGGAGCTGCGCGCCAAGGGAGAGGTGCACCCGATCGAGGAGACCGGGCGCGAGCTCCGCAAGCTGATGGCCTGGGTCAAGGACGACGACTCGGACTACACCGAGGGCACTGCCACCCGTTGAGATCGGCCGTCTGACGTGTCCGGACCCCGGCAGTGGCTGCCCTGGCTGGCGGTCGCCGTGCTCGTCGCGGTGGCCGTCGGCACGGCCGGCTGGGGCAACGAGACGTCGGTGCGGCGGCACCGCCCGTCGTCCGTGCCGTCATCGGCGACCGTGTCGTCCGTGCGCCCGGTGGCGCTGGTGGCGCGGGCCGACCTGGTCCCCGGTGACTTCTCGCCGGCCTACCGGGAAGTGCTGGCGCGGGCCGGCAACGATCTCGACCCGGGGGACCGGCTGCACCTCTGCGGCGCCGCGGCGCCTCCCGCGGCCGGCCGGATCGCCGGCCACCGTCGGGCGTTCCTCGGACCCGACGGCGAGCGGGTGCGCACCGAGGTCGCGGTCTATTCCGACGGCGGCGCAGACCATGCGGTCGACGCCCTCCGCGACCAGGCCGCCGCGTGCAGCGAGGCCGTCCCGCCCCGGCGCGTGGAGGTGCCCTCGGTGCTCGCTCTGCACGTCCGGCTCGACCGGACCGCGGCCCAGCCGGGGTTGCGCGAGCTGCTGGTGCTGCGCAGCGGTGACGCCGTGGCCGTCCTGGAGTCCGACGGCCTCCCTCCGGCGCGGACCATCGACATCGCCCGCCTCGTCGCCGCCCGGCTCGGCTAGGACGCGCCGGTGAGGTCGAGCACGCTCCGGAACCAGCTGCCGTGGGCCGCCCTCGTCGCGCTGCTGGTCGTCGCGGTCGTGACGGCCGGCTGGGGCGGCTCGCCCGACTCGCCCGGATCGCGCCGTCCCGCCCCGCCCGACGGAGCCCCTGGGCCCGGCGTCTCCTCCGACGCGCTCGCGTCGGTGGCGCTGCGGCCACGCGACCTGCCCAGCGGCTTCACCGTGCAGTCCGACCTCTACGGCCGCGAGCTCGACGACGCCCCCGGTCGCGACGTGTGCGGACGGGCGCTGACCGGGGACGCCCGCCGCCTGGCAGCGCGCGAGATCGTGCTGCTCGGCGACGGCCGGCGGGTCACCGGCGAGGTCGCGTCCTACGAGCGGTCCGGGACCTCCGACGTGCTGCGTCAGGTGCGGGCATCCGTCTCTTCGTGCCCGCGGGGTGCGGCCCCGCACCGGCTCCGCGGGATCCAGTCGCTCGACCGGCGCTACGCCGTCGTCACCACCGACGCGGGTCCGGCGTCACTGACCCTGCTGCTGACGGTCACGGACCGCGCCGGACACCGGCGTCGGTCCGAGGTCGTGTACCAGCGGAACGCGCAGGTGCTCAGCGTGCTCACGGTCGATCCGGTCGACGGCCGCGAGGACCCCTTCGTCCGGCGTACGGCGGCCGTGCTCGCGACCCGTCTCGGCGCGCTGACCCCCCACGCCTGACCTGCTCCATCGGGTAGGGTCGCCTGCGCGGGCACAGCGTCGTGCACGGCATCCCCCTCACGTTCCACGGTGAGGGGTCGAGGCCACCACAGCCGACCGAAGCACCGACCCGCGAGGACAGCCCTGTGAGCAAGCCCGTCGTACTCATCGCCGAAGAGCTCAGCCCGGCCACGGTCGAGGCGCTCGGCCCCGACTTCGACGTCCGCAGCTGCAACGGCGCGGACCGCGCGGAGCTGCTGCCGGCGCTGGCCGAGGCCGACGCCCTGCTGGTGCGCAGCGCCACCAAGGTCGACGTGGAGGCCCTGGCTGCCGCGCCCCGGCTCCAGGTCGTGGCTCGGGCCGGCGTGGGCCTGGACAACGTGGACGTCAAGGCCGCCACCCAGGCCGGCGTGATGGTCGTCAACGCGCCCACCTCGAACATCGTCTCGGCCGCCGAGCTCGCGGTCGCCCTGATGCTCGCGGCCGCCCGCCACGTCGCGCCCGCGAACGCGGCGTTGAAGAACGGAGAGTGGAAGCGCAGCAAGTACACCGGCATCGAGCTCTACGAGAAGACCGTCGGCATCGTGGGCCTCGGCCGTATCGGCGTGCTGGTGGCCCAGCGGCTGTCCGCCTTCGGCATGAAGGTCATCGCCTACGACCCCTACGTGCAGGCCGGGCGGGCCGCGCAGATGGGTGTGCGGCTGGTCAGCCTCGACGAGCTCCTCGAGCAGTCCGACTTCATGTCGGTGCACCTGCCCAAGACTCCCGAGACCCTCGGCCTGATCGGTGAGGCCGAGCTGGCCCGGGTCCGTCCGCACCTGGTCCTCGTCAACGCGGCCCGTGGTGGCATCGTCGACGAGCACGCGCTGCACGTGGCCGTGAAGGAGGGCCGCATCGCCGCCGCCGGCCTCGACGTGTTCGCCAGCGAGCCGTGCACCGACAGCCCGCTGTTCGAGTTCGAGAACGTCGTGGCCACCCCGCACCTCGGCGCGTCCACGGACGAGGCCCAGGAGAAGGCCGGCATCGCGGTGGCCAAGTCGGTGCGGCTCGCGCTGTCCGGCGAGCTGGTCCCCGACGCGGTCAACGTGCAGGGCGGCGTGATCGCCGAGGACGTCCGGCCCGGCATCCCGCTGACCGAGAAGCTCGGCCGGATCTTCACCGCGCTGGCCGGCGGGGTCGCCCAGCAGCTCGACGTCGAGGTCCGCGGCGAGATCACGCAGTACGACGTCAAGGTGCTCGAGCTCGCCGCCCTGAAGGGCGTGTTCTCTGACGTGGTCGAGGAGTCGGTGTCCTACGTCAACGCGCCCCTGCTCGCGGCGGAGCGCGGTGTCGCCGTACGCCTGGTCACGGACGGCGAGAGCCCGGACCACCGCAACCTGATCACCCTGCGGGGCACCCTGGCGGACGGTTCGCAGGTCTCGGTGTCCGGCACCCTGATCGGCATCTCGCAGCGGGAGCGACTCGTCGAGGTCGACGGCTACGAGGTGGACATCGAGCCCACCGACCACCTCGCGTTCCTGCGCTACGCCGACCGGCCCGGCATGGTCGGCACCGTCGGGGTGATCCTGGGGGAGGCCCAGGTGAACATCGCCGGGATGCAGGTCGCGCGCGAGACCAAGGGCGGCCATGCCCTGGTCGCGCTGTCGGTCGACTCGGCCATCCCGCCGGCCGTGCTGGAGCAGATCGCGCACGCGATGGACGCCGTCTCGGTGCGCGCGGTCGACCTCTCGCAGTGAGCCGTCGGCTCCGACACACTGAGTCCGAGCGTGAGGTGCTCGCGCTCGAGGCGCCTCGGTCCTAACGTTTGCTTGGTCCGCACAATCGGTTCGGCATCGAGCGGCCGGAGGTGCCGTCGTGAGCGTTGCCGAGAAAGCCCCGCGCGAGCGGTCCACGTCCCTGAAGCGCGAGGTCGGCCTGGTCGGCCTGACCTGGGCGTCGATGGGCTCCATCATCGGGTCCGGCTGGTTGTTCGGCGCCCAGGAGGGCCTGATCGCCGCCGGCCCGGCCGCGATCATCTCCTGGATCATCGGCGGCGTCATGATCATGATCCTGGCGCTCGTGCACGCCGAGCTGGGCGGCATGTACCCCGTCTCCGGCGGCACGGCCCGCTTCCCGCACTACGCGTTCGGTGGTGCCGCGGGAGCGTCCTTCGGCTAATTCTCCTGGCTGCAGGCGGCCACGGTGGCGCCCATCGAGGTGTCGGCGATGATCACCTACGGCCAGCACTACTCGTTCGCGTCGAGCTGGCTGACCCCACGACCAAGGTGCTGACGACCCCCGGCCTGATCGTCGCGGTCATCTTGATGGCCCTGCTGACCGCCGTCAACTTCCTCGGGATCAAGAAGCTCGCGGCGGCCAACAGCGCAGCGACCTGGTGGAAGGTGGCCATCCCGCTGCTCACCATCCTGGTGCTCGCCATCGCCAACGTGAACACCTCGAACTTCCACGCCGCCAACGGGTTCAACCCGGGTGGCTTCCACAGCATCCTGGCGGCCGTGTCGACCAGCGGCATCATCTTCAGCTACCTGGGCTTCGAGCAGGCCGACCAGCTCGCGGGTGAGGCAAAGAACCCTCGGCGCGACATCCCGATCGCGATCATCGGCTCGATCGTCCTCGGCATGATCATCTACATCGCGCTCCAGGTCGCGTTCCTGCTGGCGCTGCCCAGCAGCTCGATCGGCAAGACCTGGGACGCCGAGGGCAAGGGCCTCTACACCGCGTTCACCGGCCCGTTCGCCGAGGTCGCGACGTTGCTCAGCATCGGCTGGCCGGCCGCGATCATCTAGGCCGACGCGATCATCTCGCCCGCCGGCACCGGCCTGATCTACACGACCGACAGCTCGCGGGTGTCCTACGGCCTGAGCCGCAACGGCTACGTGCCGACCGCCTTCGAGTGGACCAACAAGAACGGTGTCCCGTGGGTCGGCCTGATCGCCGCCTCCGTCCTGATGTATGCCGGTGCACCGCTCTCGCTGGGCGTGTTCCGCGAGCGGATGCCCGACGCGCAGCGGCCCTACCGGCTGCCCGCCGCCGGGGTGCTGGCGCCGCTGGCGTTCTCGATCTCCGGACTGATCATCGTGTGGTCCGGCTGGGAGACCGACTGGAAGCTCGGCATCGCGATCCTGATCGGCTACGTCATCCTGGCCGTGAGCCGGGGTCTGCACCTCAACGACCACCCGTCGCACCTGAACTGGCGGGCGGCCGCCTGGCTGCCGGCGTACCTCGTCGGCATGGGCGTCATCGTCTACCTCAGCTCGTTCGGCCCGATGAAGGACCCGTTGCTGGGCGACTACTCCGGCATCGTCGTCACGGCGCTGTTCAGCACCGCGATCTACTACTGGGCGATGGCGGTCTCGCTGTCCACGGAGGAGATCGAGGAGATGGTCAGCGAGGTCGTGCTGCCCGAGGAAGAGGGCCTGGAGTGACCACCTCCCCGGGTCGTCCGGTCGCGGGTGCGCCAGGGCGCGCGCTCAACCGGACGACCCGGGGAGGTCAGGCGACCAGCGGCGACCGGGCCGCGGCGTTGCCGCGGTGCCGCCGCGCGTCCGCCCAGGCGCGGGCCAGCCGCCGGGTCGCCTCGGTGAGCTCGTCGGGGGAGCGCGTGTAGGGCAGTCGCACGAACCGTTCGAACCCGCCCTCCGGGGCGAACGTCGGACCCGGGGCGACGAGCACGCCCTCCCGCTCGGCCGCCACCGCCAGGGACGAGGAGAGCGGCTCGGGCAGCCGGCACCACAACGCGAGACCGCCGGCCGGGACGACGAAGGTCCAGTCCGGCAGGTGCTCGTGGAGACCGGCGATGAGGGCGGCGCGTGAGGCGACCAGCCGCTCACGGCGGGTCCGGGCCACGGCCTCGGCGTCGCGCAGCAGCTCGACGAGCGTGAGCTGCTCGAGCGCGGCCGCGCCGAGGTCGAGGCTGAGCCGCGCGGCAACCAGGCCGCCCACCTGGTCGAGCGGGGCCCGCACCCAGCCGATGCGCAGGCCGCCCCAGAACGCCTTGCTCGCACTGCCGACCGTCACGGCGCCCGGCTCGTGCACCGCGAGCGGGCTCGGCATCGTCACGTCGTCAAGCGCGATCTCCACGAGCGTCTCGTCGACCACCGCGGTGGTGCGGGCGCGGGCCAGCGCGTGGCCGAGGCGGGCCCGCTGCTCGTCGTCCATCAGGGACCCGGTCGGGTTGTGGAAGTCCGGCACGAGGTACGCCGCGCGGGGCGACACCTGGCGCAGCGCGGCGGTCATCGCGTCGAGGTCCCAGCCGTCCGGCTCGACGCCGACGCCGACGAGCCGGGCTCCGGAGCGGCGCCACGTCGCGATCGCGTTGGGGTAGGTCGGGCTCTCGGCCAACACCCGGTCGCCGGTCGAGGTCAGCGCCCGGGCCGTCATCGCGACGCCCGCCAGTGCACCGCTCGTCACCACCACCTGGTCGGCCGAGGTCGGCAGCCCACGCGCGGTGAACCGGTCGGCCAGGGCCTCACGCAGCACCGGCAGGCCGGACGGGAAGTAGCCCGTGCCGGACAGGTAGGCCGGGAGCTGCTCGAGTGCGCGCTCGTAGGCGGCCGCGACACCAGCGGGCGCGACGGGTGCCGCGACGGTGAGGTCGAGGACGTCGCCCTCGGGTGAGCCGGGGGAGAGCAGATGGTCCTGGGCCCCGCCGCCCCGCGGTGCGGGCAGCCGCGTGACGCTCCGCGAGCCGCGTCGCGACTCCAGGTAGCCGCGTTCGCGCAGCACGGCGTACGCCCGGGTGACGGTGGTCCGCGAGACACCGAGCGCAGTGGTCAGGTCACGCTCGCTCGGCAGTCGGGTGCCCGTGGGCAGCCGGCCGTCGGAGACCAGCAGCCGCAGGCCGTCGGCGAGGCCGAGGTAGGCCGGGCTGCGCTGCACCGCCGAACCCAGCAGGGTGGCGACGCGCGCGGCGGAGGCGGCGGTGAGTGGTCGTGCGGGCATACAGACCACTGTCACACAACTGGCTATCGAAAAGAAGGCCACTCTGGTCCAGAATAGAACCCATGACCCTGCTCGGACGCCCACCGGTGGCCCTCGCGCCGCTGAGCCCCTGGGGCCAGCTGCGGGCGGGTCGCGGCGCCCGCCGGTTCGTGCAGCTGATGGCCGGGCTGGCGCTGTACGGCGCCTCGATGGCGATGATGATCCGCAGCGGTCTCGGCCTGCCGCCGTGGGACGTGCTGCACGTGGGCCTGGCCAAGCACCTGCCGCTGAGCTTCGGCGAGGTGGTGATCGTGACGTCGTTCGCCGTGCTGCTGCTGTGGCTGCCGCTGCGCCAGCTGCCCGGGCTGGGCACGGTCCTGAACGCGGTGGTGATCGGCCTGGTCGCGGACGCGACGCTCGCCCACCTGTCGGCGCCCGACCCGCTCGCCGCGCGGCTCGGACTGCTGCTGGCGGGAGTGCTGCTCAACGGCGTGGCCGGCGCGATGTACATCGGCTCCCAGTTCGGGCCCGGTCCGCGCGACGGCCTGATGACGGGTGTCGTACGACGGACGGGGCGTTCGGTCCGGCTGGTGCGCACCGTCCTGGAGCTCGCCGTGCTCGGGACCGGCTGGCTGCTGGGCGGGACGGCCGGGCTCGGCACCGTGCTCTACGCGCTCGGCATCGGCCCGCTCGTGCACGTGCTGCTGCCCCGGCTGACCGTGGCCCTTCCGACGACCCTGCCCGAGGTGGAGGGGTCAGCGCTTGGCGGCGATGAGCACGGACGCGTCGGGGGCGACCATGACCTCGGCGGTGGTGAACCGCTCGTCGGTGAGCCAGTGCTCCCGGAGGACGTCGACCCTGCCCTCGTAGACCGGCGGCCATGACGAGCAGGGCGTGAAGTCGTCGAGGACCACGACCCCGCCCGGCTCGACCAGGTCGACGATCGCGTCCGGCCCGGCGTCCTTGGAGTCGCGCGAGTCGATGAACAGAAGCGAGAACGGGCCCTTGTCCAGCAGCGTCGACCAGTCCGCAGCCAGCACCTCGACCCGGTCGTCGTCGACGAAGATCTTCGCAGCGGCCTCGGCCAGCTTGGGGTCGAGCTCGGCGGTCACGATCCGGGTGTCGTCGCGCATTCCGCTGCTCAACCAGGCGGTGCCGACCCCGCAGCCGGTGCCGAACTCGGCCAGCGTCCCCGAGCGGGTGGCGGCCAACGTGGCGAGCAGCCGGCCGGTCTCGTTGCGGCAGAACGACACGAAGCCGGCCCGGCGGGAGACGTCGAAGGCGCGCCGTACGACGTCGGGGAGGTCGGGAGGGGCGCTCATGGGCCGAGTGTGTCATCCGCGCCTGCCCCGTCCGACCGGCGAGACTTCGTCTCACATCGCGGAAAGGTGGCGAAAAGGGCGGGTGCCGCCACGGTGCTCGCGTTAGCCTGACCTCACCATGCGGACGTTCTTCGTACTTATCGATCGCCGCGGCGAGGCCTCTCAGTAAGGCCACCTCGTCGCGGTGGGTGGCGGTGCGCGCACTGTCCTGGGCTTACGAAGATCCTCCGCAGCGAGTGAAGCAGCAGCACCCCTTCCGCTTCCGAGCCTCCGTCCCCGTCGGCACGCGCAACCCGCGTCCGGGACCGGACCTCTACCGCTGGCCGCGGAGTCGGCGCGCCCGACCCGACGCACGCATCGTCGGCCGGGGCGCACCCCGACCAGCACCCCTCTTTCCAGACCCGTTTGCCACAGGAGATGTTTCCCGATGTACGACATGTACCCCGAGTGGGGCCCGACCCGGAACCGCGACGACAACGACGACGCCCTGGCCAGCGTGCAGGTCGGACTCGACCTGCGAGACAACGGCGGCCAGCGCCCCGACGACAACTAGAGTCCCGGCGTGACGCAGACCCAGCAGACCCTCCAGCTTGCCGTCATCCCGGGTGACGGGATCGGTCCGGAGGTCACCGCCGAGGCGCTCAAGGTCCTCGAGCAGGTGGCCTCCGGTCACGGCGGGGGCGTGAAGTTCGAGCCCACCCGCTACGACCTCGGGGCCGAGCGGTACCTCGCGACCGGCGAGGTGCTGCCCGACTCCGTGCTCGAGGAGATCCGCGGGCACGACGCGATCCTGCTCGGCGCGGTCGGCGGCAAGCCGGGCGACAAGAGCCTGCCGCCCGGTCTCCTCGAGCGGGGGCTCCTGCTGAGGCTGCGTTTCGAGCTCGACCACTACGTCAACCTCCGCCCGTCCCGGATCTACCCGGGGGCAGCGTCGCCGCTGTCCCCCGAGGTGTTGCAGTCGGGCGAGGTCGACTTCGTGGTCGTCCGTGAAGGCACCGAGGGTCCGTACGTCGGCAACGGCGGCGCCCTGCGCGTCGGCACGCCTCACGAGATCGCCACCGAGGTCAGCGTCAACACGGCCTTCGGGGTCGAGCGGGTCGTCCGCGACGCGTTCGGCCGGGCCCAGAAGCGACCCCGCCAGAAGCTCACGCTGGTGCACAAGACCAACGTGCTGGTGCACGCCGGCGGCATCTGGTCGCGCGTCGTCGACGCGGTCGCCGCCGACTTCCCGGACGTGACCGTCGACTACCTGCACATCGACGCGGCCACGATCTTCATGACCACCGACCCGGCGCGCTTCGACGTGATCGTCACCGACAACCTCTTCGGCGACATCATCACCGACCTGGCCGCCGCGATCACCGGTGGCATCGGCCTGGCCGCGAGCGGCAACGTCAACCCCGACCGCACCGCGCCGAGCATGTTCGAGCCCGTGCACGGCTCGGCCCCGGACATCGCCGGCCAGCAGAAGGCCGACCCCACGGCAGCGATCCTGTCGACGGCGCTGCTGCTCGAGCACCTCGGGCTCTACGACGCCGCTCGCGCCGTCGAGGAGGCCGTGGTGGCCGAGCTCGCCGCCCGCGAGCCGGGTGCCGTGCGCCGCACGTCCGAGGTCGGCGACGCCGTCGCGGCCCGAGTAGCCGGCTGATCCCTCAGCCCTGCTCGTCACTCCCCGGAGGTTCGGTACCGTGCACCACATGGACAGCTCGCTGCAGATCGACGTCACGCTCACCGATCGTCGGGTGGCCCCGGACCGGCTCGAGGAGATCCTCGCCAGCCCCGGCTTCGGCCTGCACTTCACCGACCACATGTACGTCGTGGAGTGGACGCCCGAGAAGGGCTGGCACGACGCCCGCGTGACGCCGTACGCCCCACTGTCACTGGATCCGGCCACCGCAGTCCTGCACTACGCGCAGGAGATCTTCGAGGGCATGAAGGCCTACCGCCACGAGGACGGATCGGTGTGGACGTTCCGCCCCGAGGAGAACGCCGCGCGGATGCAGCGCTCCTCGCAGCGGCTCGCGCTGCCCGAGCTCCCGGTCGAGGACTTCGTCGCCTCCGTCGACGCGCTGGTCCGGGCCGACGAGCGCTGGGTGCCGCAGCCGGCGGGGGAGAAGAGTCTCTACATCCGCCCGTTCATGTTCGCCTCCGAGGTCTTCCTCGGGGTCCGGCCGTCCCAGCACGTGACCTACCTGGTGATCGCCTCGCCCGCGGGCGCCTACTTCTCCAAGGGCCCCAAGCCGGTGTCCATCTGGCTCAGCGAGGACTACACGCGCGCCGGCCGCGGCGGCATGGGTGCGGCCAAGACCGGCGGCAACTACGCGAGCTCGCTGGTCGCCCAGCAGGAGGCGACCGCCGAGGGCTGCGACCAGGTCGTGTTCCTCGACGCGTCCGAGGGCAAGCACGTCGAGGAGCTCGGCGGCATGAACCTCTACTTCGTGCACGACGACGGCAGCATCGTCACCCCGGCCACCTCCGGCACCATCCTCGAGGGCATCACCCGCAGCTCGATCATCGAGCTCTGCGGCAAGCTCGGGCACTCCGTCGAGGAGCGGCCCTTCACCATCGACGAGTGGCGCGACGGCGTCGCCTCGGGCCGGATCACCGAGGTCTTCGCCTGCGGCACCGCGGCCGTCGTGACGCCGGTGGGCGAGCTCAAGTGGCGGGGTGGCTCGGTCGGCGGGGGCCCCGGAAACGCAGACGCCGGTCCGATCACGACCCAGGTCCGCACCGCGCTGGTCGACATCCAGTACGGCCGGGCCGAGGACACCTTCGGCTGGATGCACCGGGTGGTCTGACCGCACTGCTGGACACCTGTCGGCGAACCTGTAGCCTACAGGTCTATGACAGGTGCGCGGTACCGTGAGGTGGCCGACGCCCTGCGTGAACGCATCGCGCTGGGGGACGTCGGCGGCTCCGGTCAGCTGGAGAGCGAGGCGGAGCTCGGCGCCCGCTACGCCACCAGCCGGGTCACCGTCCGCAAGGCACTGGAGCTGCTGCGCGACGGCGGGCTGGTCGAGAGCCGCCGCGGCGCCGGCTGGTTCGTGTCGGGCTCGTCGTTCCACCAGAAGCTCGCGCTCGGCTCCTTCCGGCACGCCGCCTCCGCCGTCGCGGAGTCCGGCCAGCGGCTGACCCGTCGCGTCGTGTCCTTCGGCTGGCACCTGCCGCCCTCTCCGGTCGCCGGCGAGCTCGGACTGACGGCGGACGACGAGGCCCTGCGCTGCCGCTCGGTGCGGGCGGTCGAGGAGCGCCCTCTGGACCTGGTCACCGAGTGGGTGCCGGGGACGCTGGCCGGCGGGCTGTCCCGCGACGACGCCGCCGACCCCGGGCTGTGGCCCAGCCTCGGCCGGAACGGGCACCGCGTGGCGTCCGTGCACCAGACCATCACCGCAGCCGTGGCCGGCGAGGACGACGGGCGGCTGCTGGAGGTCGGGGCGGGGACGCCGCTGCTCGTCGTGCGCCGGCTCGCCCGCACGTCCGACGGCACCCCGGTCGCCCTGTCCGACCACCGCTACCTGGCCCACCGGTTCTCGCTCGAGGTGGAGTTCCACGAGTGGTCGCCCGGAAGCACCGACGGGCCGCCCGGCCTGCGCGAGACCAGCGACTGACCAGCAGATCCGACCACAGGAGATCCGACATGCGAGTGCTCGTCACCGGCGGCGCCGGCTTCATCGGCGCCAACTTCGTCCTGCGTACGGCGCGCAGGCGGCCCGACTGGGAGGTCACCGTGCTGGATGCCCTGACCTACGCCGGCAACGAGGCCAGCCTGGCACCGGTCGCCGACGCGATCCGCTTCGTGCACGGGTCGGTCGCCGACGCCGACCTGGTCGACTCGCTGGTCGCGGAGACCGACCTGGTGGTGCACTTCGCCGCCGAGAGCCACAACGACAACTCCCTGTCGGAGCCGTGGCCGTTCGTGGAGACGAACATCGTTGGCACCTACCGGCTGCTCGAGGCGGTGCGCCGGCACGGCAAGCGGCTGCACCACGTGTCGACCGACGAGGTCTACGGCGACCTCGAGCTCGACGACCCGGCCCGGTTCACCGAGTCGACGCCGGTGAACCCCTCCTCGCCGTACAGCGCCTCGAAGGCGTCGGCCGACCTGCTCGTGCGCGCCTGGGTCCGCAGCTTCGGGCTGCAGGCCACGCTGTCGAACTGCTCCAACAACTACGGCCCGCTGCAGCACGTCGAGAAGTTCATCCCGAGGCAGGTCACCGGCATCCTCCAGGGGGTGAAGCCCAAGCTCTACGGCAGCGGCGAGAACGTCCGCGACTGGATCCACGTCGATGACCACAACGACGCCGTGGTCGCGATCGTGGAGCACGGCCGGCCGGGGGAGACCTACCTCATCGGCGCCGACGGCGAGCGCGACAACCGGCAGATCATCGCGCTGCTCCTGGAGATCCTGGGCAAGCCGGCGGACTGGTTCGAGCACGTGAACGACCGGCCCGGGCACGACCTGCGCTACGCGATCGACTCCAGCAAGCTCCGGGCCGAGACCGACTGGACCCCGCAGTACGCCGACCTGCGAGCAGGGCTCGAGCAGACCGTCGCGTGGTACCGCGACCACGAAGACTGGTGGGGTCCGCAGAAATCCGCCACGGAACGGGCCTACGCGCGGATCGGTCGCTGAGCCACGTCGCTCGGATACCGTGGCCCGGTGCTGAACCAGCGACCGCTGCCTCCCGTCCAGGGGGATACCCGGGTGGGGGACTACCGCCTGCTCGCCAAGATCGGCGAGGGCGGGATGGGCGTGGTGCACCTGGCTCAGGGGCCCGACGGCTCCCGGGTCGCGCTCAAGGTGCTGCGGCCGCACATCATCGGTGACGACGAGGCGCGGGAGCGGCTCTCTCGCGAGGTCGCCTCGCTGCGCCGGGTGACGAGTCCCCGCATCGCCGAGGTCATCGACGCCGACCCCTGGGGCGAGACGCCGTACGTCGCGACGCGCTACGTGCCCGGGTTGTCGCTGCACGAGCACGCCCGCCAGGAGGGCCCGATCTCCGGTGACGACCTGCGGCACTTCGCGGCCGGTCTGGCCGAGGCGGTGATCGCCGTGCACGCGGTCGGGGTGCTGCACCGCGACATCAAGCCGTCCAACGTCCTGCTCGAGGGCCGGTCGCCGGTGCTCATCGACTTCGGCCTGGCCCGCCTGGCCGAGGATCCGCGGCTCACCCACACCGGCTGGCTGCTCGGCACCCCCGGCTACCTCGCGCCCGAGATCCTCTACGGCGACGACGCCACGACCGCCTCGGACGTGCACTCCTGGGCCGCCACCGTGGTGTTCGCCGCGACCGGTCGGCCGCCCTTCGGGACCGGTCCGGCGATGGCGATCATGGACCGCGTCCGACGCGGCGAGCACGACCTGTCGGCCGTCCCGTCGGCGCTGCTGCCGCTGGTCCGGGCCTGCCTGGCCCCCGATCCCGCCGACCGCCCGGAGACCGCCGCCGTGCTGGCCTCGCTGCGCGGACCGGCCGTCCGGCCGTCGGGGCGGTCGGGGTCGCGGCCGCCGCGCAACGACCCGACCATGCCCTTCGTGCTCGCCGGTCCCGATCCCGCTGCGCGGCAGTCGGCCCCACCCACGCGCATCGACAGCGTCCCGACGCCGACCCGGGTGGGGCCTTCGGTGCTGCAACCCGCCCGCGCGCCGTACATGCAGCCGCCGGCGCCCCAGCAGCGCGGCCAGCAGCGCGGCCGGACGCCCGACAACCGTCCGCGCCTGGTCCCGCCGGACGGCTGGCGGCCTCCGCCCGGTGGCCTGCCCCGCTTCCAGCGCGGTCTGGTCCTCGCGGGTCTCTTCGCCACGGCCACCCTGGGGTTCGCCCGCGCGCCGTACCTCTGCCTGCTGCTCACCGCGGTCCTGGCCCTGGCCGTCCGGACCGTCTCCTGGACCACCGAGTCGGCCCGCCAGCGCCAGCACCTGCGGGGCCGCCGGCGCTGGTACGACGGACCGCTGACCGTCGCGAGCTCGCCGTGGTACCTCGTCGTGGCCACCGGCGGCACCCTCATGCTCGTGGCTTGGGCGACGTTTGTGGCGTTCGTCGTCGGCTTCGCCTACCTGCTGTTCCGGGGGCCGCTGGTGCCCGGGCTGCTGGTGATGGGGGCGGTGTTCGCGACCTCGGTGTGGTGGGGCCCGGCCGCCCGGCGGCTGCGTGTGCCGACCCGCCGCCTGGTGCTCGCGTCCACACGCAACCCGTGGCTCGGCTGGTGCGCCGTGCTCCTCGTGGTGACGACGGCTGCGCTCTGTGGCTGGGCCCTGCTCCACGGCGGGGTCCTCTGGGAGCCCCAGCCCGGTGCCCCGTGGCGCGCCGGCACCGTCCTCGGCGACCTGATCCGCTGGCTGTGACGGACTGGCAGGCCTGGCACCTGGCCTACGACGACCCGCACTCGGACCTCTCCGGGCGCCGCCGCGCGGTGCAGCGCCGGATCGAGGCGTGGTTGGACGGCCGCCCCGACGAGGACCTCCGGGTGGTCAGCGCGTGCAGCGGTGACGGCCGCGACCTGCTCGAGGTGCTCGCCCGCCGCCCCGACGGCGGCCGGGTGAGCGCGCTGCTCCTCGAGCTCGACGAGGGCCTGGCCGCCTCCGCGTCGGCCTTCGCCGCCGAGCACGACCTGCAGCGGGTCGACGTACGCCGGGACGACGCGGGGGTCACCGACAGCTACGCCGACGCCGTGCCCGCCGACCTGGTGATGCTGTGCGGGGTGCTCGGCAACCTGGCCGACGAGGACGCCCGGGCCACCGTGGCCGCTTCCCGCGAGCTGTCCGCGCCCGGTGCGCTGGTGATCTGGACGCGGGGCCGCTTCGCCGACGGCGACCCGCACGGCGGTGTCGGGGAGCCCACGGACCGGGTGCGGTCCTGGTTCGCCGAGGACGGCTTCGAGGAGGTCGGCTACGACGCGCCGCGCGGGACGGGCTTCCGGGTCGGGGCGCACCGCTTGGTGGCCGAGCCGACACCGTTGGTGACGGGCCACACGTTCTTCACGTTCACCCGCTGACCGGGCCCGTCCCGTCCGACGTGGTCGCCGAGTGCGGGGAGGCGGTGCGACGGTTGGCGGCCGACGTACGCCGCGACGACGTCACGTGCGTGGCGCTGACCCTGGCGCGGCACCCACCGCGGGCCGTCCCCGTCTGACCGGAATCCGAGATCGGGTTCCACGCCTCGGTCATCGGTGGCACAGTGGAACGCGTGCAGCACAGCCGGATCATTATCAGCTAGCGCGTCCAGACACCTGGCGCGCTGACCTCTCGTTTCCACGGGAGGTCTTTTTGTTGCCCCACCTCCCCGACCTCGGAGTTCTCGATGAGTGCCACGCTCGACCAGCAGGCCTTCCACGTCTATGACACGACGCTCCGCGACGGTGCGCAGCAGGAGGGCCTGAACCTCTCGGTCGCCGACAAGCTCAGCATCGCCCGCCAGCTCGACGGGCTCGGCGTGGGCTACATCGAGGGCGGCTGGCCGGGCTCCAACCCCAAGGACACCGAGTTCTTCCGGCGCGCCCGAGAGGAGCTGGACCTGCGGCACGCGACGCTGGCGGCTTTCGGTGCCACTAGGCGGGCGGGTGTCAAGGCCGCCGACGACCCGCTGGTCGCGGCCTTGCGCGACAGCGGCGCCTCTGTGGTCACGCTGGTGGCCAAGTCCCACGACCGGCACGTCGAGCTCGCCCTGCGCACCACGCTGGAGGAGAACCTCGCGATGGTGCGCGACACCGTCACCCACCTCCGCGCCGAGGGCCAGCGGGTGTTCCTCGACGCCGAGCACTTCTTCGACGGCTACCGCGCCAACCGGCACTACGCGCTCGAGGTGCTGCGGACGGCCTACGACGCGGGGGCCGAGGTGGTCGCGCTGTGCGACACCAACGGGGGCATGCTGCCGAACTGGGTCGGCGACGTGGTGCAGGACGTGCTGTCCACCGGGGTGCGCGTCGGTATCCACTGCCACAACGACACCGGCTGCGCGGTGGCCAACACGCTGTCTGCCGTGGACGCCGGGGCCACGCACGTGCAGGGCACGCTCAACGGCTACGGCGAGCGCACCGGCAATGCCGACCTGGTCTCCGTGGTGGCCAACCTCGAGCTCAAGCTGGGCCGCCCGGTGCTGCCCGACGGCCGGCTGCGCGACGCGACCCGCATCGCGCACGCGGTGGCCGAGGTGACGAACTTCCCGCCCGCCTCACGGCAGCCCTACGTCGGCACGAGCGCCTTCGCCCACAAGGCCGGGCTGCACGCCAGCGCCATCAAGGTCGACCCGAACCTCTACCAGCACATGGATCCCGAGCTCGTCGGCAACGACATGAGGCTGCTGATCTCCGACATGGCGGGCCGCGCCAGCATCGAGCTCAAGGGGGCCGAGCTCGGCTTCGACCTGGCCTCGATGGACGACGGCCGCGAGCTGATCCAGCGGATCACCGGCCGGGTCAAGGACCTCGAGGCCCAGGGGTACACCTTCGAGGCGGCCGACGCGTCCTTCGAGCTGCTGCTCGTCGAGGAGGTCGAGGGCGCCCGTCCGTCGTACTTCGAGGTGGAGTCGTGGCGGGTCATCACCGACTCCAAGCCGGGGGAGGAGGCGGTCTCGGAGGCGACCATCAAGCTGCTCGCCGGCGGTGCCCGCATCATCACGACCGGTGAGGGCAACGGTCCCGTCAACGCCCTCGACCAGTCCCTGCGCGAGGCAATCGGGCAGGCCTACCCGGAGGTCGCGAAGTTCGAGCTGATCGACTACAAGGTGCGGATCCTCGACCAGGGCCACGGCACCGACGCGGTGACCCGGGTGCTCATCGAGACCACCGACGGCGTCTCGTCCTGGGTCACGGTCGGCGTCGGTCACAACGTGATCGAGGCGTCGTGGGGGGCGCTCGTCGACGCGGTCACCTACGGCCTGCGCCGGCACGCCGCCTGACCCACCGAGTTGTCAGCGGAGCTGCAGCAACGGCCACCGAGCAGCAGGGCGAGGACGAGCAGGAGGGTCCGCACGCGGCCACGAAGGCGGCGGTAGGTTTCCCGCATGGCCGAGCTGCACGACCTGACCGCCCTCGAGCAAGGCTCCGCGATCCGGGCGGGGGAGACGTCGACCGGCGAGCTGGTCGAGCACTACCTCAGGCGGATCGACCGTCTCTCGGACGTGGTCGGAGCCTTCGTGACCGTGACGGCTGATGCCGCCCGGGCCTGGAAGCCGCGTGGGGACGGTCCGCTCGCCGGTGTCCCCACCGCCGTCAAGGACCTGAACGCCACGGCCGGCGTGGTCACCGAGTTCGGCTCGGCCACCATGCACGGCTACGTCCCGGAGGTCTCCGACGAGGTCGTGCTCCGCCTCGAGCGGGCGGGCCTGGTCAGCCTGGGCAAGACGACCACCCCGGAGTTCGGGTCGCCCTGCTACACCGAGCCCGACAACGCACCGCCGGCCCGCACCCCGTGGGACCTCGACCGGATGGCGGGCGGCTCCAGCGGCGGCGCCGCGGCCGCCGTCGCCGCCGGCCTGGTCCCGGTGGCCCAAGGCTCCGACGGTGGCGGCTCGATCCGGATCCCCGCGAGCTGCTGCGGGTTGTTCGGCCTCAAGCCCACCCGTGGCCGGATCAGCGGAAGCCCGATGTACGGCGACCCGGTCGGCCTCGCGACGGCCGGCCCGCTGGCCCGGACCGTGCGCGACGCGGCGGCGATGCTCGACGTGCTCGCCGGTCCCGCGGTGGGCGACCCGTTCTGGGCGCCGCCCCCGCCGCAGTCCTTCCTCGCGTCCTGCGACGTCGAGCCCGGTCGCCTGCGGATCGCCCGGTTCCTCACCCCGGTGATCGCCGACGCTCTCGTCCATCCGTCGGTGGTCGAGGCCTACGAGTCCGCGACCCGGCTTCTCCTCTCCTTGGGGCACGACGTGGAGGAGATCGACGTGCCGGTGCCGCCGGAGTCCGTCGCCACCTTCGAGACCTGTTGGGCCGTGCTGACGGCACTGTCGGCGGCGCCACCCGGCACCGAGCACCTGCTGCGTCCGTTGACCGTCTGGCTGTCCGAGCGTGGACGCGCGGTGTCCGGTCCGGAGTTCGGCCTGGCGGTCGGCGAGGCGCGACGCATCGCTGCGCGGGCGATCCGCACCCTGGCGCCGTACGACGCGGTGCTGACCCCGACCCTGGCCCAGCCGCCGCTGCCGATCGGTGCGATCCGCGACGACGCCGACCCGGCCCGGGACTTCGAGAACCAGAAGGCGTTCACACCCTGGACCTCCGCCTGGAACCTCACCGGGATGCCCGCGGTCTCGCTGCCGCTGAGCACGACCGGCGACGGGCTGCCCGTCGGCGTCATGCTCGCGGGGCGCCCGGCCGAGGAGCATGTGCTGCTGGCGCTGTCGGCCCAGCTGGAGGCTGCGGCCCCGTGGATCGACCGCCGGCCGGAGTGCTGGTGACCGACTGGGTCGCGGCGTTCGCGTCCCTCGGACTCGTGCCCGTCGAGGAGATCGGATCCGGCATGGAGGGCACGGTCCTGCGGCTCGAGGGTGACCTCGCAGCCAAGGTCTGGCACTCCGCGGGACCCGAGGAGCTGGCGGGGCGGCAACGGTTCTACGCCGACGTCGCGGACGTACTGCCGCTGCGGACCACCCGGATGCTGGACGTCGTGCGCGTCGGCGAGCGGTGGGCCAGCATCGAGCCGCTGCTGCACGGCACCCCGATGACCCGTCCGCTGACGGACCCGCACGCCGACGCGGTGGCGGACGTGCTCGCCGCGCTCGGCGCCGTGACCCCGACCGCGGCGATGACCACGCTCGGCGCTCTCCCGGGCGAACCCCCGCTCGACGTGTCGGCGGGCTTCGAGGAGGCCCTGGCCCGGCTGGTCGAGCACCGCGCGAGCGAGGTCCTCGCCGCCGAGGTGCCGGACGTCTCCTTCGACGCCGTCGCGGCCGCCGTGCGCGCGCTCCCGCCGGCCGAGCCGGTGCTGGTGCACGGCGACCTGATCCCCGCCAACGTGCTGCTCGACGACGCCGGCCGCCCGTCGGCCGTGATCGACTTCGGCTTCCTCACCACAGCGGGTGACGCCGCGTTCGACGCGGCGGTGACGGCGAGCATCTTCGACATGTACGGCGCCGCGGGCCGGACCACGGAGGCGCGGCTCGACGCCCGGCTCGGTGTGGATCCCCGTCGGGCCGCCGTCCACCGCGCGGCGTACGCCGTCGTCACGGCCACCTGCTTCAGCCCGACGGGGGAGGACGGCCACTTCCGCTGGTGCGCGGCGATGCTCGGCCGCGAGGACGTGCTGGCCTCGCTGCCCTGACCTGCTTAGGGTGTCGGGATGAGCGAGCTGACGCCCTACCTCTGTGTCCGGGACGCCCGCGCGGCGATCGAGTGGTACGTCGACCGGCTCGGCGCCGAGGTCACCGTGGAGCCGATCGTGATGCCCGACGACCGCGTTGGTCACGTCGAGCTCGCGGTCGACGGCGCGCGCTGGATGATGTCCGACGAGCACCCGGAGATCCAGGTCGAGGCCCCTGTGCCCGGCCGCGGCGCCGCCGTCACCCTGCACCTGACCGTGTACGACGTGGACGGTCTGACGAAGCGGATGGTCGACGGGGGAGCGGTGCTCGACCGAGGCCCCGAGGACAACCCGCCGGTGGGCCGGGTCGCTGTGCTGCGCGATCCGTTCGGCCACCGCTGGTTCCTGAACCAGGCTGACTGACCGTGCCCCTGCGGACCCGGAACACCTGGTGGGGTGTCGTCCTCGACGCGCCCGACGGTGCGGCGCTGGCCGACTTCTACGCCCGGCTGCTGGACTGGCAGGTCTTCCCGGACCCCGACGGCGGTGGGGCCGCGGTCGGCCCGTCGGAGGAGGCCGGCTACAACATCGCCTGCCAGACCGAGCCCCTGTACGTGCGACCCGTCTGGCCGGCCGTCGAGGGTGGTCCGCAGATGATGCTGCACCTCGACCTCCAGGTCGACGAGCTCGTCGACTCGGTCGCGTTCGCGGTCGACTGCGGGGCCGAGCTCGCGCCGTACCAGCCGCAGAGGATGTGCGCGTGCTCCTCGACCCGGCCGGCCACCCTTTCTGCCTCTACGTCAACGAAGGCGAGTCAGCAGGCCTTCGCAGGCGTCGAGCAGCCGCTGCCTCAGGGGAGCGCCGCGCTCGGCAAAGAACCGTTGCGCGTCGGCGTACTCCGCCTTGCCCGCCGCTGTCTCCACGCGCACGGGCTCGTGGCCCAGCTCCGTGAAGTCGTACGGCGACGCGCGCATGTCGAGAACCCGGATGTCGCGGGCCATCTCGAAGCAGTCCGCGACCAGCTCGGAGGGCACCAGCGGGGTCAGCCGGTAGGCGTGCTTGTAGAGGTCCATGCCCGCGTGCAGGCAGCCCGGCTGCTCGAAGTCCGGCCGGTCGTCGCTCGCCGGCTGCAGCGTGTTGCGAGGTCGGGCGTCGTCGGTGAAGAACCGGAACGCGTCGAAGTGCGTGCAGCTGATCCGGTGCGACTCGACCACCTCGTCGGTGCCGGACGCGCCCAGCCGCAGCGGCCAGGACGCGTGCCGCACGTCGGCCTGCGGGAGCCGGTAGACCATCGCCCACTCGTGCATGCCGAAGCAGCCGAGCTGCGCGGGACGGGAGGCGGTCGCGGCGAGCAGCCGGCGCAACGTGGTCAGCAGCACCTGCTGCGAGGCGAGGTGCTCGGGTGTCACGGTGACGACGCCGTCGCGCTCGCCGTACCCCTTGAGGCCGGCGTACGACGCATCGTCCTCGAGCCCCACGCCGTACCCTGGGTGCCACCGCCGGAGCGCCGCCGGACGTTGCCCGTAGTAGGTGAAAAGGAAGTCCTCGACCGGGTGCGGCACCGCGGCCCGGCGCCGTTCGAGGTGCGGTCCAATCCAGGCGTCGACGCGCGACTCGTGCGCGCTGCGGCGGGCCGACCAGGTCGGCACGTCGAGCAGCACGTCGCAGGGGGAGGGCCGGGTTTCCACAGGCACCAGGGTAGGCGCCTCGGGTCTCCACCGATTCCGCGGATCGGCTGCATCGACGGAGGCCGCCACGTAGCGTCGGCGCGACGAGGGGAGCTCATCATGACCAGCCACGCCCGACGCCCGGCTGGGAGCCGCAGCAGGACCCGACGGTTCCCGTGCACGCGGAGCCCATCTCGCCATCGCCTACGCAGCCGTCCCTGCCGAGCGGTCCCTGCCGAGCGGTCCCGCGGCCGGCTGGTACCCGGACGGCAGCGGTCGCCGGCGGTACTGGGACGGTCTTTGCTGGACCGGGCACAAGGCCCCCTGAGCCCTTGTCCACAAGCATCAGGGCGACCGTCGGACGGGCAGCCTGCGCCGGTAGGCTCACCGGGTGCGCATAGCGAGGTTCACCACCGGTGACGAGCCCCAGTACGGCGTGGTCACGGGTGACGTCGACGAGCTCGGCATCCCGTCCGAGGACACCACGATCGTCGCCCTGGTCGGCGACCCGCTCTACGTGGGTCTGCAGCTGACCGACACGGAGATCCCCTTCGCGGACGCGCGTCTGCTGGCGCCGGTCATCCCGCGGAGCAAGGTGGTCGGGATCGGCAAGAACTACGCCGCCCACGCCGCCGAGATGGGGGGTGACGTGCCGCAGGAGCCGCTGATGTTCCTCAAGCCGAACACCTCCGTCGTGGGACCGGGCGACCCGGTCTTCTACCCCCGGCAGTCCTCCGAGGTGCACTACGAGGGCGAGCTCGCGGTCGTCATCGGCCGCATCTGCCGCGACGTCTCCCCGGAGCGGGTGCGCGAGGTGATCTTCGGCTACACCGTCGCTAACGACGTGACCGCCCGCGACCTCCAGCGCGGCGACGTGCAGTTCACCCGGGCCAAGGGCTTCGACTCGTTCTGCCCCCTCGGGCCCTGGATCGAGACGGAGCTCGACACCTCCGACCTCCGGGTGATGACGCACCTCAACGGCGACGTCGTGCAGGACGGCACGACCAAGGACATGGTCTTCGACGTCCCGGCCCTGGTCGCCTACGTCTCCTCGGTGATGACGCTGCTGCCCGGCGACGTCATCCTCACCGGCACCCCCGAGGGCGTCGGCCCCATGCAGGTCGGCGACGAGGTCGAGATCTCCGTCGCCGGCATCGGCTCGCTCACCAACAAGGTGGTTTCCCGTGACTGACGCCGTTCTCGGTGACCTCGCGCCTGAGGACGTCCGCGTCCGCTTCCCCCCGTCGCCGACCGGCTTCCTGCATGTCGGCAACGCGCGCTCGGCCTTGTTCAACTGGGCCTTCGCCCGGCACTACGGCGGCACCCTGGTGCTGCGCATCGAGGACACCGACCTCGCCCGCAACACCGACGAGGGCTACAACTCGGTGCTTGACTCGCTGCGCTGGCTGGGCATCGACTGGGACGAGGGCCCGGAGGTCGGCGGTCCCGTCGGCCCCTACCGGCAGTCCGAGCGCTTCGACGTCTACCGCGACATCGCGACGCGGCTCCGCGAGGCGGGCTCCGCCTACGACTGCTTCTGCACCACCGAAGAGGTCGACGCCCGCCGCAAGGCGTCCGGCTCCAAGGTCCAGGGGTACGACGGTCACTGCCGCGAGCTCACCGCCGACCAGCGCGCGGAGTTCGAGGCCGAGGGCCGCACCTCCGTCCTGCGGCTGCGGATCCCCGACGTCCCGCTGACCTTCGACGACCTGGTGCGCGGAGAGGTCACCTTCCTCCCGGAGAACGTCCCGGACTTCGCGCTGGTCCGGGCCAACGGCGACCCCCTCTACACGCTGGTCAACCCGGCGGACGATGCGCTGATGGGGATCACCCACGTTCTCCGCGGCGAGGACCTTCTGTCCAGCACGCCGCGGCAGCTCGCGCTGTACGACGCCCTGGCCGGCATCGGGATCGGCACCGGCGCCCCGCGCTTCGGGCACCTGCCGATCGTGATGGGCGAGGGCAACAAGCGGCTCTCCAAGCGGGACCGCGGATCGGGGCTGCTCGACTACGTCGAGGGCGGCTACCTGCCCGAGGGCGTCCTGAACTACCTGGCCCTGCTCGGCTGGGGCATCGCGGCCGACCGGGACGTCTTCACGATGGCCGAGATGGCCGAGGCGTTCGACATCCGCCGGGTCAACCCCAACCCGGCGCGGTTCGACCTGAAGAAGCTCGACGCGATCAACGCCTCTCACATGCGGCTGCTCGCGCTTGACGACATGACGACCCGGGTCACCCCGCTGCTCCAGTCCGCCGGGGTGGTCGCCGACCCGATGACCCCCGAGCAGGCCGACCTGCTCACCCGAGCCATGCCGCTGGTGCACGAGCGGATGAACAAGCTCACCGAGTCCGTCGACATGCTGGGCTTCCTGTTCGTCGAGGAGGCCGACTTCGTCCACGACCCTGCTGACGCCGAGAAGCTGCTCGACGAGGCCGGCCGCGGGGTGGTCTCGGCAGCCCACGATGCACTTGCCGAGGTCGGGACCTGGGAAACCGCCTCCATCGACGAGGCACTACGTGCATCCTTGGTCGAGGGCCTCGGTCTCAAGCCGCGCAACGCGTTCGGCCCCGTGCGGGTGGCGATCACCGGCCGGCGGGTATCACCTCCCTTGTTCGAGTCGCTGGAGCTGCTGGGGCGGGAGCGGTCGCTGGCGCGGCTCGCGAGCGCCTCCTCGTCAGCACCCTGACCTTCACCGAACGGATCCACCGATGACCGATCAGCCGCCGCCCCCGTGGCAGCCGCCCTCCTGGCCGCCGCAGCACCCCGGCCTGCCGCCGTACCCCGGGACGCCGCAGCAGCAGCCCGGTCAGCCGGTCCGGCCCTTCTACGCCTACGCGCCGCAGCCGAACCAGCCGGCATCCCCTGGGGCGCGGGCGTTCCCGCACCCCGAGCCGACGCCCTACCACTCGATGCTGCGCACCTGGAGCTACGCGACCTGGAAGCCGATCGTCGGGGTGATCATCGTCGTCGTGGCGTTCTTCGTCGTCACGGCGCTGGTCTACATCGTGGTCGCGGGGATCGCGGCGATCTTCCAGGACGGCAGCTGGATCGACAACTTCATCGACAGCGGTGACATCAAGAAGAACGTCAGCGCCTCGACCCTGCTCGGGCTCAACCTCGGGCTGGGCTCGCTGATCCTGGTCACCTGGTTCGTGATCCGGGTGGTGCACGGCATGCGGCCGCGCTGGTTGACGTCGGTCGTCCCCCGCATGCGCTGGAAGTTCTTCCTCGTCTGCCTCGGGCTCGCCGCGGTCGCCCTGCTGGCTCAGATCGTCGTGGGCTCGGCGCTGCCGGGTGGAAACGGCGCCGGGGTCGAGGGCAAGGTCAACGACTTCACCACCTCGACAGCGCTCGCCGCGATCGTGGTGCTGCTGACCACCCCGTTGCAGGCCGCGGGGGAGGAGTTCGTCTTCCGGGGCTACCTGCTGCAGGCCTTCGGCTCGCTGTCGCGCAACAAGTGGGTCGCGATCGTCGGCACCGCCCTGTTGTTCGCCCTCGCGCACGGCACCCAGAACTTCCCGCTGTTCTTCGACCGGCTCGCGTTCGGCCTGATCGCCGGGTGGCTGGTCTGCCGCACCGGTGGGCTCGAGGCGGGCATCGCCCTGCACGTCCTGAACAACTTCCTGGCCTTCGGTCTGGCGCTGTCCTTCGGCGACCTCTCCTCGACGCTCAACGTCACCGAGGCCAGCTGGTGGAACATCGTCCTGACGGTCACCCAGTCCGGTGTGTACGTCGGCCTGGTGCTGCTGGTGGCCCGCAAGATGGACCTCCAGACACTCACCCGACCGCCGGCGAGCCAGCCGTCCGGGGCCCCGACGGGGACCGTCGGCGGCGACCTCGCGACCGCCTGACGTGAGGGTTCTCACGCCGGGTCGCGGAGGTCCCGATCCGTTTTGGTGGCGGCGTGCGTGACGTGTATTCTCATCCGGGCTTCGCAAGGAGCCAACCCATGGGGTATGGGGTAATTGGCAGCCCGACTGGTTCTGGTCCAGTTAGTCTAGGTTCGAGTCCTAGTACCCCAGCGAGCACCATCAGCAGCACCGCACCATCCTGGATTGGACTCCGATCTCTCGCCTTCGCTAGAGTCGCGTCCGCTCTTGCCCCCGTTGTGTAGTGGCCTAGCACGCCGCCCTCTCAAGGCGGTAGCGCCGGTTCGAATCCGGTCGGGGGTACTCAATCGAATCGCCCTCTGATCTGCAGGAATACGGATCAGAGGGCTTTCGTCTTTTCCCGCTGAGGGCGCCTCCAGGGCGTATGGACGTGCATTGGACGCAGGATTTTTCAGCGTTGGACGCGGCGAGGGACTGCTGAGGGCTCCGTTGGAGGTCCTCTGTCTTTCCTATTCGCGCGCCATGCTGTTGGCGTCGGCGACCTTGTCGACGCAGTCCTCGAAGAGATGCCCATACGTGTCGAGTGAATCGCACTGGGTTGGTTGGAGTCTGTGGTGTGTCCCGGGTCCTACGGCGTCTTGGTTTCTGGATTCTGATGCATGACACCAGGAGGAGCACATGGGACGACGGGGCTATCCGGCCGAGTTTCGGCGCAGGGTCCTGGACCTGCTCGTCGAAGGCAAGAGCATCGCGATCGTGACGCATGATCTCGACCTCAAGTGACCAGACGATCTACAGCTGGCGTCGCCAGGACCGCATCGAGCGTGGTCTCCGACCTGGCCCGACCACCGCGGAGAACGCCGAGCTCGCCAGGGCGAAGAAGCAGATCGCCAAGCTGCAGACCGAGCTCGAGATTAGCCGCCGAGCTATCGATCTCCTCAAAGGGCGGACCAGCCCACAAGGCGGTACGCGGCGATCGAGGTGATCGCTGCGGGCAACCTCCCCGTCCAGGTCGCGTGCAAGGTCCACGTCGCAGGCGACGAGTAGTCGGCTACCGAAAGGCTGTCCTTGCCTCCCCCGAGTTGCGAGCGGCAACGCTTCCCGAGAATAGGAGCCGAGGGTAGGTTGCGATCACACTGACGTGAAAGACCCGAGGGAGCAGGCCGTGGACTGGTGGGTTTGGTTGATCGTGGTCTTGGTAGCGCTATTCGTGCTCGCCGCAGCCGCCTACGCGGTGCAGGCGCGTCGTCGAAGGGGCGGCGTCATCGTGGAGTCCTCGAGCCCTGGTGAGGAGGGCCGGCCATGAGACTGATGCGCACCTCCGACATCGCCCAGCGGCCAGTGGTCACTGTGGCCGGCGAGGACGTCGCCCAGATCAAGGACATCGTGTACGCGGCTGACGGCGGCTCGGTCAGCGGGTTCACGTTGGCGGGGCGTGGACTTTTCGCTGGCCCGCTGAAGGAGGGCCTGTCCTGGAAGTCCGTCGCGGCTTTGGGCGCCGACGCGGTCATGATCGCTGACGAGGCCGCGTTGGAGCCCACCGATTCTGTGCTTGGCCGGTCCCGCGGTGGTGAGGGTTCGCACGGGAACGTTCTGGGCTCGCAGGTACTGACCGAGGACGGGGTCGCTCTCGGGACTGTCCACGACGTCGTGGTGGCGGTTGACTCCTCCCAGGACGGGCAGTGCGATGTTGTCGGCTACGAGATCGTGGCCTCGGACCAGATGGGCACCCAGGGCGACAAGGTCCTCATTCCCCTCCCGGACACCATGGCCGCCTCCGGAGAGCACCTCATGGTCCCCACCAGCGTGCGGGACTTCGTCGGGCATGACCTCGCCGGGTTCGGTGCGGCGGTCGAGCGATTCCGCGAGCATCTGGGCGGTGCCCAATGATGAAGTTCTCCGAAGCCAAGGGGCACAAGGTCGTCGACAAGAGCACTGCCAGCACCGTCGGCAAGGTCCGCAGTCTCTTGGTCGACCCGGGGTCGTGCTCGGTGGCCGCACTCCGACTCAAGAAGTCCGACCGGGGCGAGGTTTTGCGGTGGGGCGACCTCATCGCGTTCGGAGTCGACGCCGTCACTATCGGCGACCCGGCAGCGATCACTGAGCTCGACGGCGATTTGAAGGCGTTGCGCGGCAAGCGGGGCCGCCTTCTGAAGAAGCGGGTCCTCACCACGGGCGGAGACGAACTCGGTGAGGTCTCCGACGTGGAGTTCAACCCTGGCACGGGCAAGCTGACCGCCATCTTCCTCCAGGACGGCGAGATCGCGGGTGAACGCCTCGTCAACATCGGGTCCTACGCGGTCGTCGTGAAGGAGGAACCCGCCGAAGACTGATCTGGCCGCGGCGAACCAAAGCCTCAGCCGCCCCTCGGCGTCGATGGCCGCGATAGGGATTGAGGCGAACCCGTCTGCGGGAATGCAGCTTCTAGCCATATTGCCCCTTCCGGGGCGCCCGTTCCGGGGCGAAAATGTTCTCGTGCCGTCCGGTGACGCCGGGTCTCTATGCTCCGTCGAGGGCGTCTACTAGCCGGGCGCGGGGATCACGCTGTGGGCCCTTCATTGTTGCCGACACTGTGGTCGAGCACGAGGACTAGATTTGTTCCTTGCCCTGATGATCCCCCCGGACGGCACGTAGTTGCTGATCAGGAACGGGTGCTGAGGGAGATGAGAACGATGCTCAGTGAGTCGGTGGACGAGGAGCAGATCATCGCCCGGGTTGCTGCGGTGGACGTCGGCAAGGCCGAGCTGGTCTGCTGCGTGCGGGTCCCAGGAGAAGGTGTTGCGAAGGGGCGGCTGCAGGAGGTCTCGACGCATTCGACGATGACCCGGTCGTTGGCTGACCTGGCCAATCATCTGGTCGATCTGCGGATCGAGCGAGTCGTGATGGAGGCGACGTCGGACTATTGGAGACCGGTGTTCTACCTGCTGGAGGCCCATGGTCTGGAGCCGTGGCTGGTCAACGCCCGCGACGTCAGGCATTTGCCGGGTCGGCCCAAGACCGACGTGCTGGACGCAGTGTGGTTGTGCAAGGTCGCGGAGCGGCAGATGCTGCGGGCCAGCTTCGTTCCGCCCCGGCCGATCCGTCAGCTGCGGGACTTCACCCGCTACCGGATCGACCTGGTCGGGGTGCGGACCGCGGAGAAGAGCCGGGTCGAGAAACTGCTCGAGGACGCCTGCATCAAGCTGTCGGTCGTCGCCTCGGACATTTTCGGTGTCTCCGGGCGGGCGATGATGGCGGCGTTGATCGCCGGGGAACGCGACCCGAAGGTGCTCGCGGAGATGGCCCGGACCCGGATGCGCGTCAAGATCCCGCAGCTGGTGGAGGCGTTCACCGGCCACTTCGATGACCATCACCGGTTCCTGCTGGCCCGGATGCTGGCACGTATCGACGGGATCAACGCCGATATCGCGGTCCTGGACGCCCAGATCGAGACGCTCCTGACCCCTTTCGCCCCAGCCGTGGAGCGGCTCGATGAGATCCCCGGTATCGGACCGGTCGCTGCCGCTGTGATCATCGCCGAGATCGGTCTCGACATGACCCGGTTCCCCACCGCCGGGCACTTGTGCTCGTGGGCGAAGTTCTCCCCGGGCGTCAAGTCCTCGGCCGGCAAGAACAAGGGCAACGGGTCGGCCGGGCACGGCAACCGGTACCTCGCACGAGTCCTGGGCGAGGCCGCCGTCATGGCTGGACGCAGCGACACCTTCCTCGGCGAGCGTTACCGCAGGATCGCGCGACGCCGTGGGAAGAAGAAGGCCATCGTTGCGGTCGGCCGCTCCATGCTGGTCATCATCTGGCACCTGCTCGCCGACCCCGAGACGCGCTTTCACGACCTCGGCGCCGACCACTTCACCCGACACGTCAACACCGACGCCAAGAAACGCAACCACATCCGCCAGCTCGAAGCCCTCGGCTACAACGTCACCCTCGAACCCGCAGCCTGAACCATCCGCAACAAACTGTCCCGGCTCCGCCGGGAGCTATCGCCTGCCCACTCACCCTTCATTTTCGGACTAGAGACTTCTCGCAGGATCGATGTCTGGCCAGACTCGGTCCAGGTGCTCGGCGGGTTCGCTCTCTTTTGGGCTGCCCAGCCGTTCGCGGGTGTGGCTCTCTTCCGGTATGCGACCCGCCGGGCGCCGTGACGAGGCGTGGCCCAAGAAGGGACTGCCCAGCTCGTAGTAGCAATGCCCACCTCGCCGTCCCTATCGGAACGAGCACAGGCGGGAGCAAGACATGAACCAGGTGATCATCGGGGTCGATCCCCACAAGTTGTCAGCAACGATTGAAGTCGTCGACCGTGATGAGCGGATGTTGGGCTCAGGACGATTCGCCACCGACAAGGCCGGCTACTCAGCGATGCGTGGCTACGCCGCATCTTGGCCGGAACGGGTCTGGGCGGTCGAGGGCGCCAGCGGTGTGGGACGTCCGCTCGCACAGCGACTGCTCGAGGACGGCGAGAACGTCGTCGACGTGCCGGCCAAGCTGGCGGCGCGGGTTCGGCTCTTCGACACCGGCCACAATCGCAAGACCGACGCCCGCGACGCCCACTTCATCGCGATCGTCGCCGTGCGTACCAGCAGCCTGCGGGTCCTGAAGGTCGACGGTGAACTCGAAGCGATGAGGATGCTGACCGACCGGCGTGAGGCCCTCACTCGTCGTCGGGTCCAGACCGTGTGCCGGCTCCAGGCTCTGCTCGCCGAGCTCCTTCCCGGCCAGGGCAAGCGCGACATCACAGCCCTGCAGGCCAAGAAGATGCTCGCCTCCGTTCGGCCGAGAGACATCGCCGGCAAGACCCGCCGACGCATCGCCGCGGAAGAACTGGCCGAGCTCATCGCGGTCGAGGCCAAGATCAAGAAGTTGACCGCCGAGCTCAAAGACATGGTCCTGGCACGTCAGTCACGGCTCATGTCCATCACCGGGATCGGACCCGTGGTCGCAGCCCGCATCCTGGCCGACGTCGGCGACATCGCACGGTTCGCCGACCGGAACCGGTTCGCTTCCTGGACCGGCACCGCGCCCATCGACGCCTCCTCCGGCGAGAACAACCGACACCGACTCTCCCGAGCAGGCAACCGTCGCCTCAACCACATGATCCACATCGCCGCCCTCACCCAGGTCCGCCTCGACACTGAAGGCCGCGCTTACTACCGAAGCAAGCGAGCCGCCGGCAAGAAGCACAAAGAAGCGCTGCGTTGTCTCAAGCGGAGGATCTCCGACGCCATCTATCGACAACTCCTCGCTGATGCCCAACTCGTTGCCGGCCAGGAGCCGGAGACGGGTCCGGGAGGGCACTGCGGGGCGTCTCAAGAATCCAGCGCGGCCGACTCTCACCCGCACATCGACACTTCGGATCAGCCACTTCCCGGACCCGCGAAACCGACGCTACAACCGACCTCGCGCCGCCGGAAGACCACCGACAACCACGAGCTCTCAACGGCCTCTTGACGACAAAGGGGAGCCGGAATGGGCTACGCGCGCAGGGCGGCTCGTAGGACAGACGCGGTCGTCTTGGCGTTCCTCACTTCAAGGTCCAGAAGGACCACCCGT